>NZ_JASFZF010000053.1:0-9505 GCF_046055765.1 Lutibacter sp. | reverse complement strand
CATTAGAAATGCAGTTATACAACATTTTTTAACTTTTTTTAATTAAACTTTTCTTGTAATTTATTCAGGATATTCAATTCTTAAATGATAAATATTCTTTAACTTCTTCTTTAGCACCTTTTTAATGGTTTGTAATTCTTTAAAAGTAATATCGGCATTCATAAATTGACCATCTTCCATTTGCTTATTCACAATTTTTTCAACTAATAAATCAAATGTTTGTACTGTTGGTTCTTTTATACTTTTTGATGCTGCTTCTACAGAATCGCACATCATTAATATTGCTGTTTCTTTTGAAAAAGGAATTGGACCCGGATATTGGAAATTTTTAATAGCTACCTCTTCTCCACTTAACTCTTCTTCCTTCTTAAAGAAATAATAAACTAAAGTAGTTCCGTGATGAGTTCTAATAAAATCAATTATTCTATCAGGTAAATGATTTTTTTTAGCCATCTCTACACCTTTAATAATATGGTTTATTATTATTTGAGCACTATCCTTTGGTGTAAGCTCGTTATGTGGATTTACATTGGTTGACTGGTTTTCAGTAAAAAACATTGGGTTATCCATTTTACCAATATCATGATACAATGCACCAGTTCTAACTAACATCGAATTTGCATGTATTTCGTTAGCACAAGCTTCAGCTAAATTTGCAACTTGTAATGAGTGTTGAAATGTTCCAGGAGCTTTTTCTGCTAATTCATGTAATAATTTAGAGTTAGTGTTAGATAGTTCTTTTAATGATTCATCAGAAATTAGTCCAAACATTTTTTCAAAAATATAAATCAATGGTAATACAAATAACGTAGCTGCTCCATTTAATGAAAAATATAAAAACTTATCCCAATCTAAATTTTGGGCATTTCCTTCTTGTATAATTGAAAAAGCAAAATAAGCTAGAAAATAAACAAATGTTATTTGTAATACTGAAATAAATAAATTTGCTCTTTTATAGAGTTCAGAAATCGTTAAAATAGTTACTATTCCTGCAATTATTTGAAGAAAAATAAATTCGAAACTATTTGGCACAATAAAACCAAGTAGCAGTACAGTTAAAACATGTGTAAACAAACCTAACCTTGCATCAAAAAAAGCTTTTAAAACAAGTGGTAATATAACTATAGGAGCTATATAAATATACTTAACATCATACTTCGCAATTAATGTTACTAAAAGAATAATTAAAATAATATTGAAAAATATAAAAGTAACTTTATTATTATTTTCAAATATTTCTATTCTATATTTTCTTAAAAAAAGTAATAACATTAAAAAAGATAATGCCACCAAAATAGTATAACCAAAAACAATCCAATTATAATTAGATTGACTCCACACTTGCGATTCAAATTCGCTTTTTATGGAATTTAATTTCATTAAGTTTTCTCCTTCAACAATATCACCTTTAAAAATAATACGCTCTTTTTCAGAAACCAAGCCTTTTGTATACGAGATTTTACTTAAATTTTCTTGAAGCACTTTTTCAGTAAAAATTTTATCATAACTAACATTTGGTTTTAATCCTTCATATATAATATTTAAAATGCTATTTTCTTCCTGTGTATAAGGCTGAGCGCCTATAATTGAATTAATATACGTAAGAATTTGTGAAGGTTTATAGAGTTTATAAGGTTGAATATTTTGAATTTTATTCCCTTTTCTAATTGTAATTTCCCTTTCAGCAGGAATTTGATAATCTGATGCTTCTAAATAGCCAAACTCATATATATTATCTATAATTTTTATTGCTTTTCTTTTCAAATCAGCTTTATCAACCTCCGAAATATTCGAATTTGATAATAATAGTGTGCTTTTATCTAAAATTAAATTCTTTACTTTAAATACAATTTCTTCATTATATTCAAAAAATAGTTTTGAATTCTCTTTTATTTGGGCTGTTTCAATTTCAATTTCATCAACAGATTTTTTTATAGCAAAATCAAATGGAGCATAATAATTTTCATATTGCCAAGGTTTCCCTTTTTGAAATTCATACTTAAATTGCCCTCCTTTCGGAAAAAGGTATACAATTAAAACTATAGTTACTATGTATAAAAATAGTTTATAAATTAATGAATGATTTACTAGTAATTTATTTATGAAGTTTTTCACGAAGTTCGCATTTGCATTCCAAAAATAACATTTTTTATGTTATTTACATTTGCAATCTACTTTATTTTTTAGGATATCCTCTAATCTTTCTGGTGTATTACTTTTTATCCAGCTTTTATAGTTTGTATATTTAATTTTTTCATGAATTTTATCTGTTTTAGATAAAATCCCTTGCAATGTAGTATTAGGTTGAATTTTAAGTTTCGAAATCTCATCAAAAATTACCTCAACTTGTTCATTTACTTGTGTTCTAACCTCACTATTATAATTTGTTAACCATTTTTCTAATGCATCTTCTGTTAAATGCTTATCAATAATTAAAGCAGTCATTTGTTTTCCATGGCGTTTAGATTCCTGAATATTTCCTCTACCAGTAACAGCATTACCTACGGCAAAAACATTCTCAAAGCCAGCAACATGATAATCAGCTTTTTTTCGCATTTTTAAGGATGAGTATTCGTACTCAAGTCCCTCCAACTGCTCAGGAACACTTCCTATTGAAGAAATTAACATTTCAGTTTTTAATTCAAATAAACTATCTTTTATAGGCTGAAATTTTCCCTTTTCAATTGTTATATGATGAAAAACAACTCCAGTTAATTTATTGTTTTCTTCACTAAAATTTATAGGTATACTTAATGGAATAAATTCAAATAAATACTTTTCTATATACTTATTTAACAATTTTTCTGAAACTAATTTAGCCGCTTCAATACTTTCCTCACTCTCATTTTTTGGTGGTTTTAAAGGCATATCCTTAGCTGTTCTCCTATATACAAGTCTTGCCTTTTTTAAACTTAATTCTTCAAATGGAATTGAATGTTTTTCTAACGTTTTTTGTATACCTTCCTTTTCCAAAGTAAACAAATCTACATCGATACCTTTTTTAACAAATAAATACTTTTTAACAAGTTCAATCATCACAATTTTCACAACATCTAGTGATGCCAATCCTCCTCCAATTACAACTGCTCCACCTTTAATAAAGTAGTTTTTACCCATAAAATCATGCTCATGTTTATGATTAAACCAATTGATAAATGAGTTCTGATAAATGAGTTCTTTATCTAAAAATTTCTCAATAGATCGTATTGGTAAAGCTCTATCCTTCCAAGAACCATTTGCAAGTATAATTGCTGAAAAACCCCAATTTTTAAGCAAATCAAAAAATTCAATATCACTACCTATTTTAGTTTTAGGTACAAATCTAATATTTGGGTGGTTTAATTTTTTATCAATTTCTTTAATTTGTCTATTTCTAAGGTTTACATGCCATTTTGGCAAACCGTCTTCAATTTTACCATAAGGTAATTCATTCATATCAAAAACAACAACTCTAAACCCTTTTTCTGCCAATAAATTTGCTGCTTCAGAGCCAGAGATAGAACCTCCAATTACAGCTACATAATGTTTATTAAATGCTTTATTCAAGCCCATAACTTGTTGTGTTTAAATATCTAATGCAAATTAGGGAACTTATAATTTTATTGTGTAATGAATATTACACAAAATAAACTCTATTTTAAAGCCATTAAAATTGCATTAATTTACTTAAATTCGCATAAGAAATATTCTAAGAATTAAATATGAAAGAAGTTGTAATTGTATCTGTTGCTAGAACACCTATTGGAAGTTTTTTAGGAAGTTTATCTAGTATCTCGGCACCGAAACTTGGTGCTATTGCCATAAAAGGAGCCTTAAATAAAATAAACTTAGATCCACAATTAGTAGATGAAGTTTTAATGGGAAATGTTGTATCAGCTGGTCTTGGACAAGCTCCTGCACGCCAAGCAGCTATTTTTGCTGGAATCCCTACTACTGTGCCTTGTACAACTATAAATAAAGTATGTGCTTCTGGTATGAAAGCTATTATGATAGCTTCCCAATCTATTAAATGTGGTGATGCTGAAATTATTGTGGCTGGCGGTATGGAAAATATGAGTAGTATCCCTCATTATGTAGCAGGAAGAAAAGCAACTAAATTGGGGAATATTAACATGTCTGACGGTATTTTAGTTGATGGTTTAACCAACGTTTACGATCAAAAACATATGGGAACATGTGGAGATTTATGTGCTTCAGAATACCATTTTACAAGAGAAGATCAAGATAATTTCGCTATAGAATCTTATAAAAAATCAGCAAAAGCTTGGTCAAATGGAAATTTCGAAAATGAAATTGTACCCGTAGAAATTCCTCAAAGAAAAGGTGAACCCATCATTTTTTCTGAAGATGAAGAATACAAGAATGTCAAAATGGAAAAAATTCCTACTTTACGCCCAGTTTTCTCAAAAGATGGTACAGTTACAGCAGCTAATGCTTCAACATTAAATGATGGTGCCGCTGCATTAGTTCTTATGAGTGCTGAAAAAGCTGAAGAATTAAACTTAAAACCAATAGCTAAAATAAGTGGTTATGCCGATGCTTCACAAGAACCTGAATGGTTTACTACAGCTCCTGCAAAAGCTTTACCTTTAGCTTTAGCTAAAGCTGGAATAAATCTAGACAACGTAGATTATTTTGAATTTAATGAAGCTTTTTCTGTAGTTGGCTTAGCCAATATTAAAATTTTAAATTTGAATGCTGAAAAAGTCAATGTAAACGGAGGTGCTGTTTCTTTAGGTCATCCTTTAGGTATGTCTGGCGCAAGAATTATTATTGCCTTAACTTCTATTTTAGAACAAAACAATGCAAAAATTGGTGCTGCAGCAATTTGTAATGGAGGCGGTGGTGCAAGTGCAATGGTAATTGAAAGATTATAATTTATTTATATGCACTACGGAATTTGTAATTTAAGTATTGTTCCTGTTAAAATTGAACCAAATAATAGTAGCGAAATGATTTCGCAATTATTATTTGGTGAACATTTTAAAATAATTGAGATACGTAAAAATTGGAGTAAAATTAGAGTTGCTTTTGATAACTATGAAGGTTGGATAGATACTAAACAATTTGAAGAAATTACAGAAGAGATTTATATAAAAATTCAGAATTCAGATTCAACTTATGCAAATGAATTAATAGATTTTGCTACTGATAAAAATGATAATTTTATTACAGTTTCACTAGGTGCTTCATTGCCTTTTTATTTTAATAAAAACTTAATTATAAATAATACTAGTTTTCTTTATGAAGGTGATATAATTTCTAAAAAACAATCTAAAGAAACTATTATTAAAGTTGCTTTTAAATACCTAAACGCGCCTTATTTATGGGGTGGAAAAACTCCATTTGGTATTGATTGTGCTGGTTTTACTCAAATGGTTTATAAACTTTGTGGTTATAAATTATTACGTGATGCAACCCAACAAGCAACGCAAGGAGAGGTTTTAAGCTTTATTGAAGAAAGTGAGCCTGGGGATTTAGCCTTTTTCGATAATAGCGAAGGAATTATTACACATGTTGGTATAATTATGAAAGATAATTATATAATTCATGCACATGGTAAAATTAGAGTTGATAGAATTGATCACAGTGGTATTTTTAACATAGATACACACAGACACACTCATAAATTAAGAGTTATTAAAAAAATTATATAAAAAAAGCTCACAAATGTGAGCTTTTTTTATATAACCTATAGAGTTTATTTACCCTTTTAATTCATCATAAACAGCTCTAATTGCTTTTAACTTTTCAGTCATTTCTAAGTTCTCATATAAACCCATTAATGTTTGAATTACACTAATATTTGTAGCGTCAATCTCATAAGCTTTTTCATAAAAAGGAACCGCTTGTTTATATATTTCAAATTGTTTAGCTTGTAATTTATCATATTTATCAAAATCTGATAAACTTTTATTCATTTCCTCAATAATTGGATTTACTTTTTCAATCATAGCTGCACCAATATTATTATACGCATCAGCATAATCGGGTTTTAATTCAATAGCTTTATCAAAGTAATTAATTGCTTCGTCAATTTTTCCTTGATCCATATTCATTACCCCAACATTATAATATAAAGTAGGATCTGTTGGGTTTAAAGTAATAGCTTCTTCTAAACGCTCTTTAAATTTATTATTATCTCCTAATTTATAATAAACATTTGCTTCATCAATTAACAAAGAATAGCTTTTTGGAAATTCTTTTCTACCTTCAGCAATTACCTCTAATGCTTTTGAATAATTTTCTAATACTGAATAATCTTGAGCTAAATTTTTAAAAATAAATTCTCTTCGAGAATCTTTTGCTTCTTCTCTTGGATTTTCTGCAAGTCCTAATTTAACTTGTAAATCCATTGCTTTTTTATCATTAAAAGTAATGTCTTTACCATCTTCTTTATTTGTTGCTTTATAAATTGTAGTAATACCTGTGTAATTTAAATCTAATAATTTTTGATATAATTTTTTTGAAGTTTCATAATCTTTACCAAAATAATATATCAAAGCTGCATTATCTAAAAAAGAAGTATCTCTAGGGCTTAAAGAATATACTTGATGAAACTTTTTTGCAGCATTCATATAATCAGCTGGTTCTTTAGTTTCTGATGCCAAACTATAATCACTAGATGCTTTTTCAGCAACACTACTAATTAACTTGTTTAATAATGCACCAAACTCATTTGTATATTTTTGTTTAGTCTCTTTTTCATAATCAATTAATTTATTAAAAGCTTCACCTACCTTTAATATGTCTGCATTTTCTGAACCATTTTGATACAACGCTTTTCCTTTTAAATAATAGAATTTAGCTGTTGTTTTTTGATCTGCATTTGCAATTAAACCTTCAGCTTTATTTAATGCTGTAGTTGCTGCTACAAAATCATTAGCTTTAATAGCCTTTTCAGCGGTCTTAAGTTCATTTTTTTGTCCAAATACTGTCACACTTATAAATAAAGCTGACAGAATTAATAATTGTTTTCTCATTTTAATTGGTTTATTCTTGATTTGTATTCTCTTCGTTATCATTTTCAATTTCCGTGCCATTTTCTTTTTCGTCTAATTCTTCTTCTTCTTCTTCTTCATGTAATACTTTTGCAACTGCTGCAATTGAATCGTTATCTTTAATATTAATTAATTTTACACCTTGTGTTGCTCGTCCCATAACACGTAAATCTGCTACAGCCATTCTAATTGTAATTCCTGATTTGTTAATAATCATCAAATCATCTTCATCAGTGACATTTTTAATAGCTACTAAACTACCTGTTTTTTCAGTAACATTAATAGTTTTAACGCCTTTACCTCCACGATTGGTAATTCTATAATCCTCTAAACTAGATCTTTTACCGTATCCTTTTTCTGAAACTACTAGTACATTACTTTCATTATCATTTACAGCAATCATTCCTATTACCTCATCTTTAGCATCTTTTAAACGAATTCCTCTTACACCTGAAGCATTTCTACCCATTGGACGTGTTTTACTTTCTTCAAAACGAATTGATTTACCCGATTTTAAAGCAATCATAATTTGACTATCTCCAGTTGTTAATTTTGCTTCTAAAAGTTCATCGCCTTCTCTTATAGTAATAGCGTTGATACCATTAGTTCTTGGACGAGAATATTGTTCTAATGAAGTTTTTTTAACTTGACCATTTTTAGTTGCCATTATAATATAATGACTGTTTACATATTCTTCATTTTTTAAGTCTTCTGTAACTAAGAAAGCCTTAACAGCATCATCTTGTTCAATATTTACTAGGTTTTGAATTGCTCTACCTTTTGAAGTTTTTCCTCCTTCAGGAATTTCATAAACACGCATCCAAAATACTTTTCCTTTTTGAGTAAAGAAAAGCATATATTGATGGTTTGTACCTATAAATAAATGCTCAAGGAAATCTTCATTTCTGGTAGCCACCCCTTTATGACCTCTACCACCTCTATTTTGAACTTTATATTCATCTAAATTAGTTCGTTTTACATAACCTGCATGTGAAATTGTTACCACTACTTTAGAATTTGGAATCATATCTTCAATAGATAAGTCTCCACCAGCATATTCAATAACAGATCTACGTTCATCACCATATCTATCTCTTACAGCTACTAATTCTTCTTTTATAATAGTGTAACGTCTTACTTCATTTGATAAAATATCTTTTAAATCAATAATTAACTTCATGATATCTTCATATTCAGCACGCAATTTATCTTGCTCTAAACCAGTTAATTGACGCAAACGCATTTCAACTATGGCTTTTACCTGAATTTCAGTTAATTCAAAACGTTTAATTAAATTTTCTCTAGCTTCATCAGCATTAGAAGATGCTCTAATTATTTTAATTACTTCATCAATGTTATCACTAGCAATTATTAAACCTTCAAGAATATGAGCTCTAGCCTCTGCTTTTTTAAGTTCAAATTCTGTTCTTCTAACAACTACTTCATGTCTGTGTTCAACAAAATAATGGATTAGTTCTTTTAAATTTAATTGTTGCGGACGACCATTTACAAGTGCAATATTATTCACACTAAACGATGTTTGTAAGCCTGTATATTTGTAAAGTTTGTTTAAAACTATATTTGGTATTGCATCACGTTTTAAAATGTAAACAACACGCATTCCATTTCTATCAGATTCATCGCGAATATTGGCGATACCTTCTAATTTTTTATCGTTAACTAATTCAGCAGTTCTTTTAATCATTTCTGCCTTATTAACCTGATAAGGAATTTCTGTAACAATAATGCACTCTCTTCCTTGAACTTCTTCAATAGTTGCTTTAGCACGCATTACAATTCTACCCCTACCTGTTTCAAAAGCTTCTTTTACACCTTCATAACCATAAATAATACCTCCTGTTGGAAAATCAGGTGCTTTTATGTGTTCCATTAACTCAGAAATCTCAATATCTCTATTTTCAATATAAGCCAATGTTCCATCAATAACTTCAGTTAAATTATGAGGTGCCATGTTTGTAGCCATACCAACTGCAATACCTGAAGCTCCGTTTACTAATAAATTAGGAATTCTAGTTGGTAAAACAGTTGGTTCTAGCAATGTATCATCAAAATTTAATTTATGATCTACAGTATCTTTTTCAATATCAGAAAGCATGTCTTCTGATATTTTACGCATTCGTACTTCTGTATAACGCATTGCTGCAGGGCTATCTCCATCTACAGATCCAAAGTTACCTTGGCCATCAACCATCATATACCGTACGCTCCATTCTTGAGCCATACGTACCATTGAATCGTAAACAGATGTATCACCATGTGGGTGATATTTACCTAATACTTCTCCAACTATTCTAGCTGATTTTTTATAAGATCCTGTTGCTTTTATTCCTAATTCGTGCATACCAAACAAAACCCTTCTATGCACTGGTTTTAAACCATCTCGTACATCTGGTAATGCTCTTGAAACAATTACTGACATTGAATAATCAATGTAAGCAGATTTCATTTCATCTTCAATATTAATTGGTATCAGTTTTTCTCCG
>NZ_JASFZF010000052.1:0-3687 GCF_046055765.1 Lutibacter sp. | reverse complement strand
GCTCCCCCTCTTGGACTCGAACCAAGGACCCTCTGATTAACAGTCAGATGCTCTAACCAACTGAGCTAAGGAGGAATTTATTCTCTTTTGCGAGTGCAAATATACAAGGATTTATACTTTTTGCAATATTTTTTTGAAAAAAAATTACTCTTTTTTTGTTTTTTTTATCTTTTAAAACTAACAAACTGAAAATTAAAGCTTTAAAAATTCATATTTATTATATAAACGGTACATTTATTCTCTTAAAATCAATAAAAATAATGCAAATTTTACAAGAACATAATAATTGTAAAAAAAGAATAATTGAAATGGTTGTTATCCTAAAAATTGTATTTTAGCCGCAACTAAATAAATCATTGACTACTAACATAAACATGGATAAATATTCATTTTTAAATGCTGCACATACAGGTTTTATTTCAGATTTGTATGATCAGTATTTAATAAACCCTGACAGTATTGAGCCTAGTTGGAGGAGTTTCTTTCAAGGTTATAATTTTGCAAATGAAAATTTTTCACCTTCAGACAGTGATTCTGAAAATGAAGTGCCTGAAAATGTTCTAAAAGAATTTAAAGTAATAGACCTCATAAACAGTTACAGAACTAGAGGCCACTTATTTACTAAAACAAATCCAGTTCGTGAACGTAGAAAATACACTCCTACTTTAGCAATAGAAAATTTTGGACTGTCTAAAAACGATTTAGATTCAATTTTTGATGCTGGTAATATTATTGGAACTGGAAAAGCAACACTTCGAAAAATAATAAAACATTTAGAAACTGTTTATTGTAATTCTATTGGTGTTGAATATATGTATATACGAAATCCGGAAGAAATTAAATGGCTACAAAAACAATTGAATAGAAATTCTAATCATCCTACCTATTCAAATGATGCAAAAAAATATATTCTTCAAAAATTAACTCAAGCAGTAACTTTTGAAAATTTTTTACAAACAAAATATGTAGGTCAAAAAAGATTTTCATTAGAAGGTGGTGAAACTTTAATTCCAGCTATCAGTTCTGTAATTAGAAATGCAGCTGAAATTTATGATGTCGATGAATTTGTATTAGGAATGGCACATCGAGGTCGGTTAAATACACTTACCAATATTTTTAGAAAACCAATACGTGATGTTTTTAGCGAATTTGAAGGCAAAGATTTTGAAGATGAAGATATTGATGGTGATGTAAAATACCACTTAGGATTAACAACTACAAAAACATTAAAAAATAATAAAGAACTAAAAATGAATTTAGTTCCAAACCCATCACATTTAGAAACCGTTGGGCCTATTGTTGAAGGAATAGCACGTGCAAAAATAGATAAAACCTACAACGGTAATAATTCTAAGTTATTACCAATTATTGTACACGGAGATGCTGCAATTGCTGGGCAAGGATTGGTCTATGAAGTTACACAAATGAGTAAATTAAATGGGTATTCCACCGGTGGAACCATTCATATAGTAATTAACAACCAAATTGGTTTTACAACTAATTATTTAGATGCTCGTTCAAGTACTTATTGCACAGATGTTGCTAAAGTAACACTATCACCAGTACTACATGTGAATGCTGATGATGTTGAAGCAGTTGTTCATGCAATTGAAATGGCACTAGATTTTAGAATGAAATTTAAGCGCGATATTTTTATTGATTTACTAGGCTATAGAAAATATGGACATAATGAAGGTGATGAACCTCGTTTTACACAACCAAATTTATACAAAGCAATTGCTAAACATTCAAACCCTAGAGATATTTATGCACAAAAATTGATTGAAGAAGGAATTATAAATACTACTTATTTAAATGAATCAATTGCTGAATTTAAAAGTTTATTAGAAGAAGAATATCAACAATCTAAAAAAGTAAAAACTTCTAAAGTACGTGAGTTTATGAAAGATGCTTGGGAAGGTTTTACTCGAAGAAATTTAGATGCTATGCTAACTTCTGAAAACACTACCTATCCAATTTCTGAATTAAAAAATATAGCAAAAATAGTATCTACAGTTCCAAAAAATGTTAAATTCTTAAGGAAAGCTGAACGAATTTTACGTGATAGAAATAACATGGTTTTTGAAAGAAATAAAATTGATTGGGGAATGGGAGAAACTTTAGCTTATGGAAGTTTGCTACAAGAAGGTTTTGATATTCGTATTTCCGGCCAAGATGTTGAACGTGGTACATTTAGCCATCGTCATGCTATATTGCGTGATGAAATTTCGGAAGAACGTATTAATTTATTAAATACACTTGATAATATACAAGGAAAAATGCAAATCTATAATTCCTTATTATCTGAATATGGTGTACTTGGTTTTGATTATGGATATGCAATGGCTAATCCAAATACGTTAACAATTTGGGAAGCACAATTTGGAGATTTTAGTAACGGTGCACAAATTATTTTCGACCAATATTTATCGGCTGCAGAAGATAAATGGAAATTACAAAATGGTATTGTTGTATTACTTCCCCACGGTTATGAAGGACAAGGATCCGAGCATTCATCAGCTCGTATGGAACGTTTTTTACAATTATGTGCCATAGATAATATGATTGTAGCAGATTGTACAACACCAGCTAATTTCTATCATTTATTACGTCGTCAAATGAAACGTGATTATAGAAAACCATTAATTGTATTTACACCTAAAAGTTTATTACGTCATCCTTTAGCAACCTCATCTTTAGAAGAATTTGCAGAAGGTAATTTTCAAGAAGTAATTGATGATACAGTTGAAGCAAAGAACGTTACTAAATTGGTGTTTTGTACTGGTAAATTCTATTACGATTTATTGGCAGAACGTTCTAATTTGAAAAGAAATGATATTGCTTTAGTGAGAATTGAACAACTATTTCCATTACATTTAAATAAATTACAACAAATAATTGATAAGTATCCAAACGTGAAAAACTATGTTTGGGCACAAGAAGAACCAGAAAATATGGGGGCTTGGAGCTTTATGTTACAACGTTTTAGATTGGTAAATTTAGAAGTTGCTTCTCAACCTTTTTACGCAGTTCCGGCTGCTGGTTCATCGGCAAGGTTTAAAAGAAGACATCAGCGTGTTATTGATAAAGTATTTAAAAACTAACAAAATTCGTCTAAAAAGACAAAAAAATAATAAGATGATTTTAGAAATGAAAGTTCCCTCTCCGGGAGAATCTATTACAGAAGTAGAAATTGCAACTTGGCTTGTTGAAGATGGTGATTATGTTGAAAAAGATCAACCAATTGCTGAAATTGATTCAGATAAAGCAACCTTAGAATTACCTGCTGAAGAAAGTGGTATTATCACTCTAAAAGCAGAAGAAGGTGATGCTGTTGAAGTAGGTGCTATTGTTTGTTTAATTGATTTAGATGCAAAAAAACCTGAAGGATTAACATCTAAAGAAGTTAAGATTATAAAACCTAAAGTAGTTGAAAAACCCATTGAACCTAAAACTACGTATGCAAGCGGTTCAACTTCACCTGCTGCTACAAAAATTTTAGACGAAAAAGGAATAGCTCCATCTGAAGTTAAAGGGACTGGACGCGATGGAAGAATTACAAAAGATGATGCTGTAAATGCAGTACCAAGTATGGGAACTCCAGCCGGTGGATCACGTAATTCTGAACGTAAAAAAATGTCAATGCTTCGCAGAAAAGTTGCACAACGTTTAGTTTTAGTAAAAAAT
>NZ_JASFZF010000051.1:0-5356 GCF_046055765.1 Lutibacter sp. | reverse complement strand
TTGTTCATGTATTTAATTGTTTGATATTCAAATAAATATACGACTTTAATGAGTCAATGAACAACTTTTATTATTTAATTATTAATGCACAACGGGTTCAATTATTACATTTACTTCAAAATAAATTAAATGAGAGTTTTTAAATTAATAGTATTGGTTTTTTTCTTTTAATTCTCAAGTTGGAATTATTCAAGAAATGATGAATATTTCAAATAACTCATCAGCTAAATTTAATGTTAAAAGCCTATTTTTTCTATTGTCAAAGTATCCTAATTAATTTTTGTAATTTTAAACATTAATTTAAACGAATTATATGCCTTCTTTTCAAAATTCATTTCAATCAAAATTACCAGAAATTCCAACTTCAATTTTTGCTATTATGAGCGGTTTAGCAACTAAAGAAAATGCGCTAAATCTATCACAAGGTTTTCCCGATTTTAAAAGTGATGCTAAACTTATTGAGCTTGTAAATAAAGCTATGATTAATGGCTACAATCAATACGCACCAATGCCTGGAATTTTTAGTTTACGGGAAGCTATAGCAGAAAAATTTGACAAATTATATCAAACAACATACAATCCAGATACTGAAATTACCATAACTGCTGGCGGAACACAAGCTATTTTTACCGCAATAACGGCAACCATTAAAAAAGAGGATGAAGTTATTATTTTTAAACCCGCTTACGATTGTTATGAACCTACCGTTGAATTAGTTGGCGGAAAACCTATTTCGGTTCAGTTAGACCCAGAAAGTTTTAAAATAAATTGGGAAGAAGTTAAAAGTTTAATTACTAGTAAAACTAGGATGATTATTATTAATTCGCCTCATAATCCTTCAGGAAAAGTTTTGTCGAAAAACGATATGCAACAATTAGAAAATCTTTTAAAAAACACTAATATTTTATTGATTAGTGATGAGGTTTATGAGCACATTATTTTTGATAATCAATTGCATGAATCAGCTTGTTTGTATCCAAATTTAAAAGAACGGACTTTTATTATTGCTTCCTTCGGAAAAACATTTCATAATACAGGTTGGAAAATGGGTTATTGTGCTGCACCAGCTCATTTAACTGCTGAATTTAGAAAAGTACACCAGTTTAATGTGTTTTGTGCTAATCATCCTATTCAAATTGCATTGGCAACGTATTTAAAAAATGAGCAACATTATTTAAACTTGGGAACTTTTTATCAGCAAAAAAGAGATTTCTTTTTAAATTTAATGAAAGATTCTAGGTTTGAATTTACGCCTTCTTCAGGAACTTATTTTCAATTGTTAAACTATAAAAATATTACAGATGAAAGTGATATTAATTTTGCTAAAAAATTAACTATTGAAAATAAAATAGCCACTATACCAATATCGGTTTTTAATGAACAAAATTTAGACACCAAAGTATTACGAGTTTGTTTTGCTAAATCAGAAGAAACCTTACAAAAAGCAGCAGAAATATTATGCAAAATTTAAAAGTAGCATTTATACAATCTGATTTAGTTTGGCACAACGCCAAAGAAAATCTTCAAAACTTCACTAAAAAAATAAATCAAATTTCTGAAGATGTGGATTTGATTATTTTACCTGAAATGTTTACCACCGGTTTTAGTATGCATCCTAAAAATATTTCAGAATCTATGGAAGGGAAAACGGTTTTATGGATGAAAAAAATGGCTTCTTCAAAAAATGCAGTAATTACAGGAAGCGTTATTATAAAAGAAGATGAAGATTATTATAATCGATTGTTATTTGTATATCCTTCAGGGAAAATAGAAACCTATAATAAGCGACATTTATTTAGCTTGGCAGGAGAAGAAAAAGTCTATAAAGCAGGAATAGAAAAGAAGATTTTTACGGTAAAAGGATGGAAAATTTGTCCTCAAATTTGTTACGATTTGCGTTTCCCTGTTTTTGCAAGAAATACAGAAGATTATGAGATTTTATTTTATGTGGCAAATTGGCCAAAACAAAGAATAAAAGCTTGGGATGCACTGTTAAAAGCACGAGCCATTGAAAATATGAGTTATGTAATTGGGATAAATAGAGTTGGAAAAGATGCTAATAATTTTGAATATAGTGGACATTCTGCGGGTTTTGATAGTTTAGGAGAAACCATTGCCAAAACAACTCCTTTTAAAGAGGAAACTATTATAGTAAATCTAGATAAAAAGGTGCAGATAACTTTGCGAAAAAAATTGAATTTTTTAGCCGATAGAGATCAATTTAAACTATAACTGCCGATTTTATTTCCGTTTCAACTTTTTCAAAAAGCTGATTAAATTCCATAGAACTTGCTTTTATAGGTTCATGAACATCAAAAGATAAATGCACTCCAATTTCCATTGGGAAACCACCATAACGTAAAAACTTCCATGAATTATTTATGGTTATTGGAACTACATAGGCAGACGGAACACTTTTCACTAACATTTTAAGCCCGTTTTCAGAAAACCGTTTTGGAACACTATTTCTACTTCTAGTTCCTTCTGGAAAAATAATCGCAGTATATTTATTTTTTTCAATATATTTTCCAAAATTGATAATGGCTCGTAGAGATTGTTTGGCATCTTTTCTGTCAATTAAGCATGAGCCACCTTGCCTTAAATTAATTGAAATGCTTGGAATTCCTTTGCCTAACTCTATTTTGGAAACAAATTTTGGATGGTGTTTTCTTAAAAACCAAAAGTAAGGAGCAATGTCATTCATGCTTTGGTGGTTAGAAACAACTATTAAAGGAGCATTTTTAGGCAGTTTATATTTATTATTAAAACTTATTTTAGTCCCTAAAATATATAAACAACTAATTACAAAAAAGTTAAGCCAATCTACTGTTATTTTGTGAGCTTTATAACCACCAATTTTAAAAGCAACCCATTGAATTGGCTGAAAAACAACTAATACCATTCCAAAAAAGATATAGTAAATAATAGTTAAAGGATATGCAAGTAGTTTTTTCATAATAAAAAATCCTATCCTATAAACATCTGTTTATAGGATAGGAGTATAAATTTAATTAGAAAACCAATTATGCCAAGGAATAACAGCTAATATTAATAATAAAGCTATTAAATAATAAGCAAAAATGGTTTTAAATTTAGCATCATCTGTAGTTTTCTTTTTATGTTTTGAAAATCCAATGGTAATAAGTGCAATAGCAATTAGTATCATTAAAGGATGCTCAACTAAAGGTTTACGTAAAATGCTATTTTTCATAACATAACCCATTCCGTGAGATTGCATAGTTTGAAAATAGGTAGAAGTAAAATAAGCAATAAAACCAATAATTAATTGAATATGAGCAGCAATTAAAGCAAATAGAGATATGCGCAAATCTTTTGCTTCAAATTTTTTCTTAGAAAATAAACCTATTGCAGCATTTACAGTTGCAATAATTAATATTGCTAAAACTATATAAGCCCAATACGAGTGAATCATTTTTATCATAATAGTTTGTTTTTTTTAGTTGAAGCAAAAATAATGAATTAAAAATAGTAATCATTTTATTATAGTCTTAATTTAAAATTTAATTCATTTGAAAAGCAAATAGGTTTCAATTGAGCTAATAAAATGGAAATTAACACTGTAATAATATTAAAATTCTTAATTTTGATGTTCGATTTAATTTAAAACAATTAGACTATTGTGAAAAAACTACTTTATACCCTACTCTTTATTTTATTCGTAACTCCTTTTTACGGACAAACTGTTCCAGCATATTATAACGGTTTAGATCTCACTAAAACAGGGATGCCTCTGTTTAATGAATTAGCTACTAGAATACAATCTACACATTCAGGAATTCCTTATACGGGTTCACCAGTCGATGTTTGGGATGCATGTAAAGCAGGAGATGAAGATCCTGATAACAGCAACAATGTGCTTTTAATTTACGGCTTTGATGATACTGATAATGATGTAACAACAGATAGAACACGACTTAAAACTGAACAAGACACAGGAAGCGGAGCAACAGGAGTTTGGAATAGAGAACATGTGTTTGCTAAATCATTAGCAATACCTAAATTGGAAACTTCTGAACCTGGTCCAGGTACAGATGTTTACAATTTACATGCAGTTGACAGAAGCAGAAATACAACAAGAAGTAATAGGAAATTTACTGATGGTAGTGGAATACCATCTTATATTGAAACCACTAATGGCGGATGGTTTCCAGGTGATGAATGGAAAGGTGATGTAGCACGTTCTGTGATGTATATGTATATGGAATACCAGGGGGATGGTTCTCAAATTTCACAAACTCAATGTTTTCCATCCTATGTTGGTTTTGGAACTGTAAACAATATAGATCCAAATATGATAAACTTATTCTTAAAATGGAATTTTGAAGATCCAGTTTCACCTTTTGAAGCTAATAGAAATGAAGTGTTAGCAAATATTCAACACAATAGAAATCCATTTATTGATAATCCTTATTTAGCAAAAGTAATTTGGGGTGGCTTAAATGCAGAAGATAAATGGAATATGGGTGGAAGTTCTGATACTGAAGTACCAACAACTCCAACTAATTTAGTTACTTCAAATATTACAGACAGTTCCTTTGAGGTAACTTGGACAGCTTCAACAGATAATGTTGGTGTTTATGATTATCTTATTTATTTAGATGGTACTTATTTGCAAACAACTACAACTACAAGTATTAGCTTAACTAATTTAAGTTCAAACACAACCTATAATGTAACGCTTAAAGCTAGAGATACGTATTCTAATTTATCCGCTGAAAGCAGTGCGGTAAATGCAACTACTTTATCAGGACCAATATTTTCTTTACCATCAGATAATTTTAACATTCAGGTTACCAGTGAAACGTGCCCAGGTAAAAGTAATGGACAATTAATTATTACAGCTAATGAAACTCATAGTTATGTAGCCACCATTACTGGAATCAATACCAATTTTACAGATACACAAAATTTTGCAAACAGCCATTTGTTTGAAAACTTAGCACCAGATACTTATAATGTTTGTATTACTGTTACAGGAGAAAACTACGAACAATGTTTTGTGGTTGAGGTGATTGAAGGAACTACAGTTTCAGGAAAATCGAGTGTAAAAGCAAATAGAGCTATTGTTGAAATTGAACAAGGGACAGCACCATATAATGTATTTGTTAACGGAAAAGACGTTTTAGATACGAGCGCTCCTGTATTTTCTGTAAATGTAAAACACGGAGATTTATTAGAAGTAAAAACGGCAAAAACTTGTGAAGGAGTTTATTCAAAAGAAATCACTTTATTAAACGATTTTGTAGTATATCCAAATCCAAGTACAGGTATTTTTGAAATAGCGGTGCCAATAACTCAAAAGCAAGTACAAATTTCAATGTACAATATCCAATCA
>NZ_JASFZF010000050.1:0-5815 GCF_046055765.1 Lutibacter sp. | reverse complement strand
AGCAATCTGTTTCTTTTTTTCGTCATTGCGAGTGTAACGAAGCAATCTCATGATTGGAACTACCAAAGTAACAGATTGCCACGTCGTAAAAACTCCTCGCAATGACGTCATTGCGAATGTAACGTAGTGGAATGAAGCAATCTCATGATTAAAACTCCTCGCAATGACGTTGTTTTACTGCAAACGTAAGGGTAGTGAAACGAAGGTGTATCGAGAACAATTCCCCATAAAAACACTTAAATAAATTCATGTTTCTTATTTTTTTCAACAATTTATTTACTTTTCAAAAATATTTGTGAATAAATAAATATTACTAAATAAATTAATTGATTTTTATTTTATTTATCTTTGAAAAGTAAAATTGCAGTGCCCTGGTTCTAAGTTTGAACCTTTATGAAAAAGAAATGAGTACTTTTAGAAAGTCCCTAATTTAATTCATATTTGATGTACTACAAAGACCTCGGAAAAACTTTGATGTGTTTCCGAAAATAAAACAAAAACTATTTTTTGTTTTATATAAAAAAAGTCCTAAAGTTGGAGCTTTAAGACTTTGTATTATGGTAACGCTAAAAGAAGCGAAACATTGGTTATAAGTTCTACAAATGTATAACACTTCTTTTAGCTTACCTAAAATTTTAACAAAAAATTTAGTTCACAAGTAATTGTGAAATGGTAAAGCTATGATGTTCTAATCTAACACATTACATACCTACATTTTTAATTAAAAATGTATTTAAACAACCAAAAAAACGCGGTGTTAAATGTACCAGCAATGGTATAGGTATATTTAAAAGCGTAGTAATAAGGCCTCGTATAACTGCCTATCGTAAAGTTGCACATTATAAAATATAAAATATGTTACATTTAAAGGGCGTTGCCCGTAAAAATCCGCAGGATGACACTGCGGCATCGAAATATTATGCGTACGCAATCACTACAGGAATGGTTGATTTTGAACGACTGGCGTATCTGGTTTCCAACCAATGTACCGTTCGAGTATCGGATTGTTTGGCAGTATTGCGTGCTTTAGAGCACAATATGATGGATGAGCTAGAACAAGGACGCACCGTGCAGTTTGGTGATTTAGGACTCTTTCACATTGGTGTGAGTAGTGAAGGAAAAACAACACCTGAAGAAGTAAATAGCGCCACGGTAAAAGGGGCACGTATGAACTTTAGACCTGCAAAACGTCTACGTAAGATGCTAAAAGGACTGGAGTATAAAATGAGTAACGAATAAACCGCCACTTCTTTTTATATTTTGATAAAATCCTCGATTGTTTTGGCAGTCGAGGATTTTTTTATGCCTTGTTTTTAGGCTATTATTGCTATAGCAAAACCAAATTATCTTCAAGAGATATCAGGTTATCTCTTGATGTTATTGAAATATCTATTGATGGTATCAGATTATCTCTTGATGCTATTGAAATAAGTACAGACCTTGTTTAAAATTGCCTTCATTATCCAAAAATACCCTTACATGTACTTACAAACCCTTTATTTTCATCTATAAAAATTGAGTTCAATGAATGTTTTTTTAAGTTATTCACAATTATTGATGAATTACGCACACTATACGTAGTTTTTAGTGCAATTTTTAGTTTATTTAGGGTGTTTCAATACTTTTTTCCATTGATGAAAAAAGTATTCAAAAAAATCTAGTCTGATGCTTATTTTCTGCTAAATAATTGAAATTTTTTATCCCCCAAGTCCAGACCGTTGCACTCTTCGGACTCTGCTACACCCAACGCTAAATATTTCAAAATTTACCAACGAAAATTAGCATAGGACGTGTTTAAAATATCATCCTCAGCTTGGCTAGGGATCTTCATAATAATGTGTTCCAAACGAACAGGTTTCTAATTAAGTTGGAGATGATGGTTTATTCAAACAATGCTAACACCGTTTGCCAAATAATTTTGATATCTCCCCAAAAAGTATGGTGGTAGTAATACTCTAAATTCAATTGTACTTTGTCTGGGAAAAGTACAGTATCATTATACTGTAATGGATTTTCTTGTTGCTGCAACAGTATTTCTTCTTGGGCGTATTTAATGGCAGCCTTACTTGTTAACCCTGGTTTTAGTTCTAAAACGGCACGTGACTCACCTTGTAAGGTATCATAATACCCTGCAATATCGGGTCTTGGGCCTACTATACTCATAGTATCTTGCAGTACATTGAGCAATTGTGGTAATTCGTCTAACTTATAACGTCTTAAAAAAGCACCTATAGTTGAAATGTTATTGGTAGCAGGATGCATGGTTCTTAACTTGTACATTAAAAAGGGTTTTCCAAACTGCCCAATTCGTTCTTGTAAAAATATTCCATTTGATTGTGTATCTACACAAGCCAACAACCAACTACCTGCCAATATTGGCAGTAGTACCAATAGGCTTATTAATGAGAATAGGAAATCGAATGGTCTTTTTGGCATAAATAGAAACTAAAATTTCTTTTTAATATAATTTTCTAAAATTATATTCTTTAATAAACTCAAAGAATCAATTCTAAATTTAGGTAAATACTCTTTTGAAATAGTTATATTTTGAGAATGAATATTAAACCCATTGTCATTTAAACAAACTGTTAGCCATTCTAATTTATTGGGTGTAATAAAATCTTTCTTAACATTATCACCAACATATATAAAATTAGAATCCTTTCCATATTTATCTACAAAAAACTGGTAGTTTAGGGTACTTGGTTTTTCACTTTCTATCTCTTCTGAAATAATAATATGGTTGAGGTATTTATCAATACCCAAAGCATTTATTTTATTACGCTGTTGAATACTTCTACCATCAGTAATCATGCCAATTTCTGCATTATTTATTTTTAAATATTCTAATAATTCTTTTGTTTCTGGAGAAAGAATTAAATTGGGTTTATGTTCTCTATATTGTTCAATTAAAGCATTTAAAGTAAAAGCTGTTATGCTATATTTTTCTATAATATTTGAAAAAACATTTTTTTTTGCTTGAAACAAAAAGAGCATTTCATTATATAACTCTAATACTGAACATTTCACAGCATCTAACTTTATCAAGTTAATTGCAATTTCAATATATGCTGACTTCAAATAATCTATTTCATTATATAAAGTGTCATCTAAATCAAAAACAATTACAACTTTATTCAACATAATTTTTAATAATTACTTCCTTATCATAACGTAACATCAATACATTACTTTCCCAACTATCAAAATATGATACTTCTTTATTTATAAAATATTCCTCAATTATCCACTTAGGGAAATTTGCCCCAGCCAAATAAGCTAAAGGATAACCACCTCCAAATCTTGGGTTTACTTCTAAGCCCACAATTCTTTTAGATACTTTATTCATAAAAAATTGTGCCGTTAAACAACCCCTTGCACCTTTTATAGTGCCTAAGTGCTTTTTTACATAACCTACAAGTTCATTATTTTCAGTTTTACCTTTATTCACCTCACCATCTCTAACTTCAATACGTTTACGAGGTACTACACATTTTAGTTGATTGTCTTTTCCATAATATAAATCGCACGTAAACTCATCATAAAATAAAGGATTCATGTATTCTAAAAACATGAATTTAGGATTCTTTAAATGAGCATTTGTTATATCCTCCTTTTTTTCAATCAAAAAAGTATCTTTACTTCTACTTCCATCACTTGGCTTGATAAATAAAGGAAAGATTAAATTTGTTTTTGAATATTCCTTTGCTACCTCAATTCCTTTACTTACAAAAAAGGTATGCATTAATCGCTTATCTCTGCAAATAGTAATAATATCTAAAGATGATATAACTGCAGTTATTCCATTAGATTTTAATAATTCACAATTTTCTGCAACTATTTTTAGTTCTGTGTCAATTGTAGGTATTATTAATGAAATGTTATTTTGTTTGCATATTTTTATCAATTTCAGAATATACGTTGAGTCGTTTAAACTCGGTACTTTAAACCACCCATCAGAAATAATACAAGCAGCAGCTAATTGTGGGTTTACATCAGCTGCAAAAACTTTACCTTTTGGATAAATAATTTTTAGTTCTTTTTGGAAAGCTTTTAACAAAGAAACTCTCTTACCTACGGATGTAATTAAAATGTTCATTCTATTTTTTTATTAATTCTTCATAAACTCTTAATGTTTTTTCTGCCATTATATTTGATGTAAAATTATTAATCGCATATTCCCTACCCTTAGAAGCAATAGAAATTCTTTTTTTAACATCCACTATTAGATCTTTTAAAATATAATTTAATTCGATATAATCTTCACTTTTAAATAAACAACCTGTTTCTAAATCAATCATTTGATCAAAAGCTCCTTCTGTCTTAGATCTAACTACACAACAACCAGAAAGCATTGCTTCAATTGATACTAAAGGGAAGCCCTCTAATCTTGATGGTAAAACAAAAATATCCATCATATCATAAAATTGTTTAGGCTTTTGAAAATCAAATTTTGTAATCAAATTTTGAAAACTATACTTAATTATTAACTCCTTTAACCAAATTTCACCTTTAGGCAACCCAGACCCCAAAACTATTATGTGTATATTATTTAATAATTTTTTATTTAAAGATGCTATCGACTTTAATAATACATCATGACCTTTTCTAAAATCAATTGATCCTACAATACCAATAATTATTTTATCACTAGGAATCTTAAACTTATTCTTTAATATTTTTTTTTCTTGATTAGATACTAACTTTGAAAAATTTGAATTCACACCATTAAAAATTAAAGATATTTCGTTTGGAGTATAATTAAATAATTTAACTGATTCATTATAAATTTCTCTGCTTATTGCTATTTCATGCGTAGCTTTTTGGTTTAAAAATGACAATGACAAACCCTTAACATGTGTTGTTTTAATAAACTTTTTATTAAATATTTTTAATATTATTGATAATGCTGGTGTATGTACGTGTATAACTTCTATCTTTAATTTTTTCAACATTTTGTTTGTTTGAAATGAAGAAAAAAAGAGTTCTACTAAATACTTAAGTTTTGATTTAGAATTTAAAGGGTATGAAATATTTATTATTGTAACTCCAATTTCATTAAAGATATTATATAAATCAACTAAAGCCTGGCTTTCAGGATACTCAGGACCTCTAGTAAATAAAAATACCTCATGACCTCTTTTTATAAATTCATTTGATAAATCTATTAAATGTGTTGTAACCCCACTTAAAAAAATTACTCTTGATAAAATTGCTATTTTCATAGTTTATTCCCTTTAAATTTTTCCATAGTTACTGAACTTGTTGATGAAATGCCTTCCTTTACCAAGACCTTTTTAATGGTTAAAAATATGATTTTTATATCCAATAAAAAACTTACATTATTTACATAATAAACATCCATTTCTAGCTTTTTCTGCCAACTAATGGCATTTCTACCATTTACCTGTGCCCATCCTGTAATACCAGGGCGAAGATTATGTCGTTTTTTTTGCTCTTGGTTGTATAAAGACAAGTATTCAGGCAATAAAGGTCTAGGGCCTATTAAACTCATATCTCCTCTTAGTACATTTACTAATTGTGGTAATTCATCTAACGATGTTTTTCGCATAAGGCTTCCTAATTTTGTTAATCGTTCTGCATCCGATTTTAATTTTCCTTGTTTATCTAAAGCATCGGTCATTGTTTTAAACTTTATAATTTTAAACAATTTCTCATGTAACCCAGGTCTAGTTTGAAAAAAGAAAGGGTTTCCTTTATTGTCGAATCCCAAAAATAGTGCTACCAATACGAGTACTGGCGAAAGCAGTACTAATGCAATTAAAGATATGAATATATCTAATATTCGTTTAAA
>NZ_JASFZF010000049.1:0-32759 GCF_046055765.1 Lutibacter sp. | reverse complement strand
GAAAGCCCGACCCATAGGGTAACGCCCTAAAAAACAATTATTTTATTTAACAATTAAACAGTTAAACCATTTAACAACAATTTGTATATTGCACACTCTTAATAAAAATTACTGTTGAATACATCTTTTGAAAAATATCAAAAAAGAAGATTGCGATCATCGTACTTTTCGGTTATAATTAGTATTGCTTTAGTGTTGTTTTTAGTTGGTGTTTTAGGGTTAATTGTGATTAAAACTAATAGTATTTCTGAACATTTTAAAGAAAAAGTTACCATCACCATTTTTTTAAAAGACAATGCTAAAAATAGTGATGTTGAAATTTTGCAAGCCGAATTAAAAAAAGCCAAATACACAAAGTCTGTTACTTATATTTCTAAAAAAGAAGCAGCAAAAAAATATACTAAAGAAATTGGCGAAGATTTTGTTGCGTTTTTAGGAGATAATCCCCTGAAAAATGCGATAGATATTTCGTTAAAATCGGAATTTGTAACGCCAGATAAAATGGCTAAAATTGAGAAAAACTTACGTATAAGAAGTATTGTTGCTGAAGTTACGTACGATAAACCTTTAATAGAACTGCTCACAAAAAACATAAATAGATTAAGTTTTTGGATGTTACTTTTTTGCAGTGTTTTTACTTTAATTGCTGTAGTTTTAATAAATAGTTCCATACGCCTTTCTGTATATTCAAAACGATTTACTATAAAAACAATGCAAATGGTTGGAGCTACAAAAAGCTTTATAAGAGTGCCTTTTATTTGGAAAAGTATGCAGTTAGGTATACTTGGTGCTCTAGTTGCTATTACGGGTTTAATAGCATTTATAATGTATGTTGATGCAACAATTCCTGAATTAGAAATGTTAGCTAATTATAAATTAACGGGTATATTATTTGCTGCTATTATTGGATTGGGTATACTAATTACTTGGATTAGTACGTTTTTTGCTACACAACGCTTTTTAAATTTACGAACTGACGAACTTTATTATTAATAGTATGAAAAAGAAAAAACAAGATAATAAAAGTGAATTCCTTTTTGGAAAAAAGAATTATACATTCATGCTAATTGGCTTGGCTTTTGTGGTTTTAGGGTTTATATTAATGGCAGGCGGCGGAAGTGATAATCCAGAAATTTTTAATGAAGATATTTATAATTTTAGGAGAATTCGTTTAGCACCAACATTAGTTCTTATTGGTTTAGCAATTGAGATTTATGCAATTTTAGCAAAATCTAAAAAATAACTATGAATTATATTGAGGTAATTCTGCTTGCCATTATAGAAGGAATTACAGAATATTTACCAGTATCTTCAACGGGACATTTAATTATTGCATCCTCTTTTTTACATATTGCGGGAGATAGTTTTACAAAATTATTTACTATTGTTATTCAATTGGGCGCCATTTTAGCAGTGGTTGTTTTGTATTTGAAACGATTTTTTCAAAGCTTTGATTTTTATTTAAAATTATTGGTGGCTTTTATCCCAGCAGTTTTTTTTGGATTACTATTAAATGATTTTATTGATGAATTATTAGAAAGCCCTTTGGTTGTAGCTTTATCATTGATTATAGGTGGGGTTATTTTGGTAAAGGTTGATGATTGGTTTCAAACCAATAAAAAACTGAGTGCTATTGAAGATGAGTCAACAGCAACTATTAGTTTTGTAGCTGCTTTTAAAATAGGACTTTTTCAATGTTTCTCTATGATTCCTGGAACTTCAAGAAGTGGTGCTACTATTGTTGGTGGAATGACTCAAAAATTGAATCGGAAAACGGCGGCGGAATTTTCATTTTTTTTGGCGGTGCCAACAATGTTAGGTGCAACTGCTAAAAAATTATTTGACTATTATCAGGAAGGATTTCATTTGTCGTCTGAACAAATTAATTTCTTATTGCTAGGAAATGTAATTGCTTTTATAGTTGCCATGTTTGCTATAAAATCTTTTATAGATTATTTATCAAAAAGTGGTTTTAAAATTTTTGGTTATTATCGAATTTTACTTGGAATTAGTATCTTAATAATTCACTTTTTTATTTACTCCTTAACTGTAATTTAATGAAAACTGAAGAAGATTTTAAAAACGGACAAGTTTTACTCATTGATAAACCATTAAAATGGACCTCTTTTCAAGTAGTAAATAAATTACGTTGGCACATACGTCAAAAATTTGGGATTAAAAAAATTAAAGTTGGTCACGCAGGTACTTTAGATCCTTTAGCAACCGGTTTATTAATTATTTGTACAGGGAAATTTACAAAAAAAATACACGAATATCAGGGTCAGGAAAAAGAATATATAGGGGAAATTACGTTGGGAGCAACAACACCAAGTTACGATTTAGAAACTGAAATAAATGAGACTTTTTCTATCGAACATATTACACAGGATTTAATATACAGTACAACCAAACAATTTATTGGTGAGATCAATCAGAAACCTCCAATTTTTTCAGCATTAAAAAAAGATGGAAAACGTTTGTATGAATTAGCTAGAGAAGGGAAAACTACTAAAATTGAACCTCGAAAAATTACAATTAAAAAATTTGAAATAACGAAGATAAACTTACCGAAAATACAGTTTAGAGTTGTGTGTAGTAAAGGAACTTATATTCGCTCATTAGCATACGATTTTGGAGTGGCTTTAAACTCTGGAGGGCATTTGTCTAAATTACGAAGAACTAAAATTGGTGATTTTGAAGTTGAAGATGGTATGAAAATTGATGAGTTTATAGCCAATTTATAAGTTGTAAATTTTTATGAAAAAAATTTTCTTTATTGCCTTTTTTTTAACTAGTTTTTTAAGTTATTCACAAAGAGAAGTTAATTATAATTTTACTGTAAATTTTACATTTACTCACAATGAAAACTTTGGTGAATATGATGAATATTTGCAAGAAACAGATTGGTCTTTTTTCGCGTATAAGTCTTTTTTAATTAGAAACGGTTTAGAAGTTGAATTAAGTAGATTAATTTCAGTTGGAATCAATTTGGGTTTAGATTGGCATCCAGATTTAGATGTACTAGCAATACCGTATTACTTAGATACTAAAATAGCAATTTCAGAAGTTGATGACGATAAATTTTATATAAGTGGAGGTGTTGGTAAATTGTTAAAAATTTCTGAGGCTTTTGAAAAAGGAAATTATTTTAAAGTTGGTATAGGTTATCATATTGCTACTGAAAAATCAAATACATTTATTTTAAATTTAGACTTTCATCAAAAAGATTTTACAGAATTTGATAAAGGAAAATTAAACAGTCTTTCTTTAGGTTTTGGAATGTTATTTTAAAAATCGTCCTAGCCAACTATCCATAATATTAATTTCCCAATCATAATCTAATTCTTCTTTAAGATTAATCATATTATTAAAAACGATGGTTTTTTGAGAAACACCTTTGGCTTTCATCATCTTTTTAAAATCTTTTAAATCTTTATATTGGACAAATTCACCCTGTTTGTAACATACATTTATTTTATCCATTAAAATAATATCAAAAACTTTTTCTAGTTCTTGAATAAACGTAATTAGTAAATCGTGTGTTTGTAAGCTTAAACTTTGTGAAGTATCATCAGCACCAATAATTATAAAGCGATCATATTTTAATAAATAACCACTGTTTATAGCAAGTTCTTGATTGTCCCAATCAGTTAAAAACCCTTCAATTCTTTCTTTAAGCCCCGCAATTTCTTGTGGGTAAAATTTTCTACTTGAAGGAAATACCCATATTTTACCTTGCTTAGGAACTTTATTAAAATCTATAATCATTTGGTTTATTTAGGGCTCAAAGGTATTTAAATTAATTTGGACTTAGCTTATGAAGCTTTTAGTAATTTTACTAAGTCATCTTGTGTATTTTTCCCTTTGTCCTTGTTGTACCAAATTTGTAAATTTTTCTTAAAATCAGCATCTAAAGCACCATTTATTTCCTTATAATCTTGAACCATTTTAGTGGCCACTGATGGTCTTGGTCCCCAAGAATTTATTACATTATTATTGGAGTCAACAATTATAATTTTTGGAATTGATTTACTTCCATTTGTTAAAAATTGATCCATTAATTTCTCATTTTTATCTCTTAATACAATTTTTAAGTCAATTTTAGAGGAAGCTTCAGCAATTTTATTTAAAATTGGAACAATTTGAGCTGCATCTCCACACCAACCTTCTGCAATTACTAAAAACGTATAATTTTTTTTTAAATTATGGATAGCTATTTGAGTTTCGTTTGATAGTTTTAAGGTTTTATCTAGTCGATCCATTCTTTTGTCATTCAATTTACTATATCCTAAAAAGTCATCAGTTTGTGTTACTCCTGTAGATTTTCCTTGAATTAAAAGTTCTTTTATTAGACTTCTATAGTCTTGGTATGAAAAACCTTTTATTAGACTATTTGATATTAGGGTATTATTCATTTTTTTTATTTAATTTTATGTCAATATTTTGACGAAGTAAAAACACATTGCTTACATCAGATATCAGTGCAAATTTATGATTAGATAGTAGGGTAAATGTAACTAATGTTACGTTATTAAAAGATAAATTTATCTTTTAATACTAATATATGATATTTGTCATCTTAAAAAACAAATGGTAAAGTTACTTTTGTCACATTAAGTATTAACGTTAATTTCAAAAATATGAAAAAATCAATTTTAACCATTTCGTTTATTGCAGTTATACTTGTTATGTTTACAAGCTGTAACACCAATGAAAAGAAAAAAGAAGTAGTGAAAACAGCAACTAAAGAAGTTGTTGGTAAAGGACAATCTGCTGTAAAGGATGATGTGTCTGCAGCGAATGTATTGCAAGTTGCAATGTCATTACCTGATTTTAAAACATTAGTAGTAGCTGTTGAGGCTGCAGGAGTAGAAGATGCATTGGTTAATGCAGGTCCTTTAACAGTTTTTGCACCAGTAAATAGTGCTTTTGATAAACTTCCTGAAGGAACTGTTGAAACTTTATTAAAACCAGAAAACAAAGATAAATTAAAATTTATTCTTATAAATCATGTTGCTCCTGCTAATTACCCAATTAAACAATTAAAAAAAGAAGCTAAAAAAGGCAGAAAATTATACATGGCTTCAGGTAAATATTTAGTTGTAGAAAATAAAGAAGATGGTATTTATGTTGGAGGGACAAAAATTTTAAAATCAGTAAAAGTAAGTAATGGTTGGATTCACGTTGTTGGAGATGTGTTAGTTCCTGCCGAATAATTAAATAGAAATAAACAAACTAAAAAAATGAAATTAAAACTTATTCTAGTTGCATTAGTGTTGGCAGTAGTTGCCAGTTGTGGAGGAAATGATAAAAAAGAAAGCAAAGCTAAAGCAGCTCCAGTAAAAGAAATAGCTAAAGAAGTAAAAAGCTCAAATCCTATGGATGACAAAGGTGTTGGGCCGGTAAAAAGTATAATACTAAGTGAAATAGATGCAACCTTGGCAGCCAAAGGTCATGAAATTTTTAAAGCAAAATGTACAGCTTGCCATAAAATAAAAAAACGTTACATAGGTCCTGCATTAAAAGGAGTTACACAAAGACAATCTCCAGAATGGATTATGAATATGATATTGAATCCTGAAAAAATGATTGTAGAAAATGAAACTGCTAAAGAATTATTAGCTGAATTTAGCGCACCAATGGCAAATCAACATTTAACCGAAGAAGAAGCCAGAGCTGTATTAGAATATTTTAGAACCAAAAATTAAAAAGAAGAAATAATAACAACAATCAAATTTAACTATTTATGAAATCAATTTTTGCATTTTTAACGGTAGCTGTTTTTTTGGTTAGCTGTAATCCAGCACCAACAAGCTCAAAAAGTTCTAAAGGAGCTTTAACGAGTAACGCAGCAGAAAAAGTATACGTAGCTCCAGGTGAGTACGATGATTATTATGCGTTTATTTCAGGAGGATTTAGTGGGCAATTAGCAGTTTACGGATTACCTTCAGGAAGATTATTTAGAGTAATACCTGTTTTTTCTCAAGATCCTGAAAAAGGATATGGTTATAATGAAGAAACTAAACCAATGTTAAACACTTCTCATGGGTTTGTGCCTTGGGGAGATTCTCACCATCCAGATATTTCTCAAACTGATGGTGTTTTAGATGGTCGTTGGGTGTTTATCAATGAAAATAATACACCACGTATTGCTCGTATTAGTTTAGAAACTTTTGAAACTGTAGAAATTATTGAAATCCCTAATTCAGCAGGAAATCATAGTTCTTCATTTGTTACGGAAAATTCTGAATATGTAGTGGCTGGTACTCGCTTTGGAATTCCAATTCCTCAAAGAGATATTTCAATTAGTGATTATAAAGGAAATTTTAAAGCATCTTTATCTTTTATAAAAATTGATCCAGAAGATGGTGAAATGAGTATTGCATTCCAAATTAGAATGCCTGGTTTTGATTATGATTTATCGCATCCGGGTCGTGGAAAATCACATGGCTGGTTCTTTTTCTCTATGTATAATAGTGAAGAAGCACATAGTTTGTTAGAAGTAAATGCTTCTCAAAATGATAAAGATTTTATTGCTGCTGTAAATTGGAAAAAAATAGAAGAATATGTTAAACAAGGTAAGGGACATAAAGAAAAAGTAAAATATGCACATAATATTTGGGATGACGATACACATACAGCAACTTCAACTATGGAAAAAGAAGTGCTTGTTGTGAATCCAGAAGATGTTCCTGGAGCAATCTATTTTTTACCAACACCAAAATCTCCACATGGGTGTGATGTAGATCCAACAGGTGAATATATTATTGGTAATGGGAAATTGGCAGCTGCAATGACTGTTCACTCTTTTACAAAAATGTTAAAAGCTATTGAAGATAAAGCTTTTGATGGAGATAAATATGGTATTCCAATTTTAAAATTTGAAGCTGTTAATTATGGTACTTTAGTGCAACCAGGTTTAGGTCCATTACATACCGAATTTGATACTAGAGGAAATGCTTATACTACATTCTTTATTTCTTCTGAAGTTGTAAAATGGAATGTGAAAGATTTAAAAGTAATTGACAGACATCCAGTTTATTATTCAGTAGGTCACTTAATGATTCCAGGAGGAAACTCTAGAAAACCATTTGATAAATATATGATTGCGATGAACAAAATTACAAAAGACCGTTATTTACCAACGGGTCCTGAAGTTTGTCAATCTGCTCAATTATTTGATATTTCTGGAGATAAAATGGAATTATTGTTGGATTTTCCAACCATTGGTGAGCCTCATTATGCTGCTGGTATTCCTGCAGAAATGTTGATGGATAAATCTAAAAAAATATATAAATTAGAAGATAATAAACATCCAGATGCTGTAAAAACTGAAGCAGATTCTAAAGTAATTAGAAAGGGAAATGAAGTGCATATTTATATGACTATGATTCGTTCTCACTTCTCTCCTGATAATATTGAAGGTGTAAAAGTAGGTGATAAAGTATTTTTCCATATTACTAACTTAGAACAAGATTATGATGTTCCTCACGGATTTGCAATGATTGGAGCTAATACTTCAGAAGAACTAATAATGCCAGGTAGAACAGCTACTATGGTTTGGGAACCTAAAGAAGTTGGTGTTTGGCCATTCTATTGTACAGATTTCTGTTCTGCATTACATCAAGAAATGCAAGGATATGTGCGTGTTTCTGCTAAAGGAGCAAATACGCCAATTAAATATACCTTGGATGACGAGGTACCAGGCGAAGAAGAAGAATAATTGAATATATTTTATTCAAAATAAAAACTGGCAGTGTTTGATTGATTTACTGCCAGTTTTTTAAAATTTATATAATGAGAAAAGATAAATTATTAATGATTATAGGAAGTTTACTATTGCTTCTATTATTTGTATTTCCATTATGGAAAATAACATTGTTAGCACCTCAATACCCTGAACCTCTAGGGTTAAATATCCATATTACACATTTGTCTGATGGTAATCAATTTAACGATGTAAACAATATTGATTTATTAAATCATTATATTGGGATGGCTCATTTACCAACAGATATTAATGTTAAAAAAGGAGAAGTTGAGCCTTTTAAGGAATTTGTAATAATACCTATTGTTGTAGTTGTTTTAACTATTTTAGGAATCATTTTCGGGTTTATAGGAAACCGAAAATTATATGCAACATGGATTGGATTATTGGGTATTTCAGGAATTGTAGGTATGTATGATTTTTATAATTGGTTGTATATTTATGGCCACGTTCTAAATCCAAATGCTATTTTAAAAATAACAGATAAGGTTACAGGTGAAATGATGGCTTATCAACCACCTATATTTGGATTTAAACAAATGTTAAATTTTCAAGTATATTCTTATCCTTCAACAGGGGTATATTTTATTGGACTATCTTTTGTACTTGTAGTTTTTGCATTTATGTACGCTCGAAAAATAAATTAAAGGACTAGGCTTTTTCTTAAATTACATTTTGTAGATTTACTAAAAATCAAAAAGAGTACTTATGTCTACCGTTAAATATATGTTTATAGGGTTATTATTCACCCTTGTTTCTTGTAAAGTGGAACCAAAAAAAATTAATTATGGACAAGACCATTGCGCGTTTTGTGAAATGACTGTGGTTGATAAAACACATGCTTCTGAATATGTTACCAAAAAGGGTAAAAGTTATGCCTTTGATGCTATTGAGTGTATGACTCAAAAAATAAATCAAGAAAATAATGAAGAAAAATTAGCATATATTTTGGTTGCTAATTATCTAAAACCAGGAGAATTAATTGATGCCAATTCTGCTACTTACTTAATATCAAAAAAAATTAAAAGTCCAATGGGAGCCAACTTATCTGCGTTTAGCACTTTAGAAAATGCCAAAAAAACGCAAACTGAATTTGGAGGTACTATTTATAATTGGCAGCAATTAAAAGAAAAATTTAGCAACTAAATTTTATGAGATATTTAGTTTTAATCTTTGTTTTGTTTTCTTTTCAAATTCAAGCTTCTACAATTACTGTTTGCAAATCTTGCAAAATAAAAACAATTAAGGAAGCTATCTCAATTTCTAAGGATGGAGATTCTATTCTTATTAAAAAAGGAATTTATAAAGAACAAAGTATTTTAATTATCAATAAATCCATTCACTTAATAGGAGAGGGTAACCCTGTAATTGATGGAGAATTTAAAGAAACAATAATTAAGGTTACTGCAAATAATTTTTCTATTGAAGGATTAACTTTAACAAATGTTGGCCAAAGTTATACACATGATTTTGCAGCAATTTTAATTTCTCGTAGTAAGCACTTTGTATTAAAAAATAATATATTAAAAAATGTATTTTTTGGTTTTTTAATTGAAAAATCGCATTATGGTACTATTTTAAATAACAACGTTACAAGCCATGCTGAAAATGAAGCCAATTCTGGAAATGGAGTTCATATGTGGCATTGTTCACATATGAAAATTGAAAACAATAAAGTTTCTGGTCTACGAGATGGTATTTATTTTGAATTTGTAAAAAACAGTACTATTTCTAATAATGTTAGTGAGAATAACATTCGTTATGGATTGCATTTTATGTTTTCAAATAATAATACCTATTTTAAAAACGAATTTAAAAATAACGGAGCAGGTGTAGCCGTAATGTTTTCAAAATATATTATTATGCGTGATAATATATTTCACTATAATTGGGGAATGGCATCCTACGGATTACTGTTAAAAGAAATTTATGATGCTCAAATTGAAAATAATACTTTTGAACAAAACACCATTGGTATTAATGTGGAAAATTGTTCTAGAGTTGATTATACCAAAAATAAGTTTATTAGAAATGGATGGGCATTAAAATTTAGTGGAGGTTGTTATAAAAATATTTTTGAGGAGAATAGCTTTCTGTACAATGCCTTTGATTTATCCTATAATAGTAAATTAAATAATAATCGTTTTGAAAAAAATTATTGGAGTGATTATACAGGTTATGATTTAAATAAAGATGGAATTGGAGATGTTCCTTATCGTCCTGTAAAACTATTTTCATATATTGTAAATAGAACTCCGGAAGCTCTGGTTTTATTAAGAAGTTTATTTGTTGATATGATCAATTTTTCTGAAAAAGTCTCACCAGTTTTCACACCAGATAATTTGATTGATAAAAAACCTTTAATGAAAATGATAGATGATTGAATTTAAAAATTTGCACAAAAAATTCGGAAAATTAATTGTGTTAGACGGTCTTGACTTAGCCATTAAAAAAGGTGGCATTTTTGCAATTTTGGGACCAAACGGATCTGGAAAAACAACGCTAATTAAATCGTTACTTGGAATGGTAATTCCCAATAAGGGTGATATTTTATTTAAAGGGGAAAGTGTATTTAAAAAGTGGGAATATAGAAATTATCTAAACTATTTACCACAAATAGCTAATTTTCCACCTAATTTATCAGTAATTGAATTGATAAAAATGATAAAAAATTTAAGACCAAAAGAGTCAAATGAGCAATATCTTATTGAATTATTTGGTTTAGAACCATTTTTACAAAAAAAATTAGGAACCCTTTCGGGTGGAACTAAGCAAAAAGTAAATTTAGTGTTAACCTTTATGTTTGATAGCGAATTAATAATTTTGGATGAACCAACAACTGGACTAGATCCTATCGCATTAATTCATTTAAAGGAATTAATTTCAAAAGAGAAAAATAAAGGTAAAACCATTTTAATTACTACTCATATAATGAGTTTTGTAGATGAAATGGCTGATGAAATTGTATTTTTATTAGATGGTAAAATATATTTTAAAGGAAGTGTAGTAGCTCTTAAAGAACAGACAAATAATAATAATTTGGAACTTGCTATTGCAAATTTAATTTCGAAACAATATGCTTAAAATACTAAAATATAGTTTTTACGATTTAATGCGTAGCCGTTGGAGTTATGTATATTTTGCATTTTATTTGTCTTTAGGTTTTGTGTTGTTATTTTTAAATCACGATTTAAATAAAGCAATTATTACTTTAATGAATATTATAATTGTTTTAACGCCTTTAATTGGAACTATTTTTGGTGTGATGTATTATTATAACTCGAAAGAATTCACCGAACTACTATTGGCTCAACCCATAAAACGAAAAACCATTTTTATGGGGCAATATGTTGGAGTTTCTTTATCCTTGACTCTAAGTTTGGTACTAGGTTTAGGAATCCCCTTTGTAATTTATGGGTTGTTTAAAAGTACAGCTATTTTTGATTTTAGTTTATTACTATTTGTAGGAGCTTTTTTAAATTTTATTTTCGTTGGATTGTCTTATAACATTGCGTTGTCAACGGATAACAAAATTAAAGGATTTGGGTATGCTATTTTAATGTGGTTATTTTTGGCAGTAATTTACGATGGTATTTTTTTAATTTCATTGTTAATGTTTGACGAATACCCTTTAGACTCATTCTCTTTAGTTGCCACTATGTTTAATCCAATTGATTTGTCTCGTATTTTAATTTTATTAAAATTAGATATTTCAGCACTTTTAGGGTATACCGGAGCTGTTTTTAGAAGCTTTTTTGGGACAAATTATGGGATGATAATTTCAATGTTAATTTTAGGGTTATGGGTATTAATCCCAGTTTTTAGGATGAATTTAAAATTAAGGAAGAAAGATTTTTAATAATATAAAATTTTCGTCAACCTGAATTTATTTCAGGTTCTCATAATGATTTATTATCTGTATAGTGAGATTCTGAATCAAGTTCAGAATGACAACTTTAAATACTTTCTAGAAAGCCTATTTTCCTTTAGTAAAATTTGTTATAATTCTTGATATTTTAAACTCAAATTTTCTAACATAATTTTAGTCATTTTTTCTAAATTAATGTTGTGTTTCCAATCCCAATCTTCTCTTGCTTTAAAATCGTCAATACTTTTTGGCCAGCTATCGGCAATTTTTTGTCTAAAATCTGGTTGATAGGAAATGGTAAACTCAGGAATTGATTGTTTAATTTCTTCCGCAACTTCATCAGGCGTAAAACTCATTCCTGCTAAGTTATACGATGAACGTATTTTGATAGATTCAGGTGCTGCATCCATAATTTTTATAGTAGCTTCTATGGCGTCATCAATATACAACATTGGTAATTTAGTGTCTTTACTTAAAAAAGATTTATAGTTTCCATTTTGTAATGCTTTGTGATAAATTTCAATGGCATAATCCGTAGTTCCACCTCCAGGGTTTGCTTTCCAACTTATAATGCCAGGATAGCGAATACTTCGAACATCAACACCAAATTTATTAAAATAATACTCACACCAACGTTCTCCTGTTTGCTTACTAATTCCATAAACAGTTGATGGTTCCATTACAGTTTCTTGCGGTGTATTTTCTTTAGGCGTTGTTGGTCCAAAAACTGCAATAGAACTTGGCCAGAAAACTTTTTTTATTAGTCCAGATTTTGCTAAATTTAGTACATTAAAAAGTGAGCTCATATTTAAATCCCATGCTTTTTCTGGAAATTTTTCTCCTGTTGCAGATAGCATTGCAGCCATTAAATAAATCTCATTAATTCGATATTTGTGTACAATAGTTAAAATTCTTTCAAAATCCATAGCATTAATAAATTCAAAGGGACCAGAATTCATTAATTCATCATTTCCTTCATGGATGTCTGAAGCAATAACAGCATTTCCTCCGTTAATTTTACGTAATTTAAGGGTCAATTCTGTTCCTATTTGACCACAGGCTCCTATAATTAAGATGCTTTTATTCATAAAGCTTTATATACTTTTGTTGTAATTTCAAAGATACTTAAAATATTTTTTCAATAGGCGTAGAATAGTTTTTTATGAAAATGATAATTTTTTAATTAAATAGTGTAATAATTAGTATTTTTGACCTTATAAAATTTTATTATGAAGCAGATATTTAGTTTTTTATTATTCATTTTATTTTTAAATTATTCTTGTAATAGAGTTAAAAATGTACAAGAAGTTTCAGAAATTTCAGATACATTAAAAACAAATTCAAGTCGTATTGTTAATACTATTAGTGAAACTTTAATTCCTGTAGCTAAAAAAGAAGTAGCAGTATGGAAAGAGTATAAAAATGTAGATGAATTTATACTAAAATATTATAATATTTCTACTACAGAGGCGCTTGATAATGCAAAAGAATTATCAGAGCTTGTACAAATAATGAAAGATTCAGTTAGAGTTGATTTATTAAAGCAACTTAATATTACTGCGCGTATAAATGTACTATATAATGAAGCTTTGAGATTAGCTGATATGGCTACTATTTCATCAATTACAAATGAAGAAGTAAAAGAAGAAGTTGAAAAAATTGTTGAAGTTTATTCAGCAATGAATTCTAAAATAAATACAATTTACAAGGCTATTGAACTTCAAAATTCTCTTGAGGTCGACACCGAAAATCCATTAGAAATAGCAGAAGAACCCAAAGTCTATAAAAAAAATAATTTATATAATACAAATACTCTTAAAAAGAGTAAGTCAAAAAAATTTAAAAAGGTTAGAGAGAAAAGACCTAAAAAAATAATTGAGCCAAGAAAAAATAAATTGGTTAAGCCAGTAACATTTGTTAAAAAAAGCTAAACAATGAAGAAAGTTATTTATTTTGTAGTAAGTGCAATCGTATTTTTAAGTTGCGAATCTAAAGTAGAAATAGTTGACAAAGTTGATGTAAGAACTGAAAAACAAGCAATTAATGAAATGTTAGATAATTGGCACAAAAGTGCAGCTGAAGCAAACTTTGAAACTTATTTTAAGGCAATGTCTAATAAAAGTATTTTTATAGGTACAGATGCATCAGAAAATTGGAATATTAATGATTTTAAAACTTTTAGTAAGCCTTATTTTGACAAAGGAAAAGCTTGGAGTTTTACCGCAATTAAACGAAATATTTATATTGAAGGTAAAATTGCTTGGTTTGATGAACTTTTAGATACACATATGGGTATTTGTAGAGGATCTGGTGTAATTACTAAAAGTGAAAACACATGGAAAATAGAGCATTATGTACTGTCTTTAACAATACCAAATGACAATATTGATGCTGTGAAATTAATAAATAAAGAAAAGGATTCACTTTTTTTAAAATTTTTAAAAGAGTAGGATTTAAAAATCTTTTTTAATTGAAGTTCCTTTATCAACTTCTTTTATGCTAATAATTTTATTATTATCATATTCAACTTTGGTTATTTTATTGTTATTCCAATAAGTCCAAATACCAACTTTAACTCCAAAATTATAGGTTGCAATACATTTTCTGCTTCCATCAATATTGTAACTTTCCCAAGAGGCATGTAATTTACCATCTTCAGTGTAAAAGCCATGTTGCATAATAGCACCATTTTCATAATATAAGGTCACTTCTTGTAAATTACCTTTTTTTTCAATTTTCATTAATTCGTTTTCTTGAGAATAACTAGTTAAAGTTAAAAATATTATAGCAATAAGTAGTAGTATATTTTTCATGATAATTATTGTAAAATGATAAAAATGTACTCAAAGTTACAAATGATTGGACTTAAAATTACTGATTTTAATCAGTGTTCTATTCAATTAGTTGCGATGTGATTTTGTAAACTATTGTTGTTTCAAAACCTTTAGAGATAAGAAAAGTAGAAAGTTTGTTTCTTTTCTTGAAAGAATTAGGTTCTTTGATTAAAGTTAATTTTTTTTCAGCAATTGTTTGAAGTGTACTTAAATAATCTTCTTCATTGATTTCTTGTAAAGCTGCATTAATATTGTATGAAGAAATATTTTTAAATTTAAGTTCACTTACAATTTTAATTCTTCCCCATTTTTTAATTGAAAATTTACCACGAGCGTAAGCTTTTGCAAAACGTTCTTCATTTAAAAAATTGTGTTGTATTAAATGAAGTATTATTTGCTCTTTAGCTTCAGGAATCATGTTTAAATCATAGAGTTTCTGTTCAACTTCTTTGTGGCATCTTTCCTGATAGGCGCAAAAATGTTCTAAAACTTTAGTAGCTTCATCAACAGTATATGATTTTTTGGTTTTCATAAATGTAAATTAAAAGAAAAAGCAACTCAATTGAGTTGCTTTTAAATAAAATTATTATTTTCTTTTTAATCGTAATTTGAAGTTGTTTAATAACGAAAACATTACTGGAACAATTATTAATGTTAAGAATGTTGCAAATGTTAATCCAAAAATAATGGTCCAAGACATAGGTCCCCAAAAGGCTACATTTTCACCGCCAATATAAAAATGTGGGTTAAATTCTGTAAACAATGTCATGAAATTTATATTAATACCAATTGCCATTGGTAACAAACCTAAAATAGTTGTTATAGCAGTTAATAAAACAGGTCTTAAACGAGTTTTACCTCCTTCAATAATACTTTCATAGATCAGCTCTTTTGTTGAAATACCCTCTTCTAAACCTTGTTCTAATCGCTTACGTTGCATAATTAAAATAGTATAATCTATCAATACAATGGCATTATTAACTACAATACCTGCTAAAGAAATGATACCAATCATGGTCATCATTATTACAAACTCCATTCTAAATGCAATAAGCCCTAACAATACACCAATTAAACTAAGTACAACGGATAATGATATAATTATAGGTATTGAAGCTGAATTAAATTGCCCAACTAAAATTAAGAAAATTAAAAAAACTGCAATTAATAATGCTTTACTCAAAAAGGCCATTTCTTCCGCTTGTTTTTCTTGTTCTCCAGTAAATGAAATTGAAATATTTTTAGGTAACCGATAGTCTTCTAGCAACTTTCTAATTTTATTATTTACTTCTGTAGCATTGTAATTCTCCAAGACATTTGAAAAAATGGTAATTACCCTTTTTAAATCTTTTCGTTTAACGGCACTAAAAGTTGATGATTTTTCAGCGTGGGCAATTGCAGAAATGGGTACTTGAACAATTTTACCATCGCTTTGATTTCTAAAAGTAATTTTCTGATTAATAAGTGCATCTTTATTGTACCTATATTTATCCATTAAGCGAATGTTAATTGGATAATCATCTTCTCCATCTTTAAAAGTGGAAACTTCTTTTCCAAATAAAGAAGTTCTTAAAGCATCACCAATTTGTCCTGTAGAAACATTTAAACGTCTTGCTTTTTGGCGGTCAATAATAATAGGTAATTCGGGTTTTCCTTGTTCTACATCTAATTTTAAATCTTCAATTCCTAAAATATTAGCTTCATTTATAAATTGTTTTATTGTTTCAGAAGTAGTTAATAATTCTTCATAATCTTCACCCGAAACTTCAATATTAATTGGCGCACCAGTTGGAGGCCCATCCGAAGGTCTGTCAACAGTTATATTTACACCTGGATAATCTTGTAGTAAGTTTCTAATTTCAATTAAAACATCTTCAGTATTAATGCCATTACGTTCAATAAATTTTACAAAGTCAACAGTAATTCTAGCTTTGTTAGGTGTCGGTCCTCCTGGTTGACCTCTATTTGGATCACTAGTACCTTCACCAACTTGTCCAATTACAGAGGTTATTAATACGTTTTCACCATTTACTTCATACTTTTTAATGTAATTTTGGATTTTATTTTCAATTTCATACGAAAGTTTATCAGTTACATTAATATCAGTTCCAATAGGATATTCTAAATAAACATACACTTGTTTTGGTGGTGTTTCTGGGAAAAATAACACTTTAGGTGGGAAGGCACCAAATAGCATAAATGATAAAAATAATAACCCAAAAGTTCCTAAAAAGAAGTTTCTAGGTCTTTTACCATGCAAGGCATATTTTAATATTTTTTCATAAAATTTCTCTAATCTCGGTAAAAATATTTGTTGAAACCAACCTGTTGTGGGTGTTAATATTTTTGTATTTATGACTCTTAATAAACCTGCTAAAACTAATAATAGTCCAAGGGCATTGAGGCCTTTTGTTTCGGTAATCAGACCGAAAATTATAAATAACACTCCAATAGAAAAAATGATTGAGCTATACCATAAAACCTTTTTAAAATTAACTTCATCCTCTTTAATTTTCATTAAAACTGAGGTTAACATTGGGTTTATTAACAACGCAACAAACAATGAAGAACTTAATACGATAATTAACGTAATTGGTAAATAGCGCATAAATTCCCCCATCATTCCTGGCCAAAATGCTAATGGTAAAAATGCAGCCAGTGTTGTGGCCGTTGAAGTAATAATTGGCATTGCAACTTCACCAACACCGTATTTAGCAGCATCAATTTTAGAGTAGCCTTCATCTAACAATCTATACACATTTTCTACAACCACAATACCATTATCAACCAGCATTCCTAAGGCAATTACTAGTGAAAATAAGACCATCATATTTAATGTAACGCCAATAGCACTCAAAATAATAAATGAAATAAACATAGAAAGTGGAATTGCAATTCCTACAAACAAGGCATTTCTAATTCCAAGGAAGAATAGCAATACTATAACAACTAAAATTATTCCTAAAATAATGCTGTTTTCCAAATCGGCAACCATTGTTTTGGTGTCATTGGTCATATCATTTGTTTTAGAAATGTAGAGGTTAGAAGGGAAATAATCTTCTTTTGCTTTGGCAATAATCACATCAATTTGAGTGGAAGCATTTATTAAATTTTCCCCACCACGTTTGGTAACATCTAGCATTACTACAGGTTGTGAAAACTCACGAGCATAACTTTGTTTTTCCTGCTCTTTAAAATTTACAGTTGCAATATCACGTAAATAAACAATGTTCCCATGTTCTTGTTTAACAATAATGTCTGCTATTTCTTTTGCCGACTTAAATTCTCCAATAATGCGTACATTTCTACGGATACCTTCTTCTAATAAATCACCGCCTGAAACGGTTATATTTTCATTCTGAATAGCTGCAGCGATGTCATTAAAGCTAATTAGTGAGACTTCCATTTTGTACAAGTCAACACTAATTTCCATTTCTTTATCTTGAATACCGCGAATATCTACTTTAGAAATTTCAGGAATTTTTTCAATTTCATCTTCTAAATATTCTCCATATTCTTTTAATTCATCCATAGAAAAATCACCCGATAAATTAATGTTCATAATAGGCATTAATTCAGCAAAATTCATTTCTTGTACCGTTGGGTCAGCTGGCAAATCTGTTGGGAAATCTTTATCAGATTTAGCAGCATCAACTTTGTCTTTAACTTTACGTAAAGCTTCAGTTGGTGACATGCTAAAATCAAATTTCACTTGTATTGAAGAAAAGCCCTCAATAGATGTTGAAATAATTTCATCAACACCAGAAATTCCATTTATTTCTTTCTCTAATGGACGTGTGATTAATTTTTCTATATCTAATGCTGAATTTCCAGGATAGGGTGTTGATATAAATATTTGAGGTACAACAATCTCAGGAAATGCTTCTCTAGGCATACTTTGGTATGAAAAGATACCGGCTATAAAAATCATTCCAATCAACACAAAAACGGTCATTTTATTATGAATAGACCAAGTTGACAACTTAAATTCTTTTAATACTTTACTCATTTGTAATACGTTTCTAAGTTAGTTTTTGAAGATTTAGTTTGTGCTAATTTTAACAATTTCACCTGCCTGTACTTGTCTGGCTCCTTCATTTACAATAGTATCATTTGAAGTTAACCCTTGGCTTACATAAATTTCATGATTGTATTCTTTAGCAACTGTTATTTTATTTTTTACAATAGTATGCTCACCATTTTCAGTTTTAATTGTGAAAACATAATCGTTACCATTTTGATCTTGCTGTACTAAATTTGCAGGAACAATAATTCCTTTAGCTTTAAAGTCTAGAAATTTTATATCTGCTAATAAGTTAGGTTTCATACTTTGATCTTTGTTGGTAAGATTAATTCGAGTTTTGAAACTTCTATTATTTGGATTGATATAATTCCCTGTTTGAGAAACTTTAGATTCAATTTCTTTATGGATTGAAGGGAAATTTAAAACAGTTTCTGTTCCCTTTTTTATTACAGGTAAATATGTTTCAGTTACATCAGCTTCTACATAAACTTGATCTAAATTTAATAAACGAATAACAGGCATTTGAGGACTTGTTAATTCCCCGTTTTTTGGGAACACCTCATCTACAATTCCACTAAAAGGAGCAGTAATTTTCATTTTGTTAGCCTTAGTATTTAGTGTTGCTAAGTTGTTTTTTAAACTTTCTTTTTGTGCTTTTGCTTGTAAAAATTGCATTTCGGAACCTATTTTTTGATTCCAAAGTCGTTCTTGACGATCAAAAGTGGTTTTGGCTAAAGTTAATTGTGTATTTAGCTCAGCAATTGCGTTTTTTATTTCTGCGTCATCTAATTGCATTAAAGTTTGCCCGGCAGTTACATGTTGACCTTCTTTTACGTAAATAGTTTTTACAATTCCGCCTAATTCAGGTTTTATTTCAATATTTTTATCAGCTTTTACAACTCCTTGAACTTCAATATAATGTTTAAAAGTGCCATTTTTTACTGGTAAAGTAGTAATTATTTGGAGCTTTTTGTGAGTATCCAATTTTGAAATTTTATTTTCAATGGTTTTTAATTTTTTTGATAAGCTATCAATTTGGCTAACGAGTGTTATCTTTTGCTCGTTTAATTCTTCTAATGAAGATTTTTTAATTTTTTCTCCGCAAGATATTAGAAGTGTAGTAGTGATAAAAAGTATTATTATTTTTTTCATTTTAATTGATTTCTAGTTATTAATAGGTGTGTTTAAGGCATTATCTAAAGCAGCTTTATTTGTAATTATATTAAGCATAGCTTGTAAATAATTTTGCTGTATGGTGTATAATTGTCGTTGTGCTTCTGAAAGTTCAAAACTTGTAGAAATTCCTTCAAAAAATTTAATTTGTTGTTTTTTTTCAATTCGTTCGGCTAAAGCTAAATTTTGTTTTGAAGTTTCAAATTCTTCAATGCTATAATTATATTCTGTTTTGGCAGTTTCAAGATGGAGTATTAATTTTTGCTCCGTTTCAGTAAGGTTTGTTTTTGCTTTTTCAAGTTCAATTTTAGCTTGTTGCGTTCTAGAACTTCTAGCTAAACTACTAAAAATAGGAATTTCTAAACTAACCCCTAGCAATGAGGAGTCAAACCATTTTTGTTCTTTTTTAAAGAAATCAAATTCTTGTCCAAAACCAGCATAACCAAAGTTTATAAAACTACTTAATGATGGTAGCGCTTTACTTTGTTCAAGTTTCATTAAAAGTTCATTTGATTTTTCTGTGTTTTTAGCAATTTTAAAATCTACATGATTTTCAATAGTTAAATTAGAAGAAAGCAACTCTAAATTGATATATTCTTTAGCTAAAGTATTTAAATTATCAGTTAACTGAATTGTTGCAGAAATATCAATTCCCAAAGTAATATTTAGCAGTTTATAAGCAATATTGTTGAGCTTTTTGGTTTTTGATAACTGGCTTTTTACTGAAGCCAATGTAATTTGTAGTTGTTCAACACTTTCTTGCTCACCAAAACCATTCAAATAAATTTGATTGGTATCATTTAATGTTTTCTCTAATGATTTAATATTTTTTTCTAAGATTAATATACTTTCTTCGCTTAAAAGCACATTTCCGTAGGCATTTATAACAGCTTCTCTAATACCAAGTTCAGTTTTTTCCTTTGCATTTTCTGAAATTTTCAAATACGTTTTAGCTGATTGTAATCCAACCAAATATGAACCATCAAATATTAATTGTTTTAATGTTGCTGTTGTATTCATATTGTGTTTTGTGCCAAATGCTATTTCAGAGAATTCACCTTCGTTCCCGCCAAAAAATTCTGCAGGAATTAAAGAAACCTGCTGTTTAATCCAGTTCTGATAATCTATTTTTGCGCTAATTTGTGGTAAACCAATAGTTGTAGTTTCCCATTTTTTCTTTTTAGCTGCATCTATATCTCTTGTTGCATTTATTGCTGCATAGTTGTTTACTAATGCATAATCAATTGCTTGGTCTAATGATAATGAAATGTTTTCTTGCGCTTCAATTGATACGCTTATTAATATTCCACTAAATAGAAGTAGTAATTTTTTCATTCTTAATTGTTAATTTTTTCTAATTGTTCTTCTAAAATTTGTAATCCTTTTAATGTTGCAATTGCTCTTGTATGATATTCTAGTACACTACTTTCTAATTTATTTAAAGTGTTTTTATTATAGGAATATAAAGATGCGTCGTGGACACTCATAGCAAGTGAAAAGTAAAATTTTGTTGTTAGTTCTTTATCGATATTTTTTCTATACAAGCCTTCACTAATTCCTTTCTCAATATTATTTGAAATGAAACCTTTAAACATTGAAAATTCTTTAGCCATAATTTTTGAATAAGTTTTAGGGTAGTATTTCTTTAATTGATACATTGGCGAAGTATCTGAATTCTTCAATAAATTTTTAAACCTTTTTTTTATTTCAAAGTTTTCTTCAATGGCGTTGAAACCTTTTTCACAAATACATAATACAGATTTATGCATTGTTTCATGTATGTGAGTGGTGGTTTCATCTACAAGTTCTTCTTTATTTTTAAAATATTTATAAATAGTTTTTTTAGATATCGCCAACTCGTGGGCAATATCATCCATAGTTATACTTTTGAAACCAAGCTTCAGGAAAATTTCACTTGCTTTTTGCAAAATAATACTCTTCATAAAATCATTTTCATTTTAAAATTGAGGACAAATATACAAATGGAAACTTAAAACACAAAAAAAGTTTCCATAGTTTTAATAATTTTATAATATTTAAAGTTATAGTGAAGAGTTAAAAGTATTTTTGAATGATGTATTTTTACAAAAAATTATGTATAAAATGGAAATGATTGAAAATTATAAAAATGATTTCATTGCTTATTTGAATGAGAAAATAAAGGTAAATGAACCTGTTAATTTATACGAACCTATACATTATATTTTACAACTTGGCGGTAAAAGGTTACGACCAATTTTAACATTAATGACTTGTGAATTTTTTAATGAAAATCCTAAAAAAGCGTTTGATGCAGCTTTAGCAATTGAGGTTTTTCATAATTTCACATTAATTCATGACGATATTATGGATAGTGCTCCAATACGTAGGGGAAAACAAACTGTACATGAAAAATGGGATGTAAATACAGGAATATTGTCTGGTGATGCTATGATGATTATGGCATATAAATGTTTTGAAAATTATGAACCAGCTATTTTTAAAAAATTGATGTTGCTTTTTAATAAAACTTCGTTAGAAGTTTGTGAAGGCCAGCAATTAGATATGGATTTTGAAACTAGAAATGATGTTTCAATTCCAGAATATTTAAATATGATTACCTACAAAACATCGGTTTTAGTTGCTGCAGCAATGAAAATGGGTGCAATTATTGCAAATGCTGACGAAAATGAAGCTGAAGCAATTTATAATTTTGGTTTAAACCTAGGAATTGCTTTTCAGTTGCAAGATGATTATTTAGATACTTTTGGAGATGTTGCTGTATTTGGAAAACAAATAGGTGGTGATATTGCTGAAAATAAAAAAACATTTTTATATCTGAAAGCACTAGAAGTTTGTAAAGAAAATGATAAGAAAAAGCTGCTAGATTTTTATACTACAAATTTAAATAGTAAAAATAAAATTGAAGAAGTAACACAATTATTTACAAGAAATCGGTTGAAAGAAATTACTATTAAAGAGATTGAGTTGTATACAAATAAGGCATTTAATGTTTTAGAGAGTTTATCTATTTCTAAAGAAAAAAAAGGAATTCTTAAAAACTTTGGATTGAGTTTAATGAAACGCACTATTTAATGTTAACTGAAAAACAATCATTAGCACTTTTGCAAAAGGTTGAAGTTGAAAGTTTATATCAGAATTTAATACAACAATTAAATAAAGATTTTCAGTTATCAAACTTAAATGAGCATTTTAATTTGTCTATTACACCAGTTCAATTAAAGGAAGCATTAAGCAGAATTTTAGTAAGATTAATAACTAATCATTATGATGATTATTTAAACTTTTTATATAGAGTTGATGTTTCTGAAAAAGAGTTGTTAACTATAAAAGGTGTTGAATTACTAGAAATAGTTGAGCAAATAACTTTTATAATCTTAAAAAGAGAGTATCAAAAAGTTTGGTTTAAAAATAAATTCTAAAAACGGGTGATAAAGCTGAAGAGTAAATTACATTGGTTGTCTTATCAAACAAAACATCATAACGTAAGCCCATAGAAATATTCCCAGTAACATATTCTGCACCAATATAAAGAGCAGGTTGCCATAAGTCAGAATTATTTATATTATTCACAAACGCATATTTTTGGTCAATTTTCAATTGCTCAAATTCTGTAGAAAACAGCATATTATTAATTGGCTTATAAAAAGCTAAAATACTTCCGCCATAAATATTAGTAGTTGAACTAACGGTTGATTTATTTTTAACATAAACATATCTAGCACCTAAACCGGCACTAAATACATTCGAAAAGTCGTAAATAGCACTTGGAGAAATTGAGAAAGAAGAATAGGCATTACCCATTCCAATATTAATTCCACCACCAAAACGAACATCATCTATAAAACGATGTTGTTCTAAATCAGAGTTTTGACCAAATAAATTAGTATTTACAAAAATAATTAAGGAAAGTAAAATTATGATTTTGTGCATATTAGTTATTTTCAGCTAAGTTAATTTATTTTTTCTAATTTTTTCTGAAATAAATATTGTGCATCATATAAATAAGTATTATTTTTGCGACCGTTTTAGGTCTCATAGCTCAGTTGGTTAGAGCACCTGACTCATAATCAGGTGGTCCTAGGTTCGAGCCCTAGTGGGACCACAAATTTGAAACGTAAAGTCTTGTAGAAATACAAGACTTTTTTAGTTAGTGCATAGAAAGATATTTAAATAAAACAGCTATTGAGTAATTTTGAACTATAAAATATTGTAGATTTTTATTTGAAGATGTTTTCGAAAGTTAACCAATTATAATATAAAATATGCGATTAGTTTAATTATAGTAATTTATTCAAGAAATAAAAATTATAGATTTATATTTGTAAATAAGTAAACAGTATATAATTAAAAATTTGGATAAATTCTTTATCTAAAAGGAGTATGTTTTAAAGGGCTAATTAATAAAAACCCAAATTATTAAAAGTGTAAACCCTTGAAGGAGAGACTTGTTAGATTTGGAATAAATAATGTAAGATTTTGTTTTAAATCAAAAAACACTACCTTTGTTAAGGTGTATTTTGATTTTCAAAATAATACTATAACCTCAACCCCTAATGAAAAGTAAGTTTAATAAAGGCTTATTAAGTTTTTTACTTATTATGTCTTGTTTTATTGGAGCATCTGCACAAAAGAGAGATGTACCTGTTCCTGGAACTAATGGTCCCCCACCACCTGGATTTCCAATAGATGGAGGATTGTCTTATTTATTAATAGCGGGGATTGCTTATGGTGTTTATGAATTGAAAAGAAAAAAATAAAGATATTTACTTATTATTTTTCTAGTAATTTTGCCACATATTTCCCTATTACATCAAATTCTAAATTAACTTCGGTTCCTTTTTTAAAGGTGTGAAAATTAGTGTACTCATAAGTATAAGGGATAATAGCTACAGAAAAAGTATTATTTTTAGAATTAACAATTGTTAAACTAGTACCATTTATGGTTATTGAACCTTTTTCAATAGTTATATTATTTAAAGTAGTGTCATATTCAAACCCAAAAACCCAACTTCCATCTTCTTCTTTAACTCCAGTACAAAATGCTGTTTGGTCAACATGCCCCTGAACAATATGTCCATCTAATCGTGCACCAAGTACCATTGCACGTTCTAAATTAATTAAATCACCTATTTTAAGATGTTTAAAATTAGATTTATCTAATGTTTCTTTAATGGCAGTAACAGTGTACTCGTTATCTTTTATATTAACGGTTGTTAAGCAAACTCCATTATGAGCAACACTTTGGTCAATTTTTAATTCAGAAGTAAAATCACTTTCAATAGTAATATGGAAATTTTCACCTTCTTTAACAATATTTTTTACAACACCTAAACTTTCTATTATACCCGTAAACATAATTTTATCAATTTATTTGATTACTTTTGAAGACTCAAAATTAAGCATAATAAACCTGATTGATGAACAAATCTGAAAAAATAATAGTAGGTATTTCTATAGGCGATTTTAATGGTATTGGAATAGAAATAGCATTGAAAACATTTTTAGATAAGCGAATGTTGGATTTTTGTACACCTATATTATTTGGATCAACAAAATTAATAACAGCTTATAAAAAATCTATGAATATTAATTTGCCATTTAATGGAATAAAAAACATAGATAAGGCAATTCATGGGAAACTAAATATTTTAAATTTGTGGGATGAAGATATTCAAATTAATTTGGGAAAACCCACTGAAAGCTCAGGAAAATACGCTTTTACATCATTAGAAGCCGCTACTAATTCGTTAGCAAAAGGGGAAATAGATGTGCTTGTTACGGCACCTATTAATAAAGACAATATTCAGTCAGAAAGTTTCAAGTTTCCAGGTCATACAGAATATTTGGAATCTAAGTTAGAAGGTGAAAGTTTAATGATTTTGATGGCTAACGAACTACGAATAGGTTTAATAACAGGTCATATACCAGTTTCTGAAATATCAAAAACGATAACTACTGATTTGATTCAAAAAAAGGTATCAATATTACATAAAGCCTTAGTGCAAGACTTTGCAATTTCAAAACCAAAAATTGCTGTTTTAGGGTTAAATCCACATTGTGGAGATCATGGAGTTATTGGAAATGAAGATGATGAAATAATTAGACCAACAATTACACAAATTCAATCCGAAGGAAAATTGGTATATGGTCCTTATGCGGCTGATAGTTTTTTTGGTTCAGAAAACCACAAAAATTTTGATGCTATTTTAGCAATGTATCACGATCAAGGTTTAGCACCTTTTAAAACATTAGCTTTTGGAGGCGGAGTAAATTTCACAGCTGGATTAAACAAAGTTAGAACATCGCCTGATCACGGTACAGCCTATGAAATTGCAGGAAAAGGATTGGCAAATATTAATTCATTTAAAGAAGCTATCTTTAGTGGAATTCAAATATTTAAGACGAGAAATGAATATAAAAGTTTGACTGAAAACGTATTAAAAAAATCAAGGCAAAAAGAAAAGCGATAAATTTTTAAAATTTATTTATTATTTTATATCTTTGCACGCTCAAATTGAAGTTCTAAATGAAAGATTTAAAAGAGTTTGACATTTCTTTTATAGGTTTAAAAGACGGAAACCATCAATTTGAATATATAATTGAGAAAAAGTTCTTTGATTTTTTTAACTATGATGAATTTTATAATTCAAACATAAAGGTAGTTTTATCATTTTTGAAAAATGCTACCATGTTAGAGTTAAATTTTGCTTATTCAGGTTGGGTAGAGGTTACTTGTGATGTTACAAATGAGTTATTTCAACAACCAGTAGAAACAAGTTTTAATTTAATTGTAAAATTCGGAGACGAATATAATGATGAAAATGAGGAATTATTAATTATTCCTTATAGAGATTATAAATTTAATGTAGCGCAATATATATATGAAACAATTGTATTAGCAATACCATTAAAAAGAGTACATCCGGGCGTAAATGACGGTACATTGCATTCAGAAGTATTAGAAAAATTAAAAGAATTACAAATAAAGGATCAAAAGGAAGAAGAACAAAAAAAAGAAATTGATCCTAGGTGGAATAAATTAAAAAACATACTAATAGATAAAAATACAAGTAATGGCACATCCTAAAAGAAAAATATCGAAAACAAGAAGAGATAAAAGAAGAACTCATTATAAAGCAGTTACTCCTCAAGTGGCTATAGACCCAACAACAGGTGAAGCACATTTATACCATAGAGCTCATTGGTATGAGGGTAAATTATATTACAGAGGTCAAATTGTAATAGATTCTGAAGAAATACAAGCTTAATTTAATTAAGTGAAAAATACACTAAAAACTCTCATTTTGAGGGTTTTTTTTGTTTTTCAGCCTAAAAATGATTAAAAAGTGGTAAAATTCAGTAAATAATCAAATTATATTTTACTACTTTTACCCCCTCTTTTACTTAAAAGAAAACTAAATTATGACAAAAATTACCGCAGCAATTACAGCAGTTGGAAAATATGTACCCGAAGATATTTTAACAAATGTAATGTTGGAAAAATTAGTTGATACTAATGACGAGTGGATTACTTCTAGAACAGGAATTAAAGAGCGCAGAATTTTAAAGGGAGAAGGAAAAGGAACTTCTTTTATGGCAATAAAAGCTGCACAACAATTAATAGATAAGAAAAAACTAAACCCAAAAGAAATTGATTTGGTTATAGTTGCTACTGCAACACCAGATATGCAAGCTGCAGCTACAGCTGTTTACACAGCTTCTCAAATAGGTGCTACAAATGCTTTTGCTTTCGATTTAGAAGCGGCATGTTCTAGTTTTTTATACGGAATGTCAGTTGCTTCAAGGTATATAGAATCAGGAAAATACAATAAAGTATTACTTATTGGTGCTGATAAATGTTCTTCTATGATTGATTATACTGATAGAGCAACCTGTATTATATTTGGAGATGGAGCAGGCGCAGTTTTGTTTGAACCAAATGAAGATGGCTTAGGTTTGCAAGATGAATATTTAAGAAGTGATGGTGTAGGTAGAGAGTTTTTACAAGTTAAAACCGGAGGCTCTATGTATCCTACAACAAAAGAGGCTATTGATAATAGAGAAAATTTTGTATTTCAAGACGGTAAAACCGTTTTTAAAAATGCAGTATTTAATATGGCCGACGTAACAGTAAAAATTTTAGAACGCAATAATTTAACAAATGACGATGTTACTTGGCTTGCCGCACATCAAGCAAATAAAAGAATAATTGAAGCAACAGCTAATAGAATTAAATTGGATAGCTCAAAAGTAATGATGAACATTCAAAAATATGGAAATACTACTTCAGCTACATTACCTTTGCTTATGGCTGATTATGAAAAACAACTTAAAAAAGGAGATACAATAATTTTCGCTGCATTTGGTGGTGGTTTCACTTGGGGATCAATCTACTTTAAATGGGCATATAATTCATAAAATTAACAACTAAACCTTTACGAATATGGACATAAAAGATATTCAAAACCTAATTAAATTTGTTGCAAAATCTGGAGCAACCGAAGTGAAACTAGAAATGGAAGATATTAAAATCACCATTAAAACAGGTTCAGAAAAAACAGAGACAACCATTGTACAACAGGCACCAATGGGAATGCCACAAATGCAAGTTGCAGCACCTATAGCTCAGGTTGCACCAACTGAAACTCAAAGTGTAAATGCTAATGTTGCGGATGAATCTTCAAAATATATAGAAATTACATCTCCTATTATAGGAACTTTTTACAGAAAACCAGCACCAGACAAACCTGTTTTTGTTGAAGTTGGTGATTCAGTAAATTCAGAAACTATAGTGTGTATGGTTGAGGCAATGAAATTATTTAATGAAATAGAAGCTGAAGTTTCTGGAAAAATAGTAAAAGTTTTGGTTGAAGATGGAACTCCAGTTGAGTTTGGTCAACCATTATTTTTAGTTGACCCTTCATAAGTTAAATTTCCTTTTAGTTTTAAATCACTTTTTAAAACTTTATGTTGTAAATAATTTGAAAGTATTATGTTTAAAAAAATATTAATAGCCAATAGAGGTGAAATAGCATTACGTGTTATAAGAACCTGTAGAGAAATTGGAATAAAAACAGTAGCGGTTTATTCTACTGCTGATGCAGAGAGTTTACATGTTCGTTTTGCAGATGAAGCAGTTTGTATTGGGCCAGCTGCAAGTAGCGAGTCTTATTTGAAAATGTCAGCCATTTTAGCAGCAGCAGAAATTACAAATGCAGATGCAATTCATCCAGGATATGGATTCTTATCTGAAAACGCTAAGTTTTCAAAATTATGTGAAGAACATAATATAAAATTCATTGGGGCTTCAGCTGAAATGATTAGTAGAATGGGAGATAAAGCTTCAGCACGAACAACTATGAAAGCTGCAGGAGTACCTACTATTCCAGGGTCAGAAGGTTTGCTAGACGAATTTGAAGATGCTGAAATTCTTGCAAACGAAATGGGATATCCAGTGATGCTAAAAGCTACAGCTGGAGGTGGTGGAAAAGGAATGCGAGCTGTTTGGAAAAAAGAAGATTTAAAAGATAATTGGGATGCTGCAAGACAAGAAGCATTTGCGTGTTTTGGAAATGATGGTATGTATATGGAAAAGCTTATTGAAGAGCCACGTCATATCGAAATTCAAGTAATTGGAGATTCATTCGGGAAAGCTTGCCATTTATCAGAAAGAGATTGCTCTATTCAGCGACGCCATCAAAAGTTAACAGAAGAAGCACCATCACCTTTTATGACACCTCAATTAAGAAAAAAAATGGGGGATGCTGCAGTTAAAGCTACAGAATATATTAAATATGAAGGTGCTGGTACGGTAGAGTTTTTAGTTGATAAACATAAGAATTTCTATTTTATGGAAATGAATACACGTATTCAAGTAGAACATCCAATAACAGAACAAGTTATTGACTACGATTTAATTTATGAGCAAATAAAAGTAGCCGCGGGAATACCAATTTCAGGAAAGAATTATTTACCTAAATTACACTCAATTGAATGTAGAATTAATGCTGAAGATCCTTATAAGGATTTTAGACCTTCACCAGGGGAAATTACAATATTACATATTCCAGGCGGTCATGGTATAAGAGTTGATACTCATGTATATACAGGCTATACAATTCCAGCTAACTACGATTCAATGATAGCTAAATTAATTACTACTGCACAAACACGAGAAGTTGCCATTAGTAAAATGAGAAGAGCTTTAGATGAATTTGTAATTGAAGGTGTAAAAACAACAATACCTTTTCATAGACAACTAATGGATCATCCAGATTATATTGCAGGTAATTACACTACAAAATTCATGGAAGATTTCGAATTATTACCAGAAGAGGACTAAAATTTTTATTAAAATAAAAATAAAGGATATGAGTTTTTCATATCCTTTATTTTTTTAAATTTACTTTCAATTAGAAACCTTATGAAAGAAAAAGAGTTACATATTGATGGTATTGATAAAATTATTTTAAAAAGCTTAATGGAAGATGCTAGGACTCCAATATTAGGAATTGCTCGTAAAATAGGAATTTCTGGTGCTGCAATACATCAAAGATTGCGTAAGTTGGAGGCTTCAGGAATAATAGCTAGTTCAAAACTAATAATTAATCCTAAAGTAGTAGGTTATAAAACATTGGCATTTGTGGGCATATTTTTAGAAACTGCAAGTAAATATTCTGAAGCAATTAAACGATTAAAAGAAATTCCAGAAGTAATAGAAAGTCATTACACAACAGGGAATTGGGCTATTTTCATTAAAATATTATGTAAAGATAATGAACATTTGATGAAATTATTAAATCAAGAAATTCAATCTATAAAAGGCGTTGCAAGAACAGAAACATTTATTTCGTTAGATCAACAAATAGACCGTCAAATTAAATTATAAAAAAATTGATTAAAGCGGTTTTTTTTAAATTTAATTTCTTGATCCTAAAATTCTTAATCCCCAATATAATAACATAGCTAGTGAGCCTAAAGCAGCAACTAAATAAGTTCTGGCAGCCCATTTTAAAGCGTCTTTTGCTCCATCTTGCTCTTCATTAGTAAGCATATTATTAGTTTTTAACCAAGTTAAAGCACGGTTACTTGCATCATATTCAACAGGTAAAGTAATAAAACTAAATAAAGTTGCCATCGCCATCATTGCTAAACCAATAATAGCAATTATAAAACCTATTCCTACATTTCCAGAAGTAGCACCTAAAATTAAGCCTCCAATAACTAACCATTGAGAAAGTTTTGAAGAGATATTTACTGCTGGAACTAATTTTGAACGTAAAGTTAACCATTGATATGCTTGAGCATGTTGAACCGCATGTCCACACTCATGTGAAGCAACAGCTGCAGCAGAAGCATTTCGTTGGTTATAAACAGATTCACTTAAATTTACTGTTTTATTTACAGGGTTATAATGGTCGGTTAATTTACCAGAAGTTGAAATTACTTTCACATCAAAAATACCATTATTGTGTAACATTTTCTCGGCAATTTCCTTTCCGCTTAATCCATTTTGAAGTTGAACTTTGGAATAATGGTTAAACTTACTTTTTAAACGTTGACTTACTAACCAACTAGCTAAAGATATAATTCCAATTATAACATAAAAACCTATCATAAATTTCTTTTTAATTATTGTATTTTAATTTGATAAATTTACATCATAAATTATTCCAAAATTAGGTAACAGACAAAATGGCAAAAATACCACGCATACTTTTAATATATACAGGAGGAACAATAGGAATGGTTAAGGATTTTAAAACCGGTGCTTTACGAAATTTTAATTTTGATAAATTATTAAAGCACATTCCTGAACTTCATCAATTGAATTGTACTATTGATAGTGTTTCTCTTGAAAACCCTATAGATTCTTCAAATATGAATATTGGAAATTGGGTTATTATTTCTGAAATTATTGAAGATAACTATAAAAAATTTGATGGCTTTGTAGTTTTACATGGTTCAGATACCATGTCTTATACTGCTTCAGCTATGAGTTTTATGTTTGAAAATTTATCAAAACCTATAATTTTTACGGGTTCACAATTGCCAATTGGTGATTTAAGGACAGATGCAAAAGAAAATCTAATAACTTCTATAGAAATTGCTTCAGCCCAAGAAAATGGAAATCCAGTTATCTCTGAAGTGTGTTTGTATTTTGAGTATAAACTATACAGGGCAAATAGAACAACAAAAGTTAATGCAGAGCACTTTGAAGCATTTACTTCACCAAATTTCCCGCCAATAGGTGAAAGTGGTGTTCATTTAAAATTTAATAAACAATTAATTCATAAGTCAACTTTAAATAAACAATTAAAAGTTAGAAAGGAGCTAAATAATAATGTAGTAATTTTAAAAATATTTCCTGGAATAACTAAAACAGTTGTTAAAAGTATTTTATGTAGTAAAGGTTTAAAGGGGGTAATTTTAGAAACGTATGGTTCAGGAAATGCACCTACAGAAAATTGGTTTATATATTTATTAGAAGAAGCTTTAAAAAAAGGAATTCAAATTGTAAATGTAACTCAATGTATTGGCGGAGGTGTAATAATGGGACATTATGAAACGAGTATTACTCTCGAAAAAATAGGTGTTATTAGTGGAAATGATATTACAACTGAATCAGCATTGGCTAAGTTAATGTACTTATTAGGTGAAAATATTGAAAAAAATAAATTTAAAACTTTTTTTGAAACTTCGTTAAGAGGAGAAATAAGTGTAGCTGAGTGATTTTTATATAACTAAATAAGAGTATTTTAAAATTATTTTCAATAAACAAGGCTATTTTGGACTGATTTTTGTTAATAATTAAAAAAATAAAGTTATTAAGAAAATATCTTAAAGTAGTTCTAAAATTTTCAGAATTCAACATTTTTTTGTTACTTGCCATTCGCAAAAGACGTTGAGATAAGTTGAGCTTGATATAATAAAGATTTTAGCAGTTTCATTTTCTCAAATTTATTTATTTTGTGAAAATTATTACATATTTAAACCGAAAAATTAATAAATTAACTATTACACAATGAAAAGAGTATTTACTATCCTTGCAATTACAGGATTATTGTTATTTGGAGCAGCACCTAAAGC
>NZ_JASFZF010000048.1:0-25590 GCF_046055765.1 Lutibacter sp. | reverse complement strand
AGATAGAGTTAACGGGGCAAATTTTTCAACACGATCAGAAGTTATTTCTCAAAATGGAATGGTGGCTACTAGTCATCCTTTAGCAACTCAAATAGGAATTGATATTTTAAAACAAGGAGGAAATGCTATTGATGCCGCCATTGCTGTAAATGCAGCTTTAGGTTTAATGGAACCAACAGGTTCTGGAATTGGAGGTGATTTATTTGCTATAATTTGGAGTGCAAAAGATAAAAAATTGTATGGGTTAAATGCAAGTGGGCGATCTCCTGAAAAGCTAACGCTTCAATATTTTAAAGATAAAAACATGACTAAAATCCCTTCTTTTGGACCTCTTCCTGTATCAGTTCCAGGTTGTGTAGATGGATGGTTTGAAATGCATTCTAAATTTGGAACCTTAAATATGAAGAAAATACTAGCGCCAGCAATTAGGTATGCAAATGAAGGATTTCCAGTTACTGAATTGATTGGTTATTATTTAACAAGAACTTCTCGACTTTTTAAAGAATATCCGAATTTTGCAGAGACCTACATGCCAAATGGTAAACCGTTATCTAAAGGAACCGTTTTTAAAAATCTGTATTTGGCAAAAACCTATTCTAAAATTGCAAAAGGAGGTAGAAATGCTTTTTATAAAGGAGAAATAGCTAAAACAATAGCAAATTTTATTCAAGAACAAGGTGGTTTTCTTTCAGAAAAAGATTTAGCGAATCATACTTCAGAGTGGGTTGAACCGATTTCAATAAATTATAGAGGATACGATGTTTGGGAATTACCTCCAAACGGACAAGGAACTGCAGCACTTCAAATATTAAACATTATGGAAGGCTATAATGTAAAAAAAATGGGATTTGGTAGTGCAGAATATATACATTATTTTACGGAAGCAAAGAAATTAGCTTTTGAAGATCGTGCTAAATATTATGCTGATCCTGATTTTAATAAACTACCTATAAAGCAATTAATTTCAAAAGAATATGCAAACGAGCGTAGAAAATTAATTAACCCAAATAGAGCAGCAAGAAGTTATGATGCTGGAGAATTGGAACAAGGGAACACTGTTTATATGACAGTTGCTGATAAATTTGGGAATATGGTGTCGTTAATTCAAAGTAATTATAGGGGTATGGGTTCTGGTATGGTACCTCCTAAATTAGGATTTATGTTACAAGATAGAGGTGAATTATTTTCATTAGAAGAAGGGCATTTAAATGTAATAGAACCTAAAAAGAGGCCTTTTCACACAATTATACCTGCATTTATTACCAAAGATAACAAGCCTTGGATTAGCTTTGGCTTAATGGGAGGTGCAATGCAACCTCAAGGTCACGCTCAAATTGTAATTAATTTAATAGATTTTGGAATGAATTTACAAGAAGCTGGAGATGCACCAAGAATGCAACATAATGGATCTTCAGAACCAACGGGTGGTAAAATGACTGATGGTGGGCTATTAGTATTGGAATCTGGTTTTGATTATGAAACTATTAGAGCTTTAATGCGCAAAGGGCATAAAGTTGGTTTTGAATTAGGAAGTTATGGTGGTTACCAAGCAATAATGTGGGACGAAATAAATAAAGTTTATTTTGGAGCTTCAGAATCTAGAAAAGATGGGCAAGCGTCTGGTTACTAATATAATTTATGATGGATAAAAAACGATGTGCTTGGTGTGGAAATAATCCACTTTATATGGAATATCACGATACAGAATGGGGAGTTCCAGTATATGATGATGCTAAATTATTTGAATTTCTAATTTTAGAAACCTTTCAGGCGGGATTAAGTTGGATTACGGTTTTAAGAAAACGAGAAAATTTCAGGAAGGCATTTGATAATTTTAATTATAAAAAAATTGCTATTTATAACGACGCCAAATTTGAAGAATTACTTCAAGATGCTGGAATAATTAGAAATAAATTAAAAATAAAAGCAACCATTTCCAATGCTATTGCTTTTATGGAAGTACAACAAGAATTTGGATCTTTTTCAAAATATATTTGGAAATTTACCAACCAAAAATCTATAAAGAATAAGTGGAAAGATATAAGTAAAATTCCTGCTACTACAGAGCTTTCAGATGTTGTTTCAAAAGACTTAAAAAAGCGCGGATTTAAATTTGTTGGTTCAACGGTAATTTATGCACATATGCAAGCCACAGGAATGATAAATGATCACATAACGGATTGTTTTAGATATCATGAAGTGTAAAGCTATTAGAAGAAGTAGTTTTATGAATTATTTTGAATAAAATCCGTTATTTTGAAATGTTTAATCTTTTTAGTCAGTTTGAGCTTGTCGAAGACTTTTAGGTTTATCTAATTTATACGATATAAACATTTCGATAAGCTCAGTGTGACAATCACTTTAAATTGAAAACTAAATTTAAGTTCATTTGTCATTGCGAATGTAAAGAAGCAATCTGCTACTTTATAAATTAGTTATTCAATAGGAATATAAATTTCTGTAACCCATTTGGCAGGATTTGGAGTATCTTCCTGATTGACCAAATAAACTTCAAGTGGTTCCGCATTTGGTAGTTCTTTTAAGTTTTCAGTATATAAATTTTTAAAGGCTGTTTTCCAGGCGTCGGGTAAATATTTGTAATTTCCAGTGAACAAAGTTTTAAACATTTTTTGAGGTTTTATAAATCCAGTTAAAACATCACCAGTAGTAACAATTCTTTCAGAAACAGGAATGCACGTAGAGAACATAATAGTCCCATTTTCTTCATCCCATTTGTGAGTAATGGTAAATGGTTTTCCTGCTGGTTGTATGTTATTTTCTTTCATATAGTTCATAATTAATGGGAACATTTCTTCCGTTTTTTTATCAATTTCAGAAAATTTACAAGCCGTAGTTTGGTATAAGTAATAGCCACCACCATAATCTACAATACCTTTAATTTCAATGGTATGTTTTTCCATTTCTTTAGTAATATAATTATTTAGTAATTCTAATCCTCTTTCATACATTGGCGTCATGTTTTTTTTAATTCCACCTTGAGTTAACCAATAGGCTTTTTCCATAAATCCACTTTTTCCTTTCATTCCCCAAGTAACTTCAGTATTTTTATTTACAACGTTAAACTGCCAATATACTTCAGGTTTTGTTCCTGTTCCAAAATCAATTTGTTGAATAATTTCTTTGTTTGGAATTATAGATAATGTTTCCATGGAGCCATTTCCATCAGCACCTGTCCAAGTATAAGAAGCTCCAATACCACTTGTGTTATCAGGAAATGAAGCTGTAATTGTAGAGTCTAGTTCATACCAAGGACCCCAGTTTTCCCAATTTTTAAAGTCATTAACTTCATTAAAAACAACTTCAACAGGAGCTTTAATCATACGTGATTTATTAATATTGTAATTTCCGTCAAGTGTAGCTATATAAATTGAAACCCCGATGATAAGAATTAAAAATAAAAAGAAAATATATTTTAGTAGTTTCATTTGTAAACGTTTTAAAGTTAATGTATTGCTAATTTAAGGAATAAATTAGTGTAAAATCACTAAATTTGAAGACTAATAAAATAAACAATAAAATGAAGATAAAATATTTCTTACCTATACTGTTAGGTTTAACAATAGTATTCTCTTGTGAAAAAAATAATAAAGAAATCTATGAAAAGGAAAGCACAACTAAATTTGAGTATGTTGTAGAGCAATTTGCCGATATAAAAATTTTAAGATACCAAATTCCTGGGTTTGAAGAACTTTCACTAAAACAAAAACAACTAGTTTATTATTTATCTGAAGCTGGTATGTCTGGCCGTGATATTATTTATGATCAAAACTATCGTTATAATTTACAAATTAGACGTGCTTTTGAACATATTTATCAAAATTATAAAGGAGATAAAACTTCAGTAGAATGGAAGAGTTTTGAAACATATTTAAAAAGAGTTTGGTTTTCAAATGGTATTCATCATCACTATTCAACTGCTAAATTTAAAGCGGAATTTTCTAAAGAATATTTACGAAAGCTATTAAATGAGACAGGTACCAAACTTAAAACTGATGTATTTGATGTTATTTTTAATGATACGGATTCAAAAAAAGTGAATTTAGATGCAAGTAAAGGTTTGTTGGTTGGCTCTGCAGTTAATTTTTATTCACCAAACATAACTTCAGAAGAAGTAGATAAATTTTATGCTTCTAAAATGGATAAAAATGACCTAACACCAATCGAATATGGTTTAAATTCAAAATTAATTAAAAATACGAATGGAGCGTTGGAAGAAAAAGTTTGGAAAGTTGGGAGTATGTACAGTTCAGCCATTGAAAAAGTAATTTTTTGGTTAAATAAGGCTACAGAGGTTGCAGAAAACCAAGAACAAGCAGCAGCTTTAAAATTACTAATTAAATTTTATGAAACGGGAGATTTAAAAATTTGGGATCAATATAATATTGCTTGGGCAACAAGTACTAAAGGAGATATTGATTATATCAACGGATTTATTGAAGTTTATAACGATCCAAAAGCATTCAGAGGTTCTTTTGAAAGTATTGTTGAAATTAAAGATTTTGATATGTCCAAAAAAATGGCAGTTGTTTCTGAAAATGCGCAATGGTTTGAAGATAATTCTCCTATAATAGAAGCTCATAAAAAGAAAAATGTGGTAGGTGTTTCTTATAAAACTGTAAATGTAGCTTCAGAATCTGGGGACTCTTCACCATCTACGCCAATTGGTGTTAATTTACCAAATAATAATTGGATTCGTCAAAATCATGGATCAAAATCAGTTTCCTTAGGAAATTTAATTGAGGCTTATAACCAAGCTGGTGGAACGGATAGATTGAAAGAATTTGCATACAATGAAGATGAAGTAAATACAGAAATTAAATACGGACAATTAGCCGATAAATTACATACAGCATTACATGAAGTTATTGGTCATGCAAGTGGGAAAATAAACCCAGGAGTTGGACAACCAAAGGAAACTATGAAAAATTATGCTTCAACCTTGGAAGAAGCACGTGCCGATTTGGTTGGATTATACTTTTTGCCTGATCTAAAATTGGTTGATTTAAAATTATCGCCAAATGCTAAAGAATTAGGGAAAGCTGCTTATGATGGTTATATAAGAAATGGTTTATTAACACAATTAATTCGTTTAAATTTAGGGGATGATATAGAAGAAGCTCATATGAGAAATAGACAATTAGTTGCTGCTTGGGCTTTTGAAAAAGGAGCTAAAGAAAATGTAATTGAAAAAGTAGTGAAAGATAACAAAACCTATTTTGTAGTTAGAGATTACGATAAATTAAGAGTGTTATTTGGTGAATTGTTACGTGAAATACAACGTATAAAATCTGAAGGTGATTTTGAATCTGGAAAAGCATTGGTAGAAACTTATGGTGTAAAAGTGGATCAAGAAATTCATAAAGAAGTATTAGAACGTAATAGTAAATTTAAGTCGGCACCTTATAGCGGATTTATCAATCCGATTTTGGTTCCAAAAGAAGATGCAACAGGTAAAATTATCGATATTGTTGTAGAACAACCTAAAAGTTTTACTGATGAAATGTTGTATTACGCGAAAAACTATTCCAATTTACCAGACCAGAATTAAAAGAATTAATGAGCAAAGTTAAAACGGCAATAAAAGCATCTTATTTTAGTATTATAGGAAATACAGTTTTAGCAATAGTTAAAGGGTTGGCAGGTATTTTTGGACATTCCTATGCCTTAATTGCTGATGCCATTGAATCTACAACAGATATTTTTGCATCTATTTTGGTGCTATTTGGGCTAAAATATTCAACAAAACCGGCTGATAAAACCCATCCTTATGGACATGGTAGAGCAGAGCCTTTAATTACATTTTTAGTTGTCGGTTTTTTAATTACTTCTGGAACTATAATTGTATATGAGGGTATTATTCATTTGGGAAAACCTCGTGAATTACCAAAAGCTTGGGCACTTATTGTGCTGGGAATTATTATTATTTGGAAAGAAATTTCATATCAATATGTTATCAAAAAAAGTAAAGAAACGCAAAGCACATCATTAAAAGCTGATGCTTGGCATCATAGAAGCGATGCAATTACTTCCGTTACTGCATTTATTGGAATTTCTATGACCTTGTTATTGGGCGAAAATTTTAAAAATGCAGATATTTATGCAGCATTTTTTGCTGCGGCATTTATATTTTATAACAGTTATTTAATTTTTAGACCAGCTTTAGGTGAAATTATGGATGAAAATTTGTATGATGATTTGATAGCTGAAATAAGGGAAGTTTCTTTAACGGTTAATGGTATTTTAGATACTGAAAAATGTTTAGTTAGAAAGTCTGGAATGAAATACCACGTAGATTTACATGCGGCTGTTGATGGAAATAAATCGGTAAAAGAAGGACACGAATTAGCTCATAAACTTAAGGCTAAACTGCAAAGTGAAATTGAAAGTATTAGCGATGTATTAATTCATATTGAACCCAATAACTAAATTCATAAAAAACATTTTAATTATTAATCCGTTTCATTAATTTGGAACGGATTTTTTTAATGAAGAGAAAAAGTAATCATAGTAAAAATTGCAATGGTTAAAAAAACTGCAATAATTACAATAAATGTGTTTTTATAGTATTTCTTATGAATTTTAATGTCTTTTCGATAACTCCAAATCATTAAAAGCGTAAATGCAATTATAAAAAAAGTCGCAAAAATTAGTTGTCCTTTACTAAACATATTTAATGTGTATATTTAACATCAAAAATACGTAAATTTTAATACGAAATATGGTTAAATTATGAAAAACGCATTAATTATTGGAGCAACCTCAGGAATAGGTAAGGAATTAGCAAAATTATTAGTTGCAGATAATTACAAGGTTGTAATTACAGGAAGGCGTGAAAAATTATTGCAAGAAATTAAAGATTCAAACTCTAATCAATACATTGTTAAAGTACATGATGTAACTAATTTAGATTCTTGTGAAGCCTTATTTAATGATGTGAAAAATGAATTAAAAACCATCGATTTAATTGTTTACAGTTCAGGTGTTGGTAATCCAAATTACAAGCTGGAGTGGGAAAAAGAATTGCCAACTTTACAAACTAATATTATAGCTGCTACTAAAATTTATGGCTTAGCATATAATTTTTTTAGAAAGCAAGGTTTTGGGCACTTAGTAGGTATTTCATCAATAGCATCTATTAGAGGGAATAGGCATGTTCCAGCTTATTTTGCTTCAAAAGCATTTCAGGCAAACTATTTAGAATCACTTTGGTTAAAAGGAAAAAGAAGCAAAGCTAAAATTGTGGTAACGGATATTCAACCTGGATTTGTTGATACTTCAATGGCAATTGGAAATACTTTTTGGATGTCAACAAAAGAAAAAGCATCAAAACAAATTTATAGTGCAATTAAAAAGAAAAAAAAGAAAGCATATATCACAAAAAGGTGGAGGTTAATTGCCGTAGTTTTAAAAATTGTACCAGCATCTTTACTCTATAAATTTTTATAAATTAAAAAAACGAAACGAATAGAATGAAAAATAAAATAAAAGATGTTCAAAAATTTATGGAAGTTTTTGAATTAGGATACCAAAAAAACCCAACAGCAAAAATTCCACCAAATAAAATTCAATTACGTTTTGATTTAATGAAAGAAGAAAATGAAGAATATTTAGAAGCTGCAAAAAACAATAATTTAGTTGAAATTGCGGATGCTTTAGGTGACATGTTATATATTTTATGTGGCACAATTTTAGAGCATGGAATGCAATTTAAAATTGAAGAAGTTTTTAATGAAATTCAGCGTAGTAATATGAGTAAGCTAGGTGCAGATGGAAAACCAATTTATAGAGAAGATGGGAAAGTACTTAAAGGACCAAATTATTTTAAGCCAAAAATAAAAGAAATTTTAGATTCAAAAACTTAACACTATTTTAAGTCAATTTTAACAATTTTTTTTGTTATTTTATAAGATTATAAATTTTTAAATCAATCAAATTTTAAATTCAATATTATGATAAAATTATTTAATAAAAATACATTGCTTCTTGCTATTATTGCAATGGTAATGATTCCTATTTCTTGTAAAAAAGAACCAGTAAAAAAGAAAGAAATTCCTGGAATTATTGTTGAAAATATGGATAATACTACTCGTCCAAACAATGATTTCTTTAGATATGTAAATGGTAGTTGGTTAGATAAAACAGAAATACCAGCTGATAGAACATCTTGGGGAGCATTTAATGAACTAATAAAAAAAACAGATTTAGATGTTTTAACAATTTTAAATGAAGCAATAGTAAAAGATAAATTTCCTAAATTAAAAGATGCGGAGGGTAACTTAACTCTAGAATCTGATCAGAAAAAAGCCGTAAATTTTTACGAAACAATTATGGATACTGTTGCAAGAGAAGCGCAAGGAATTGAACCTATTAAACCATTTTTAGCTAAGATTGAGGCTATAACTAATTTAGATGACCTTCAAAATTTATTAATAGAAATGGCACCTTATGGTGGTGCAGGATTTTTTAATTTTGCTGTTTTCAACGATTTAAAAGATAGTAAAATGAATGCTGGGTATGTTACACCTGCAGGTCTTGGATTATCTCGTGATTATTATGTTGATCAAGATGAGGATACGAAAGAAAAAAGACAAAAATATATTACTCATATATCAAGAATGCTTCAATTTTTTGGAGATTCTAAGGAAACAGCGAGCCTAAATGCCGATAAAATATTTCAATATGAATATAAGTTAGCAGAGCCAAGATTCACAAAAGAAGAGTCTAGAGATACAAGAAAATTGTATAACCCTAAAACAATGGCAGAGTTAACAAAATTATCATCTTCTATTAATTGGGAAACTTATTTTAAAGGTTTAGGTATAAATGATTTAGAAAAAGTGATTGTAATGCAACCAAATTATATGATTGCAATGGATAAAATTTTAGCATCAAGTAAGATTAATGATATAAAATTATACCTACGTTGGGCTGCAATTGATAGAGCAGCAGGAAAGTTAAATAAAGAAATTGAAGTTGCAAACTGGGAGTTTTATAGTAAAGAATTAAGAGGAGCACAGCAACAAAGGCCAAGAGATGAAAGAGCATTAGGATCTTTAAATGGCTCTATTGGTGAAGCTTTAGGTAAATTATATGTTGACAAAAAATTTCCACCAGAAGCAAAAGCAAAAGCCGAAAAAATGATTGCGAATGTAATGAAAGGTTTTGAAAAACGTATTAATGCATTAGAATGGATGAGTGCCGATACTAAAATAAAGGCATTGGAAAAATTAACAAAAATGACCGTTAAAATAGCATATCCAGATAAGTGGAAAGATTATGCTACTTTAGATGTTAAAGGATTAAAAGATGGAGGTTCGTATTTTCAAAATTCAATAAATATTTCTAAATGGAATTTTGAAAAAGATATGAAAAAACTTGGAAAACCAGTTGATAGATCAGAGTGGGGAATGGCTCCACAAATTGTAAATGCATACTATAATCCGGTGAATAATGAAATTGTTTTTCCAGCAGCAATTTTACAACCCCCTTTTTATAATTATCAAGCGGATGAAGCTGTAAATTATGGCGGAATTGGAGCGGTAATTGGACATGAAATTTCACATTGTTTTGATGATCAAGGGGCACGATTTGATGCAAATGGAAATTTAAAAAACTGGTGGACAGAGCAAGATTCAGAGAAATTTGCAGTTTTAGGTAAAAAATTAGTAGCTCAATTTAGTGCAGTTGAAGCTTTAGAAGGAGTGAATTTAAATGGAGAATTTACTTTAGGAGAAAATATTGGTGATTTAGGTGGGGTAAATGCCGCGTATGATGGTTTACAACTATTTTATGAGGAAAACGGAAGACCTGAGGATATTGATGATTTTACTGCTGAACAACGTTTTTACATGTCTTGGGGAACAATTTGGAGAACTAAAATGAGAAATGAGGCCTTGAGAAATTTAATTAAAACCAACCCACATTCTCCAGGAATGTACAGAGCATATATGCCTTTACAAAATGTAGATGCATTTTATACCGCATTTAATATTGTTGAAGGAGATAAGATGTATTTAAAACCAGAGGATAGAGTTAAAATTTGGTAATAAGATATAATATTTAATAAAAAAGGAGCTTTTAAAGCTCCTTTTTTATTAAATCAGCACTATAAAAGCCACCTCTATTTTCCTTTCTATTTTTTGAAAATTGTGTAATTAAATAAGCTGTTGTTATTAAATTTCGGAGTTCACATAAATCTACTGAAAGTTCTGAATGATCATATAAACGTTTGTTGTCTTCGTACAAGTTAAGTAGCCTTTTTTCTGCACGAAGTAACCGTTCATTTGAACGAACAATTCCCACATAATTACTCATAATAGTTTTTACTTCGTTACGGTCATGTGAAATTAAAATTTTCTCCATATTTTTTACAACACCACTATCATTCCATTCAGGTACATTGATAGGTGTTTTAATTTTATGAAATCGTTTAGCCAAGTTTTCTAAGGCATTATGTGAAAAAACAATTCCTTCTAAAAGAGAATTAGAAGCAAGTCTATTAGCACCATGCAAGCCAGATTTAGTTACTTCACCACTTGCATATAAATTTTTAATAGAAGTTTTTGCTTTTTTATTAATGTTTACACCACCACAAATATAATGTTGAGCAGGAGATACAGGAATAAAATCGTTTCGTATATCTACTCCTAAACTCAAACATTTTTTAGTAATATTAGGAAAATGTTTTTTGAAAGCTTCATAATTAATATGAGTACAATCTAGATAAACATGTGGAGATCCACTTTTTTTAAGTTCATTATCTATGGCTCTAGCAACAATATCACGGGAGGCTAATTCTTGGCGTTCATCATATTTATGCATAAAACGTTTACCTTCAAAATCTCTTAAAATAGCACCTTCACCACGTACAGCTTCTGAAATTAAAAATGCAGGATATTCTCCCGGGTTATATAAAGCAGTTGGATGAAATTGAATAAATTCCACATCTGAAATTTCAGCTTTTGCTCTATAAGCCATTGCTATACCATCACCGGTTGCAATAATAGGATTTGTTGTGGTGCTATAAACTTGACCATTGCCACCAGTAGCTAACATAGTTACTTTAGCCGCAAATGTTTTTACAATATTTTTTTGTTCATCTAAAACATAAGCTCCAAAGCAGGTTGTTTTTTCTTTTCTAGTAATTCTTTTTTTAGTTACTTGATGTTCTGTGATAAAATCAATGGCATAATGATAGGTTAGAAAGTTAATATTTATAGTTTTTTCAACTTTTTTAATAAGTGCTCTTTCAATTTCGGAACCTGTAATATCTTTATGATGTAAAATCCTATCTTGAGAATGACCACCTTCTCTTCCAAGCGAGTAATTTCCATTTTGAACTTTATCAAAATTTGTTCCCCAATCTATTAATTCTTGTAAACGGGCTGGAGCTGCTTCAACAACCATTTTTACAACTTCCTCATCGCAAAGCCCGTCACCGGCATTTAAAGTATCTTCAATATGTTGTTCAAATGAATCAACTGTCGTATCCCAAACGGTTGAAATTCCGCCTTGTGCATATTTGGTGTTGCATTCATTTTTTTCATTTTTAGTGACTATGGTTATAGAAGCATTTTTAAAATGGTTTGCTGTTTTTAATGCAAAAGACAACCCTGCAATTCCTGAGCCAATGACTAAAAAATCGGTTTTATATATTTTTTTTTCAGCATTCATTTAGAAGAATTGTTATTTAGATAATTCTAACATTCGTTCAATAGAAACTAATGCCTCTTTACTTAACTTAGCATCAATATTTACTTCAGGCAGTTCATGTTTTAAACATAAATACAATTTTTTCATGGTATTCATTTTCATGTAAAAACACTCACTGCAATTACAATTATCACCATCTACTGGAGCTGGAATTAAAATTTTATTAGGGACTAATTGGCGCATTTTATGTAAAATACCTACTTCTGTTGCAATAATAAATTTTTTGGCATTACTTTTTTGAACATAATTTAATAAGCCTGAAGTTGAACCAACATATTTGGCTACTTTTAGTAAATGTGCTTCAGACTCAGGATGTGCTATAATTTCTGCATCAGGGTTTTCAGCATATAAATTCAATATTTTTTCAATTGAAAAAGCTTCATGAACCATACAAGCACCGTCCCAAAGTATCATATCTCTTCCAGTTTTTTTAATTAACCAAGCTCCTAAGTTTCTGTCAGGAGCAAAAATAATAGGTTGATTTTTTGGTATAGAATTGATAATTTTTTCCGCATTTGAAGACGTACAAACAATATCGGTTAATGCTTTAATTTCTGCTGAAGTATTCACATAAGAAACCACTAAATGATTTGGATGTTCTTTTTTGAAGGTTGCAAAATCAGCTGGAGGGCAAGAATCGGCTAATGAACAACCTGCTTTTAAATCTGGTAAAACTACTTTTTTGGTTGGATTTAAAATTTTTGCGGTTTCAGCCATAAAGTGTACACCAGCAAAAACAATAATATCAGCATCAGTTTCGGCTGCTTTTTGAGCTAAAGCTAAACTGTCACCAACAAAATCAGCAATATCTTGTATGGCATCTTCTTGATAATAATGTGCTAAAATAATAGCATTCTTTTTTTTTCGTAATTTTTTTATCTCTTTAATAAAATCAATACTTTTTGGAGGTTCTATATCTAAAAAACCTTTTTCCTGAAGATTTTCTTTAGCTTTTCCAAGTGTAGTCATAAGTCATTTTAAGGTATTAAAAATAAATAATATACCAAACAATCGGATGGTTAGTCCGATTGTTTTTAATAGTTGTAATTTATAAAAGTTTCTAGTTTAGACAAAATATTATTGAACTTTTACTCTCCAGCCAAATTTATCTTCAGCTTTATTTTTTTGAATGTCAGTAATTCCTTTTTTAATAAATGATGCATAATTATTTTCAACTTTAGGTAAATCAAAAACCTCTCCTTTATTTGAAAATGCACATATAGGGCTTATAACAGCTGCAGTTCCAGCACCAAACATTTCTAGTAATTCACCTTTTCGAGCAGCTTCTACTATTTCAGAAACCCTAACAGGTCTAACTTCAACTTTTATGCCTTTATCTTTGGCAAATTGTATAATACTTTTTCTAGTTACACCATCTAAAATGCGTTCGCTAGTTGGTGCTGTAAGTAATGTGTCATTTACTCTAAAAAATACATTCATCACACCAGCTTCTTCTAAAAATTCATGAGTGCTAGCATCTGTCCAAACTACTTGTTGAAAGCCTTCTTGATTTGCTAATCTAGTTGGGTAAAATGAACCAGCATAGTTTCCTGCAGCTTTTGCATATCCAACTCCACCATCTGCAGCTCTACTATATTTATCTGCAAATACAACTTTAACTTCTCCAGAATAATAAGCTTGAACAGGAGCGCAAATAATCATAAATTTATACTTATTTGATGAAGATGCAGAAACACAATTTTCTGTAGCAATTATAAATGGTCTAATATAAAGGGCGCTATCTTCTCCTTTTTTTACCCAATCCTTATCCATTTTTAACAAAGTGGTTAGGCCTTCAAAAAAATAGTCTTTTGGAAACGCTGGCATATCTAATCTTTCAGCAGAGATATTAATACGTTTTTGATTTTCATCTGGTCTAAATAACCAAATATCATTATTATCATCTTTATAAGCTTTCATTCCTTCAAAAACAGCTTGTCCATAATGAAATACTTTTGCTGAAGGTTCAAAAGAAAGCGCTTGGTAAGGTCTAATTCTGGGAGTTTGCCATTCGCCATTTTCAAAATCACATTCAAACATATGGTCAGTAAACGTTTCGCCAAATTTTAAGTTGTTGAAGTCAACATTAGAAATTTTTGATTCTGTAATTTTTTCAATATGTAAAGCCATAATTTATCAATATTAAGTTTTAACAAAATTAGGTATTTTTTTTTAGTATTTAATTTAAATTTTAAGCAATGCTCCTACCTTATTTTTAATATATTTGATTAAAATTTTTGATAAAGATAATTGTAATAAAGTAAAATTGCAGAATTAACATTTTAAGGCTAATTTATTTTATTTTATTATAAAAATCACTAATTAAAATAGGGGTTTAATTTAACTGAAATTCAGTAGTTTAATTGTGTTTTTATCGTAATTTAAGGGATAATATAAAATTTGGAAAGAAAAATAATTATTACTGCTGATGGTTCATCTACTATTCACTTACCTGAATGGGATGAACAATATCATTCTAAGAACGGAGCTATACAAGAAGCAATACATGTTTTTATTAAGAATGGTTTATCACTTTTTAAAGATAGAAAAATTTCTATTTTAGAAATTGGTTTTGGAACAGGATTGAATAGCTTTATTACTTTTTTAGAAGCACAAAAATTAAATTTAAGTGTTAATTATACTGGTATTGAAGCATATCCTGTAACAATTGATGAAATTAAAAAATTGAACTATGTTACAGAGCTAAATATGTCTAAATTTGCTGCTATTTTTAATAAAATGCATCAAGAAAATTGGGAAGTTTCATGTAAAATTTCATCAAACTTTTCTTTAACTAAACGGAAACAATTTTTTAATGAGATTAGTGATGTTAATACGTTTGATTTAATTTATTTTGATGCTTTTGGAGCAAGATTTCAACCCGAATTATGGACTGAAGCTATTTTTAAATTAATGTATACATCTTTAAAAAACGGAGGAGTTCTGGTAACGTACAGTGCAAAAGGAAGTGTAAGAAGAGCAATGCAAACAGTGGGATTTACTGTTGAACGATTACCTGGCCCACCAGGAAAACGTGAAATGTTAAGAGCTACTAAAAAATAGAATAAAAAAAAGAAATATGGAGCATCAACGGTTTAAAAAACGGAAAAAACCAAATTATAAGCGAGGATTAATTTTGGTGATGTTATTAGTAATTATTTTGTATGTATGGATGCATGCTGATGGTTTTATTGCTAGTTTACTTCAATAAAAAAGTAAGCTATTTTTTAAACACTCTACCTTTCCATTCATAATTTTTAAATAGTGATAAAATTCCTATAAAAATTATAAAAAAAGGATGTAAAATACTTGAAATCATGTAGTGTTTTAAAGATTGAGTACTTTTTAAAAAAGTTGCAGTTTTATAAATTAGTAAAAAATCTAAAAATAGTTTTTGTATAAAAATTAGTATTAAAAGCTTCCAAAAGAAAGGGTTTATAATTGTAGTAATTAATAATGTTATTAAAACTAAATTTATGCTTAATACTATAGTTCCTACAAATTTTGAAAATAGACTTTTATAGGCAGTAGATTTTGAAGCCCATCTTATTTGTTGATTTAAAAAACAGTTTAAGGTGTTTTCTGAATTTGTTTGTACAATGGCTTCTTCAGATTTTATATAGCTTATCTTTTTTGGAAATGCTGTTTTCATTTTTTCCAATAAAAAAACATCATCACCACTTGCAATTTTAGAATTTCCCCAATATCCTTTCACTTGGTAAAAAGCAGCTTTATTGTAGCATAAATTAGCACCATTACATAAAAACGGTTTAGCAATTCCAAAACTGCCAATAGTACTCCCAATTAAGCTTATAAAATTTAAATTTTGAAAATGATATAATAACCCTTTTTGTTTAATAAATTTAACAGGAGCACTTATAAATAAAGAGTTACTTTCTTCAATTTGTTGATTAAAAATATATAACCAATTATTTGGCACTATACAGTCAGCATCAGTAGTAACAACCCAATCAAAAGAGGCATTTTTAATGCCCAGATTTATAGCGTCTTTTTTTGGAGTATTTATAATTTCTGTTTTTTGTAAAACACGAATAGATAATAATCTGTTTTTTCTAGTAAAGCGATGTACAATATCTAAATAATTATCAGAAGAATTATCATCAATTAAAAGGACTTCAAAATAATTAGTTGGATAATTTAGGTTGTAAAGTGAAGTAAGTAAGTTTTTTAAATTGTGAGCTTCATTTCTAAAAGGGATTATAATTGAGAACTTGTTTTTAGGTTCTAAATTTTTGTTTTTAAATAATGTTATTTTCTCAAAACCAATAATAAAAGTTGAAATTAACACAAAGTAAATGACTGCAATAAGTATTGAAATATAAATCATGTGTTATTTGAAAATTTAAAATTTAAGATAAATATACTACCTAATAATGTGGGTAATGCAAAATTTAAAATCCACATAATTGTTGTAACAGTTATAATTGTTAATTCATTTAAATGAATTAAACTAAAAAAATAGACAGCTACAGAACCTTTTATAGCCCAATCGAAAATAGTTAAACTTGGAATTATTGATGCAATAAAATATACACAAAAAAGTAGTTGCATTAAAGTGAAATAATCTGTTTCAATTTCAAAAAGCTTCAATAAAAAATAAAACTGATGAGAAAATACTAGATAGCGAGCAAATGATATGAAAAGTATTTTGCTATAGGTTATTACTGCTATTGTTTTTAAAAAAGAAATGCTTTTATTGAAGTAATTGCTAGCAATTTTGGCGAATCCAAATCTATTTCTAAAAATAATAAGTACACTAATTAAAATACAAATCAATAAAAATTTTGTTAAATTAAAAAGAGGAAGTTCAGCCTTAAAATTAGTAAATAAAAACACCACTCCAATAAATCCAAAAATTAAGGTTACTAATAATTGACTTATATTTCCAATGAAGTTTAACAACACAATTTTTTTTCTAGAACTTTGCTTAAAATAAAGTGCCTTTACACCATATTCTCCAATTCTATTAGGTGTAATTATTGAAGCTGTGAGTGATGCTAAAGTTTGTTGATATGCTTCAAAAAAAGTAAGTTTTTTTTCAAGTGAAGCAAGTATCTTCCATTTATAAATTTCAAGTAACCAATTTGCATCAGTAAAAAATAATAAAAGTAAAAGAAGCCATCCTTTTGTTGAAAAAAGGATGGCTAATTGACCTTGAAATTCTGAAAAGGATAAAAGTTGATTATGAACTAATTTTTCATAAATAAAATATAAAGCACCACTAACAATAACTAATTTAATTAGTAAAAAAAGTATACGTTTATATTTGTGAGAGATATTGTACATTTGGTTTTACAAATAAACAACTAATTGAGTTCAGAAAAAATCATATTAGGAATTGATCCAGGAACCACTATTATGGGATTTGGGCTAATTAAAATTGTGAATAAGAAAATGGAATTAATTCAGTTGAATGAATTATCTCTAAAAAAGTATGATAACCATTATGTGAAACTTAAAATAATTTTTGAACGTACCATTCACTTAATTGAAACTTACCACCCAGATGAAATAGCTATTGAAGCTCCATTTTTCGGAAAAAACGTTCAATCCATGTTAAAATTAGGGAGAGCTCAAGGAGTCGCAATGGCTGCTGGCTTATCTCGTGAAGTTCCAATTACAGAATATTCCCCAAAAAAAATTAAAATGGCAATTACAGGTAATGGAAATGCTAGTAAAGAGCAGGTAGCGAAAATGTTACAGAATTTATTAAAAATTAAAACATTGCCCAAAAATTTAGATTCAACCGATGGTTTGGCGGCAGCAGTTTGCCACTTTTATAATAGCGGTAAAATAACATCTGGTAAAAATTACACAGGCTGGGGAGCATTTGTAAAACAAAATAGTGATAGGGTAAAAGAGTAATTAAATTACAATATCACACTCATAAGTTTCATGCTTTTGTTCAATAATTATTTTTCTGTGGTCATGAAAAAGTTGATGTTCTTTTGAAGATTCCATTGCATCTTTATCTTCCTTAGAATTCCAATATTCAACTAGAAAAAAATGATTTCCTTTATTTCTATCTTTAAAAATATGAAAATGATCTAAGCCTGCAGGTTTAGCTTCTGTTAATTCTTCAAATTTTTGTAATTCTACAAATGAAACTTCTTCTCCATCTTTTACCTTAAAAGAGACAATATGTGCGTACATAATTTTAATGTTTTTATCAAATTTACAATACAGATCTCAGTAAAAAGGTAACAAAAATCACTTTTTGTCGTTTTTTTTTAATAGCGTACATTTAACATTAAATAAAATATAAAATTGGCAGGAATATATTTACATATACCATTTTGTAAACAAGCATGTTACTATTGCGATTTTCATTTTTCAACTTCATTAAAAAGAAAAAAGGAGATGATAAATGCACTTGTAAAAGAATTAGTATTGAGAAAAGATGAAAATGATACTGAAAAAATTGAAACTATTTACTTTGGAGGTGGAACTCCTTCAATTTTAAAAGTTGATGAAATTGAAATGCTACTTAAAGTTATTTATGAAAATTATAAAGTAGTTAATAATGCAGAAATTACATTAGAAGCAAATCCAGATGATTTAACGACTCAAAAAATTATGGAGTTGGCAAAATCTCCTATAAACCGATTAAGTATTGGAATACAATCTTTTTTTGATGATGATTTAAAATTTATGAATAGAGCTCATACAGCTAAAGAATCTAAAAAATGTTTAAAAGAAGCTCTAAACTACTTTGATAACATTACTATCGATTTAATTTACGGAGTTCCGGGAATGACTAACAAAAAATGGTTATTTAATTTAGAACAGGCTTTTAAATTTAAAGTTCCACATATTTCTAGTTATGCTCTTACAGTTGAAGAAAAAACAGCATTACATAGTTTTATAAAAAAAGGGAAAGTACCACCTATTGATGAGAATTTAGCATTACAGCATTTTAATTTGTTGGTTGAAGAATCTAAAAAACAAGGTTTTGAACATTATGAAATTTCAAATTTTGGAAAATCAAGGTATTTTTCAAAACATAATATGTCTTATTGGTTGGGTGAAAAGTATATTGGAATTGGACCTTCAGCACATTCGTTTAATGGAGTGAAAAGGTCATGGAATGTTTCAAATAATTCTAAATATATAAAAGAATTAGAAAAAAATAAATTCCCAACTCAATTTGAAATTTTAACAATAAACGATAGGTTTAACGAGTATATTATGACTGGTTTACGAACTATTTGGGGAGTTTCTTTTGAGAAAATTGAAAAAGAATTTGGAATTAAATATTTAGAGAATTTAACTATAAATTCGAAACCTTTTATAACCAATGGATTGTTGGAATTATCTGAGCGTAATATATTGATTACTACAGAGAAAGGTAAGTTTTTAGTGGATGGAATTGCAAGTGAATTGTTTGAAGTAAATGAAGTGTAATATTAGATACATAAACGTTCTAATTTATTAGTATTTTTGCACTCTAAAATTAGATAAATTAGTATGGTATTACAAACAATTTTTGACGAGCAAGGAAATACAATTCCCTTTATAAATGGAAAACAAATTACAATGAATGAATCTCCATTCTTAATTTTTTTAGCATCTATTGGAATGTGTTCCGCAGTTTATGTGCGTTCATTTTTAGCACAAAGAGGAATCCCTTTTAATGATGTTACTATCAATCAAAAAATGGATTATGATCAAGCAAAAGGAATGGTAAAATCTATTGAAATTGGACTAGATTTACCAAGCCAATTTCCTGAAAAATACAAAGGAGCTATTAAAAAAGTGGTTGATCAATGTTTAGTAAAACGTCATTTAGTTGATACACCTCAATTGAATGTTACAACAAATATTAAATCAGCACAGGTTATTTAGTATAAAAAAATCTAAGTTAAACATAAAAAAACAGCTTTTTTAAAGCTGTTTTTTTATGTTGTAAAACAAAATATTTCTGTAACTTTAAATTATAGAATTAAATTAAAAGCAATGAACATCGAAGAATTTAGAGATTATTGTTTATCTAAAAAGTATGTAACCGAATGTTTCCCATTTGATGAAGTTACTTTAGTGTTTAAAGTTGCAAATAAAATGTTTGCATTATCAGGTTTGGAGCATCAACCAGCTACAGTTAATTTAAAATGTGATCCAGAAAGAGCTATTAAACTTCGTGAAAAATATAGTGCTATTATTGAAGGGTTTCATATGAACAAAAAACTTTGGAATACTATAACTATTGAAGGTGACTTACCACAAAAACTACTAATTGAATTGATAGACCATTCGTATGAATTGGTTGTGAAAGGAATGCCTAAAAAGACACAAAAAGAATTAGGATTTATTTAGTGTTTTTTCCTATATTCAGAGGGAGTAACACCTTTAATTGCTTTAAATTTTCTATTAAAATTTGCTAAATTATTAAAGCCAGATTTGTAAGAGATTTCAGTAATGTTTAAATCATTATTTTTTGTTAATAATTTACAAGCATTCCCAATTCTAATATCAATTAAAAAGTTTACAAAAGTTTTATTAGTACGTTGTTTAAAATATCTACAAAAAGCATTTGGAGTCATATTTGCAATATCTGAAACCTGATGAAGTGTAACTTCTTTATGATAGTTATTCATGGTATATTGAAAAATGTCACTCATACGTTTACCTTCATTTCCTCCGTATTTTTTTAAGTTAATAAGTGAAGATAAGGTGCGTTTTTTAGCTTCAGAAATCAAGTGCAGAGTTTCCAAAAATGAAATAAATTGATAGTATTTAGGAAGTTTTTTAATTTTAGATAGTGCTTCTGAAATATGTTTTTTGTTAGAAATAACTTGAACTCCTAATCCTATTTTGTTAAATAAATCTTGAAAATGTTCAAATTCAGGTAAGTTAAAGAACTCTTCACCGTATGAATTTTTTTTAAAAAATAATGAAACCATTTCAGTTTCATCATCAAATGCCTTATCTTTTTTAAATATATGTGGCAGGTTTTCACCTATAACAAAAATGTCATCCTTTTTAAACTCACCAACACAATCGCCAATTATATAGGTTCCTTCACCTTCAGTAATTAAACTTATTTGTATTTCTTTATGCTGATGCAATTTTTCATAAAAAGAATCACCTTTATAATGCTGAATATATAACGTAACATTTTCAGGTTTTGGAATTTTAAAAGGTAAAACTTTCATATAAATAGTAAGCTAAAATTAATCTAATATGATACAAAAATACAAAAAATAAGGTAAAATAATATTATCAATTGATAAAAATAATGAAATCTCTAACTTATAGTTCTATTAAATTTGAAAAAAAATCTCATGAATATACAATGGAATGGTGTAATGCCAGCAGTAACAACCAAATTTACTGATGATAATCAATTAGACTTGGTGAATTTCGAAATCAATATTAATGCACAATTAAAGGCAGGTGTTCATGGGATTATTCTAGGCGGAACCTTAGGTGAAGCAAGTACTTTAACAGATGTGGAGAAAAGGTTATTGATAAAAAAAACAGTAGAAATTGTAAAAGGTAAAGTTCCAGTTATAATAAATATTGCAGAACAAACTACTACAGGTGCCATTGAAGCTGCAAAAAAAGCAAAGGAGGATGGAGCAACAGGCTTAATGATGTTACCACCAATGCGATACAAAGCAGATGCGAGAGAAACGGTAACTTATTTTAAAAAAGTGGCAAATAGTACTACATTACCAATTATGATTTACAATAACCCAGTAGATTATGGTATTGAAGTTACTTTAGATATGTTTGAAGAATTAGCAGCATGTAAAAATATAGAAGCTGTAAAAGAATCTACTCGTAATCTTTCAAATGTAACAAGAATGAGAACCCGTTTTGGAGATCGGTATAAAATTTTGTGCGGAGTTGATACTTTGGCACTTGAAAGTTTATTAATGGGTGCAGATGGCTGGGTAGCTGGTTTAGTTTGCGCTTTTCCTGCTGAAACAGTTACAATATATAAATTAGTAAAAGCAGGTAGAATTAAAGAAGCCATAGCAATTTATAGTTGGTTTTTACCATTGCTAGAGTTAGATATAAATACTAAATTAGTACAAAATATTAAGTTAGCTGAAGTTGCAACGGGTATTGGCACAGAAAATGTTCGCGAACCTCGTTTGCCATTAATTGGAGAGGAAAGAAAACGCGTATTGGCAATTATAGAAAATGGATTAAAAAGCAGACCGGTTTTGCCTAAATTTTAAAAACTTAAAAACTACAACACTAAATGATTACTGGAAAAAATTATATAGGAAATGTTTTAGCTTCAACAGGTAAAACAACATTTAAAACATTTAATCCACAAACTAATACTGAAAATAATACTATTTATACAGAAGTTTCAGATGTAGAAATACAAAAAGCAGTTGAACTTGCTACTGAAGCTTATAAAGTATTTAAAGATGTTTCAGGTATTAAAAAAAGTGAGTTTTTAAATAAAATTGCTGATGAAATTGAAGCTCTAGGAGATGAATTGATTAAAACGTATTGTTCGGAAACAGGCTTACCTAAAAGTAGAGCACTTGGCGAGAGAGGAAGAACTATATTTCAATTACGTTCATTTGCTAATTTAGTGAAAGAAGGTTCTTGGGTTGAAGCTACTATTGATACTGCTCAACCCGACAGACAACCAATTCCAAAAGTAGATATTCGTAAAATGATGCTTCCATTAGGGACAGTTGTTGTTTTTGGAGCAAGTAATTTTCCATTAGCCTATTCTACGGCGGGTGGTGATACAGCTGCTGCTTTTGCTGCTGGTTGTCCGGTTATTATTAAATCGCACCCAATGCATGCAGGCACAGGAGAATTAGTTGCCTCAGCAATTATTAAAGCGGCTTCAAAAACAGGTATGCCAAACGGAGTATTCTCTAATTTAAATAGTAGTGGAATTGAAGTTGGTATAAAATTAGTTCAACATCCACAAGTAAAAGCAGTTGGTTTTACAGGAAGTATTCGTGGAGGTAGAGCTTTATATAATATGGCGGCACAACGACCAGAACCTATTCCTGTTTTTGCTGAAATGGGAAGTGTAAATCCCGTTGTAATTCTTCCAAATGCAGCAAAAAATAAAGGAGCCGATTGGGCAAAAACTTACGCAGGTTCAATAACTTTAGGATCAGGACAATTTTGTACAAATCCAGGCTTAATATTAGGTTTAAAAGGAGATGATTTAACAAATTTTATACATGTTTTATCTGAAGAAATTGTGAAAATTGAACCAACATGCATGCTCCATCCAAACATTATTGGAGCTTACGAGAGTAATAAAACAAAAATGCAAGAGCAACAAGGTTTAAAAATTATTGCAACTTTGAATAAAGATGTAGCTAATAATTACGGTCGTCAAATAATAACAACTGTTGAAGGTGTTACTTTTTTAAAAAACACAACATTACATCAAGAAGTTTTTGGACCTTTTTCTATGGTAGTTCAGTGTGAAAACACGGCACAGCTTGAAGAAATTATTTCAAATTTAGAAGGACAATTGACAGGTACAATTTTAGCAGGAAATAATGAGTTAGAGAATTTTTCTACTATTGTAGATGCACTTCAAAATAGAGTTGGAAGAATTATTTATAATGGCGTTCCAACAGGTGTTGAAGTTTGTCAGGCTATGGTTCATGGAGGTCCTTATCCGGCATCAACAGATAGTAGGTTTACAGCAGTAGGTATTAATTCAATAAAAAGATGGGTGAGACCGTTTAGTTTTCAAAGTTGGCCAAATGAATTATTACCAAATGCATTAAAAAATGAAAATCCGCTAGGAATTTCTAGAGTGATAGATGGTAAAACAACTACTGATTCAGTATAATTAATTATGAGTAAAACAACTTTTTCTTGTATTGATGCTCATACTTGTGGAAATCCAGTAAGAGTTATTACTAGTGGAGTTCCAAAACTTATAGGAAACACAATGAGCGAAAAACGTCAACATTTTTTAAAAGAATTTGATTGGATTCGTAAAGGTTTAATGTTTGAACCTCGTGGGCACGATATGATGAGCGGAAGTATTTTATTTCCACCACATAATAAAGAAAACGATTTTGCTATTTTATTTATAGAAACTTCAGGTTGTTTACCAATGTGTGGACATGGAACGATTGGTACAATTACAGTTGCCATTGAAGAAGGTTTAATAATTCCTAAAACTCCAGGTAAAATAAAAATGGAAGCACCTGTGGGGTTGATTCATATTGAATATCAACAAACGGGTAAAAAAGTAGATTGGGTAAAATTAACTAATGTAAAATCTTTTTTAGCTGCTGAAAATTTAACTATTGATTGTCCAGAATTGGGTATAATTACATTTGATGTTGCTTATGGTGGAAATTATTATGCTATCGTAGATCCCCAAAAGAATTTCAGTGGTATTCATAATTTCACAGCGAGTAAATTAATTCAGTATTCGCAAATAGTTCGGAAAAGAATAAACGATAAATATTCTAATTTTTTTATTCATCCAGATGACGAAACAATAAGAGACGTTTCTCACGTTATGTGGACTGGAAACGCTATTGATAAAATTTCTTCAGGAAGAAGTGCTGTTTTTTATGGAAATAAAGCAATTGACAGATCTCCTTGCGGAACAGGAACTTCTGCAAGAATGGCACAATTGTATGCAAAAGGGAAATTAAAAAGGGATGATAAATATATCCATGAAAGTTACATAGGTTCAAAGTTTATTGGTAAAATTGTAGAGGAAACAACTTTGGGAGAAAAAACGGCAATTATACCAAGTATACAAGGTTGGGCAAAAATTTATGGATACAATACCATTATTATTGATGATGAAGATGATCCATACGCACACGGATTTCAAGTTTTATAAATTATGAATAGAAAAATAGCACAAATTGCATTATTAGTAAAAGATTATGATGAAGCCATAGACTTTTATGTTAACAAATTACAATTTAAACTGATTGAAGATACTGTGTTAGATAAAAATAAAAGGTGGGTGCTAGTATCTCCAAATATTGAAAATAGTTCTTCAGTTTTGTTGGCTAAAGCAGATGATGAAAATCAAAATAAGTTTATTGGAAATCAGTCTGGTGGACGTGTTTTTTTATTTTTACATACTAATAATTTTGAAAAGGAATATAAAAATTTAAAAGATAATAATGTAAAAATTGTTAGAGATCCAGTAGTTGAGCCGTATGGAACAGTTTTAGTTTTTGAAGATTTGTATGGTAATCTATGGGATTTAATTGAGCCAAAAGTTAATCTAAATGAGTAAAAAAGTTGTAATTGTAGGTGGTGGAATTATAGGATTAAGTTCAGCCTATTATTTGTTAAAAGAAGGTTATAAAGTTACAGTTATAGACCAATCTGATATTTCATCAGGAGCATCATTTGTGAACGCTGGTTTTGTTTCTCCAAGTCATATTGTCCCTTTAGCTGCACCTGGAATGGTAATAAACGGAATAAAAATGATGTTTAATCAAGCAAGTCCGTTTTATTTAAAGCCGAGATTCGATATTGATTTATTTAAATGGGCTTGGTATTTTAATAAATCATCAACCACTAATCATGTTAAAATATCAATACCTATAATAAAAGATCTAACATTTTTTAGTAGCCATTTATTTGAAGAAATGAAAAATAGTAATCTTTTTGATTTTCATTTTGAAAAAAAAGGATTATTAATGAGTTACCAAACTTCAAAATTTGAAAATAAGGAACGAAATTTAGCTTCAATTGCAAAAGATCAAGGGTTAGAAGTTGTACATATTGATAAAGCGAAGTTAAAAGAAATGGAACCTGAGATGAAAGCCGAAGGTGCTTTTTATTATTTAGATGATGCACATACAACGCCTGATGATTTTATGAGAAGTTTATACGCATATTTAAAAG
>NZ_JASFZF010000047.1:0-11772 GCF_046055765.1 Lutibacter sp. | reverse complement strand
AAAGTTTCCAGCTACTAATAAACTTTTATGCATCCAATTGCTTTGACGTAAAAATGGATGTACACTCTCAATGCTATTTTTACCAAAAGTTCCATAACGAACGTGACCTAAAAATAAATTTCCTAAATATGGGGCATTATTATTTTGCCATTCAACATCATCAACTTTATCTGGAAAAGTTTCATTTAGTTTATTTAGTCGCCCATTTATTTGTGCAAAAACGTCTTGAATTGGTTGATCTGCATTTGAACGAACACGGCTTATATATCTTATGCCTGGAGCAACATCAAATTTAATACTTGCTAAACCTGCACCATCCTGACCGCGATTGTGCTGTTTTTCCATTAATAAATACATTTTATTTAAACCATAAAATGCCGTTCCATATTTATCCTTATAATATTGTAACGGCTTTAGTAAGCGAATCATTGCAATTCCACATTCGTGTTTAATAGCGTCACTCATAGTTTTAGTTTTCGTAGTAAATTTAAATAAAAAATTCCGCACACTGGCGGAATTTTTTTAACTTAACTCAATATCAAATTGTGTTAATAGCTTAAATTGTAATAGTCTTTTTTGTATTTCGTCAACCGATAAGTTTTCCATTCGTTCTGTTCCAAATTTCTCTACACAAAATGAAGCTAAGTTTGATCCTGAAATAACAGCTCTTTTCATATTGTCAAATGAAATATCTCCAGTTTTAGAAATATGCCCAATAAATCCACCTGCAAAAGTATCTCCAGCTCCTGTTGGATCAAAAACTTCTTCTAAAGGTAATGCTGGTGCAAAAAACACATCTCCATTATTAAATAATAATGCGCCATGTTCTCCTTTTTTAATCACCACAAATTCAGGCCCCATTTTATGAATTTTCTGAGCCGCTTTTACTAAAGAATATTCTCCAGATAATTGACGAGCTTCTTCATCATTGATGGTAATTACATCAATTTTTGCAATTACCTCCATTAATTCATCTAAGGTATTATCCATCCAAAAATTCATGGTGTCTAGTACTATTAGTTTTGGGCGAAGAGGAATTTGTTTAATTACAGACATTTGTACTGCTGGATGTAAATTACCCAACATTAAAAAATCGGTATCTTTAAATTCTTCGGGTACAATTGGATTAAAATCTGCTAGTACATTTAAATCGGTAATTAACGTATCCCGTGAGTTTAAATCGTTATGATATACTCCTTTCCAAAAAAATGTTTTACCATCTTCAATTATTTCAATACCATCAGTATTAATATTTTTAGCATTTAATTTTTCTAAATATTCCTTTGGAAAATCTCCCCCAACTACAGAAACAATTCCTGATTTAACACCAAACTGAGAAGCTGAAAGTGAAATATAGGTTGCTGCTCCTCCTAAAATTTTATCTGTTTGACCAAACGGAGTTTCAATAGCGTCAAAAGCAACCGTACCAACAATAAGTAATTTATTCATAATTATAGTAAAATTCTGAGCACATATAAAATGCTTTATTTGTATTTATATTTTTTTTAAAGCATAGATGTGGTTATTTTTGCAAAAATAAGTTTAAAAAATGACTATCAAAGAAATACAAGAAGAAATTATAGATGAATTTTCCATGTTTGAAGATTGGATGGAACGATATGAATATATTATTGAACTTGGGAAATCTCTTCCTTTAATTAATGAAACATATAAAGTTGATGATAATTTAATTGCTGGTTGCCAATCTAAAGTTTGGTTACATTCTGAAATTGATAACCATAAAATTAAATTCACTGCTGATAGTGATGCCATTTTAACCAAAGGAATAGTTGCAATTTTATTACGTGTGTTTAATGAGCAAAACCCCTCAGATATTTTAAATACTGACCTTTATTTTATTGATGAAATTGGTTTAAAAGAACACTTATCTCCAACGCGTGCAAATGGGTTGGTTTCTATGATTAAACAAATTAAGTTATACGCCTTAGCTTTTCAATCTAAATTAAGTTAATTCATGTATATTTGCACTTATTTAGAATGAATATAAAGAGAGTTTGTAATAATGAATAGTGAGAGCGTAGAAGAATTAGGTATTAAAATAGTTGAGGTTTTAAAATCCATTTACGACCCTGAAATTCCTGTAGATATCTATGAATTAGGTTTAATTTATGATGTTATGGTAAGTGAAAATAACGATGTTAAAATTTTAATGACTTTAACTTCACCAAACTGTCCGGTTGCTGAAACATTACCCGTTGAAATTGAAGAAAAAGTAAAAACATTGGAAGAGGTAAAAACTGCTGAAGTTGAAATTACTTTTGATCCAATATGGACACAAGATATGATGAGTGAAGAAGCTAAATTAGAACTAGGATTTCTTTAAAAAATGTTCTTAAATGCCTGATAAAATTGTAAATAGAGTTGCCAATAGCCAACTAAAAACAGTTGACCTTGAAGAATTTTATCCAAGAGGAACAAGAACTATTATTGACCTAAAAAAATGGCTATTTCAAGAACTAATTTTAAAAGAAACCGAATTTCGTGCACATTTAAAAAACCATAACTGGTCACAATATAAAAACCATTATATAGCGCTAACTTGTTCATCAGACGCAATAATTCCTTCTTGGGCTTTTATGCTTATTTCAACATATTTAACTCCAATATCAAAAAAAATAATTGTAGGAAATTTAAATGATTTAGAAACTTCACTTTTTCAAGAAATTATTTCACAAATAAACATTGAAGAATATAAAGGGAAATCTATAATTATAAAAGGGTGTGCTAACAAACCAATTACACAAACTTCTTATATTCAGTTAATTGAAAAATTACAACCTATTGCAAAATCAATTATGTTTGGTGAAGCTTGCTCTACAGTTCCGTTATTTAAAAAATAAGTTAAAAAAAATTCATTTTTATTTTTATAATTGTATTTAGTAATTTAATTTTGCTTACTTAATTTTTGATCAAAAAAATGAAAAAATTACTACTTTTATCACTAATGTTCTTTACTTACACTCAACTTTTCGCACAGGAAAAAAACGAAGTAAAAGAAGGGTGGACTACAAACGGAACTATTTCTTTTATATTTAATCAATCAGCTTTTGAAAATTGGATTTCCGGTGGAGAAAATAATCTTGCAGGAAATTTGGGTGTAAACTATAATTTTAACTATTTAAAAAAAGAAATTAACTGGGATAATAAAATTACAGCTTCTTACGGCCTCACAAAAAGTAAAAATAGTGAGTTTGAAAAGAAAACTGATGACCGAATTATATTCAACTCAATCCTTGGTAAAAAAGCTAATAACTTATGGTATTACTCTATTTTTTTAAATTTTGACACACAATTTACAACTGGATATAAATATAGTAAAGATGAAAATGGAAAAGAAATTAGAACAGAATTTACCAATTTTATGTCTCCCGCAAACTTATCTTTTGGGCCAGGTATGTTATGGAAGAAAAGTGATAATTTAAAATTTAACTTGGCACCTGCAACCGCAAAATTAATATTAGTAGATAAACTTTTTACGCTGCCAAATGGTGATTATTATGGCGTTGAGCAAGGTAAAAGTTCACGTTTTGAACTAGGTTTTAATGCCTCTGCATATGCTAAATTTAGTATTATGGAGAATGTTTCTATGGAAAATATCCTAAATCTTTATGCTGATTATTTGGGGGAACCTCAAAATATTGATTTGGATTATGCAATGAATATAGTTATGAAAATAAACAAATACTTATCTACAAACCTAACATTCCAAACTATTTATAATGACAACGCTTTTGAAGGTTTTCAAATTAGAGAAGTTTTCGGAATTGGAATAAACTATAGTTTATAATTTAAATACTCTTTTTTTATTTATCTTCTGTCCCTAATTTTTAAAACTGAGAGTAAGGTTTAAAAAAATGAAGAAAATTAATTATTTTTCCTCAACATATTCTTCATACAAAAAGTCGTTATAAGGAAAACGTGTAATATGTATTTTCTTTACATCTTCAAAAACTTTTGCTCTAAACTCCTCTAAATTTTCTTTATTTAATGCTGAAATAAATAAACAATTATTCTCTAATTTATTCATCCAAGTTTTTTCCCATTCTGCTAATGTGTAATGCTCTTTGGTTTTTTCAGTCACCAAATCATCTTCATCAATAGTTTGATGTTGGTAGTCATCAATTTTATTAAAAACCATAATAGTTGGCTTATCAGCACTTTTTATTTCGCCTAAAATTTTATTTACTGAAGCTATATGATCTTCAAAATTAGGATGAGAAATATCTACAACATGTAATAACAAATCGGCTTCACGAACCTCATCTAAAGTAGATTTAAAGGATTCAACCAATTGCGTTGGTAATTTTCTAATAAAACCAACCGTATCCGTTAATAAAAATGGAATATTTTTAATGACTACTTTTCTAACTGTTGTGTCTAAAGTTGCAAACAATTTATTTTCTGCGAAAACATTACTTTTACTAACAACATTCATTAATGTTGATTTTCCAACATTTGTATAGCCCACCAACGCAACACGTACCATTTTTCCTCGGTTTTTACGTTGTACAGCCATTTGTTTATCAATAATTTTTAACTTCTTTTTAAGTAGCGTAATTTTATCTCTAATAATTCTTCTGTCAGTTTCAATTTCGGTTTCACCAGGTCCGCGCATTCCAATTCCACCTTTTTGACGTTCAAGGTGAGTCCATAATCTCGTTAATCTAGGTAATAAATATTGGCATTGTGCTAATTCTACTTGTGTTCGAGCATAGCTTGTTTGTGCTCTTCTAGCAAAAATATCTAAAATTAAATTTGTTCTATCTAGCACTTTACAATCTAAAACTTTCTCTATATTTCTTAATTGAGATGAAGAAAGTTCATCGTCAAATATAGCCGTTTCAATGTTGTTAGCATCCATATATGATTTAACAGTATCTAATTTACCTGCGCCGATAAATGTTTTTGGATTTGGTGTTTCTAACTTTTGAGTAAATCGTTTTACAGATTTACCTCCTGCTGTTAAAGTTAAAAACTCTAATTCATCTAAATATTCATTTGACTGCCCTTCATCTTGATGTTGTGTAATTACACCTATTAAAACAACTTTTTCAGATGTTACTTTTTTCTCTTCAATCATTTTGCAAACAGCTAAAGCTGAAATTTTTTATTGCTACTTATCCACTTTAAGAATGCAAAGATACAAATACAATATCTATTTCTAATTTTGTACTTTCGACATTCTAAAAATATTTTATGTTTTCGTATTTTAAATCTCCAGGCAAAAATAAACAAGCTTATACCATTGCTTTTTATAATCTTGAAAATTTATTCGATACTAAAGATGATCCCAACACATTAGATGATGATTTCACTCCAAAAGGAAGAAAAAACTGGAATAACTATCGCTATAAAAATAAAATACGAAAATTAGGAAATGTTATTGCTCAATTAGGAACTGCTAGATCGTTTCATTCTCCTGCAATTGTGGGTGTTGTTGAAGTAGAAAACCAACAAGTATTACAAGATTTAGTAACATCTAAAAATTTAAAAAAACATAATTATGGTATTGTACATTATGACTCGCCTGATGAACGCGGTATAGACGTAGCATTATTATATAAAAAAGAACTTTTTGAAGTGTTGTATTCAGAAACCTTTCCATTGTTTTTAGAAGCTAAAAATGGTGATAGAGATTATACAAGAGATGTACTAATGGTAAAAGGTAAATTAAATGGTGAATTAATTTATGTGTTAGTAAATCATTGGCCTTCACGCAGAAGTGGTGAAAATTCAACCGAAGAAAAAAGAATAAAAGCGGCCCAATTAAATTCTTTTATTATAAAAAAAATAAATTCGGAAACCGAAAATGCTAAAATTATTATTATGGGCGATTTTAATGATGACCCTTCAAATATTAGCGTAAAAAAACACCTTGTAAATGATGCTTTTTACAATCCTATGGAACGTTTAATTAATACTGGAAACGGCACACTAAATTATAAAAAAACGTGGCATTTATTCGATCAAATTATTTTTTCAAAGAACTTTTTTAATATTGAAAAACAAAAACACACCTTTAAATATGCTGAGGTTTTTGATAAACACTTTTTAAAAGAATGGAAAGGAAAGTATAAGGGAAATCCTTTTAGAACTTATATTGGTAAATGGTACCAAGGCGGATTTAGCGATCATTTCCCTGTATATGTATATCTTATAAAACATTAATTAAAAAGCCCAAACTAAATAAGTTTGGGCTTTTTAATTAATGTTTTATTTTTACTCAGCTTTTAACTTTAAAGGGAAAGTATATAATTTATTTGTAACTCCAGGGGTTTTAATTTTTTTGTAATTTAAATTTTCTCTAACATAGTTCAAAATATCTCTATTTTTAGTATCCACTTTTAAAACAACTATTTCACCTTCTGAACTAAAAGTAAAAGTGATATTTACTGTCATTTCATCTTCAATATTTTCTATTGAAGCTTGTAATAAATTTTCAATTTGATTTCTAATTTTTTTGGTAGGCTCTTTTAAATTATCTCTATTGGTAGCAAATAAACTTACTGTTCCAATTACCAAGGCTAATGCCAATACTTTAAATTTTCTCATAATAAATAGGTTTTTAATTGTTAGTATAATAAAAAGACGTTTGAAATAAATATATGTGACGCCTACAATACGTTATTAACAAATCTTTAACTAATGTTTTGATACCGAGGTTTATATAAAAAAATATAGACATAAAAAACTCAAACCTATTTAGTTTGAGTTTTTATGTTTTTAGTTCTCTATTCATGAAGCAGTAACTTTTAAAGGTATTGTGTATAACTTATCTCTTTCTCCTGGATTGTCAACTTTTTTATAGTTTAAATGTTCACGAACATAATTTAAAATGTTTTTATCTCTAGAGTCTACATTTAAAACTACTACCTCTCCTTGTGAACTAAATGTAAACATAAGCATTACGGTTGTTTCATTTTCAATAATAAAATCTGGAGCTTGTAATAAACTTACAATTTGACTTCTAATTTTTTTATTTGCTTCTTTTGGGTCTTCCCCGTTGACAGCAAATAAACTTACTGTTCCAATTACTAAGGCTAGTGCCAATACTTTAAATTTTCTCATAATAAATAGGTTTTAATTAAACATTAGTTTGTTTTGATATTTCAAATGTAAAATGAATTTGAATCTAAACATTTCAATTATACCCGATTAACAAATGTTTAACCAAGATTACCTAAATTATTTTTAAGAAAAGGTAAAGTTAAATTTAATATATAAATTTATATTTCTGATTTTCAATTCTTTATATGATTTTATTTAAAAAAAAACGCTCTTAAACTTTATACTTTGTTATCATAAATTATGTTAAAGTGTATCTTGAAATACTGCTAGGTTGAAATTAAAATAATAAATTTGTGAAGAACGTTTAACATTATAATTAATTAAAAATTATGTATAAAATATTTTTTAGTATTCTATTTTCAGTTACTTGTATTGGCTTATTTGCCCAAGATGTAATGACACCAGAAATGCTAGCACAACTGAATAAAGTTTCAGGAAAAGGAATCACCAAAGATGGTAAATACATTATTTATAGTGTATCCAACTACACTATTGAAACAAATAGTAAAAACTCAACAACTTATCAAATTCCTATTAAGGGAGGAAATGCACAAGTAATTACTAATTATGCTAAATTATTAGATGATGCTAATATTTCTCCTGATGGTAACTATAAAATTTCAACAGCCGATGTAAAACTTGAAAAAGTTACCGGACAAGATTATTATAAGGATGTTAAAAAATCAAATGTAAAAATTTACGATGCATTAAACTATCGCCATTGGGATACTTGGGAAGATGGTGCATTTAGTCATGTTTTTTATAAATCTACTTCAAATACAAGTGCAGAAGCAATTGATATTATGGGAGAAGAACCTTATGATTGTCCTCAAAAACCTTTTGGAGGATCGGAAGATTATTTATGGAGCCCCGATAGTAAAAATATTTTATATGTTACCAAAAAATTAAGTGGTGCTGATTATGCTGTTAGTACAAATACAGATATTTACGAATACAATCTTGAATCAAAAACTACGGCTAATTTAACTTCTAAAAATAAAGGGTACGATACACAACCTGCTTTTTCTTCAAAAGGGCAATTAGCATGGTTGCAAATGAAAAGAGAAGGTTACGAATCTGATAAAAATGATATTATTGTAATTGTTAATGGTAATTCTATCAACTTAACAGCAAATTGGGACGGAACTGTTAATAGCTTTGTTTGGCAAGATAAAGGAAATAAAATTTATTTTGTAGCTCCTGTGCTTGGAACTGTACAATTATTTGAAATTGAAGTTCCTACTTCTAAAGAAAAAATAAGCGTACCAAAACAAATTACAAATGGTCAGTTTGATGTTAGTGGTATTGTTGGCCAAACAAAAAACACCTTAGTTGCTAGTCGAAGAGATATGAACCATGCTATTGAATTATATTCAGTGAATTTAAAAAATGGAGAAATGCAGCAATTAACTCATGCGAATGATGCAACTTATAATGCTATTTCATTGGGTAAGGTTGAAAAAAGAATGATTAAAACTACCGATGGGAAAAACATGTTGACTTGGGTAATTTATCCTCCAAATTTTAATCCTTCAAAAAAATATCCAACATTATTATATTGCCAAGGAGGTCCGCAAGGCGCTTTAAGTCAATTTTATTCTTTTCGATGGAATTTTCAATTAATGGCAGCCAACGGTTATATTATAGTTGCCCCAAACAGAAGAGGAATGCCTGGTTATGGAGTTGAGTGGAATGAACAAATTAGTAAAGATTATGGTGGTCAAAATATGCAAGATTACTTATCTGCTATAGATGAATTAGCGAAAGAACCTTATGTTGATACTGATAGATTAGGTGCAATTGGAGCAAGTTATGGCGGTTATTCTGTATATTATTTGGCAGCTATTCATGAAGGTAGATTTAAAACATTTATATCGCATGATGGTATTTACGATTGGAGAAGTATGTATGGAACTACCGAAGAACTATTCTTTGTTAATTTTGATTTAGGTGGTGCTTATTGGGATAAAGATAATGCTGCTGCACAAAAATCTTACATTGAATTTAATCCTGCTGAAAAAGTTGGTATGTGGAATACTCCAATTCTAATTATTCAAGGCGGAATAGATTATAGAGTTCCTATTGGACAAGGATTAGCGGCTTTTCAGGCAGCACAATTACAAGGAATTAAGAGTAAATTATTATTTTTTCCTGAAGAAAATCACTGGGTGTTAAACAATCAAAATAGTTTAGTTTGGCAACGTGAATTTTATAAATGGTTGAAAGAAACTTTGTAATTTAATACTTTAAAATACTATCCTGATAAATAGGTGAAGAAATTAGTTCTTCACCTGTTTATCTTTAAATTACCGTACCCTAGGGTTATAATCATTTGGTGCATTTTGAGGTGAATTAGGGTTTGTAATTAAGCTATTTGAAGTGTCGGAATAAATTATCCATTCACTACTTATAAAATTAAGATTGGGTTCATTTATAGTTAATTTTCTCACCGCTCTCCCATCCAAATATTCCCAATTAGTACCATTTCCATCTTCTCCTATAACTCCAAAAACATCAATCGTTGTTCCAGTGTTATCCACTAACTCATACACATCATCACCATTCCCTGAAATATAACTAGATTCGATGTTTGGAGTATCGCTAAAAATTGCTGTATAACCTGTATTTGCAATAATAGCAAATTCACCAACTGGAATTGTAATTCCGTTTAATTCAATTGGAGAACTTGACACTGAAGTTGACCCATTTACATATTTATTTAATTTCCAACCTGTTAAATTAATTTCAGAATCACCTGCATTGTATAATTCAACAAAACGAGCTGTTGTACTGTTATCTGGGTCAGCAACTTCAGTAATCATAATTTTTGGAATTATTATTGGGCAACTTTCAAAAGGTTCAGAAAAATACACATCATTTGTATTTCTAATTTCTAAATATGTGCTTAAAACTCCTGTGATTTTTCCGTGACCTTCAGGAAATAATTCATTCGAAAACGTAGCATTCCCGCTGGTAAATACACTTAATTTAGTTATTTCTCCACAGGTTTCAAGTGATCGATTTTCATCATTATTTCCAGTAAAAAAAGTAAATGCTTTTCCTAATTCATTTTTAACTAATTGAACATTTAATACACTTACTAATGTATTTTCATATAGTGGATTTTGAACTTCTGAAATTAAAATTTCTCTTGGATGTATTTCGAAATTTTCTTCACTATTATACAAAAACTGATTAATTTCTGAAGCATCAATTTTTGTAATTTTATCTCCATTTGGAAATCCAATTGTTAAAACGTTATTGCTTTTTGATATATATAATTTGTTCAGTTTTACAAAAACTTTATCTCCAATGGTGTAATCTTCAAAAATAGCATCGTTTTCTAGTAAAATTTGAATTCCAGCAGTTGGGTTTTCAATGGCATCTTGTAGAACTAATTTTTCGTTAAAATTTCCAAACTCATCGCTTGAAACAATATAACCTTCCATCACATAATTGGTATTCAACCCAAATTCAACCATAGTTCCTTGGTACATTTCTTTTACTTCAGAAATTGTAATAGTTGGTGTTAACGCATTGGTATAATTACAACGTTCTTCCGTAAATTTTACATCATCTGTAGCACGAATATACAATTGAAAATCATCATAAAAATTACTGAAAACTGCAATTACACTTCCTTTTCCTTCTGGTAATAACTGATTTTTAAATTTTGAAAAACCGCTATTTCTAACAATAACCTCATCAACCAAATTACAGCTACCATCAAAATTTTCTAACACTCTGTTTACCGTTTCTGTATCATCAACATTGGCGTACGACAATCCTAAATCTGTCGTTTTAAATTGTACATTTTCAATTTCAATCAACATTTCTAACATACTTTTGTCCAACGCTGAAATAGTTACTTTTTTAGGTGTAATTTCAGCAACTTCACACGAACGAAAAATATGATTTTTAACTTCAAAAGCTGAAATTCGAGCCAATTCACCACTAACAGATTGCCCTATTTGAATACTTCCAAAACTATAACCTACGGCTAAACCTTTCATCTTTACATAAATTTTTCGACCAACATCATATACTGTATACAAATTGGTTTCATCGATAGAAATTTTTATGGCTGAAGTTGGATTTTCAGGTTTATCTTGAATAGAGATCGTTTTGTAAATATTTCCAGATTTATCGCTTGAAACCACATATCCTTCAATAATAATATCATTCTCAATTACTGTTGCACTACCAAAAGTGTACATTTTTTTTACCTGCTGAATGGTATTTGTTGCAAAAATTTCAGGTTCAGTACAGTTTACAGTTGGTGTTGAAAAATTTTGGTCTTTTACACAGCCTAAAAAAAGACTAATTGTTAATAATCCTATTATTATTTGTTGTTTTTTATAAATTTTCATAGCGCTTTTTTTAAAATCTTACATATAAATTGAAGTAATACGAAGTGTTATTTCCGTACCAATATTTTGGTCCGAAAATGGGTTTATCTAATTGTTTGTCTTGTTTTAATTCTGGGTAATTAGCATTTCTCGATTGTTCAAAACCGCCAGTTTTAAAAAGTTCACCCAACAGATTGTTAATACCAAGAAAAAAACCAACATATTTATGATTAATTAGCCACGATTTTCCACCAACTAAATTCACTAAAAATGCATCCTCAAATTTTTCTTGAGTTAAGAAGGAATTGACTTGTTTTTGAGTGACTTCTACTCC
>NZ_JASFZF010000046.1:0-5922 GCF_046055765.1 Lutibacter sp. | reverse complement strand
ATCAGATGTAGATGCAAATCAAACAGCAAGTGAATTAGCAGATGCAACACTAACTACAGATTTAGCAACAGAAGTATCAAGAGCAACCACAGCAGAAGGGATTAATGCAACAGCTATTTCGACCTTGCAAACAGAACAAATAACTCAAAATACTGCTATTGCTGCTAATACCGCAACAATAGGTGAAATAAAACAAACTATTGCTTTATCTATGCCTAGTGGTTGGGTAAAGCTAGACGGTGCAGCTATTTCTAGTTTAACTAGCACACAGCAAACTGAAGCTGCAAACCTTGGTTTAGTTGGAAATTTGCCAAATGCAACAAATGCCTATTTAAGTCAAAACGGTGGTACTTTAGGAAGTGTAAGTGGTAGTAATTCTAAAACTATTGCTCAAAATAACCTACCTAATGTAACCCTTTCAGGAACAACAAATTCTGCTGGAAATCATAACCATTATATTTATGGAAATACAAGTGATGACCTTACATCTGCAGGCGGTAACAGTGATTATGTGCTTTCAAATAATGACGGATCGGGAGCTGGAGAGTATACTAGTACTGCTGGTGCTCATGCACATACTGTAACAACATCGTCTATTAATGGAGGTGTTGCACAACAAGCAATGGATATTACACCAACAACGTTAAGTGTAAATACCTATATTTATTTAGGGCAGTAGCTTGTTATATTAATTTTAGAATAAATAATTTATTAAAAGGTTTCAGCGTTATTCTGAAACCTTTTTGCATAAAATTAATACTACTTTTACACATTGTGCATTTTGATTTTTTAAACTTATTGTTACGTCAGTTCGAGTAATTTTTTATCAAAAATTGTATCGAGAATAGGCTTTTCAGTTAAAAATAGCTATTCTCGATACTAATTTTAAGCCTAAAAAGGCTAAAATTACTCGAATTGACGAAATTTTATCATAATGCACCACAGGTTTGGTTATTCTTGTTTTACAAACTTAATAGAAGTTGTATTTACACAATAGCGTTTTCCAGTAGTTTCTTTTGGACCGTCATCAAAAATATGGCCTAAATGTCCTCCACAAGTTGCGCAAATTATTTCAGTACGTATCATACCGTGTGTTTTATCTACAACATAATTTACTGTTCCTTCAATAGCATCATCAAACGAAGGCCAACCACAGTGCGATTCAAATTTACTGTTAGATTTAAATAATTGAGTATTACACGCAGCACATAAATAAGTTCCTTTTTCAAAATTTGAAGTTAAACCACCTTCACTTGGAGCATCAGTTCCTTTTTCTCTTAGGACAAAATATTGTTGAGGAGTTAATTCATTTTTCCATTCATCTTCAGTTTTTGTCACTTTTTCAGTCATTTGAGTCTTGTTTTTGGTTTGTGAAAATACGGTTGAATTCATAAATAAAATTAGAAATAAAGCTAAATATACATTTTTCATATTAATTAGTTCTTTTGAGAAATTCTATAAGTTTGTTTATAACTTTGGTATCTTTTAATATACGCCTATGACCCAAACCATTGGTAATTAAAAGTTCACCTTGTTGCAAGTTTTGACGAATATTATAAGCACAACTTACAGGAACATCATAATCTTCTGTGTCGTGAATTACTAATGTTGGTATTGGAGTTTTTTTAGCTGCTGTACTAGCTGAATAATTATCAATATCTTCATTATATTTTTTATAAAAATGCTTTTTTATTCTTTGAACCATTGTTGGTTTCAACTTTAACTTATTTACAAAATCGTAAATAATATCTGTAATTATATCACCAGCGCCAATAATAACAGCTTTTTTTATAGTTAAACCTTGTTTTACACTATTTAAAACACTCATACCACCTAATGAATGTCCAATGGCAAACTCAAAAGGGCCAAATTTTTCTTCAATTCCTTTTATTGCGGTTACAAATTCATTCATCATAGTAGTTTTTCCTGTAGATTTTCCATGAGCAGGCCCATCAAAACTAATGGTCATAAAACCATGTTCTAATAATGTATCTGCGATTTTATATAATTGTGTTCCTCTTCCAGACCAACCGTGAACTAATAAAACTTTTCTTTTTGAATAACCATACGTGTATACCATTACTTCTTTATTTAATTTAGGTATAAATAATAGTTCTTTTTGAGCACTTTTAGCCATTACTTTTTCGCGCTCAGGAGTTTTAAATCTAATAGGAGTTTTAAATAATTTAAGTGCAAATATTGTTGCTAATGAAGGCGCAATAAATTGTAGTATTTTTCCTGTATAAATTATTGAAAAAGGTATTTTTGGAATGTTATTTTTTGGTTTAGAGTTTGTGGTTTTCAAATTATTCATTTAATCTTTTATATTTGTGGCTAAAGATAGAATTTGTAACTTTATAAAAGTACAATTTATTTAAAAATTAAAAAATGAAAAAAACAGTAACATTAGTTGTAGTATTCTTATTTGTATTAAGTTGTAGCACAGTGCCAATTACAGGTAGAAAAAGAATTAATTTGGTTAGTGATGCTCAAATTTTACCAGCTAGTTTTGCACAATATGAAGGGTTTTTGAAAGAAAATAAAATATCTTCAAATGCAAAAATGACTAATGAAATACAAGATATTGGTATGAATATTTCAAAAGCAGTAGATAAATTTATGCGCGCTAATGGAATGGTATCTGAAGCAAATAGTTACCGTTGGGAATTTAATTTAATTGAAGATAAAACAATGAATGCTTGGTGTATGCCTGGAGGTAAAGTTGTTTTTTATACAGGCATTTTACCTATTTGTGATAATACAGATGGAATTGCGGCTGTAATGGGGCACGAAATAGCGCATGCTTTTGCAAAACACGGACAAGAAAGAATGACGAGCGCTTACGGTCAACAATTGGGAGGTATTGCTGTGGCTATTGGTACAAATAATAAAGACCCAAAAACTAGAGATTTGTGGAATACTATTTATGGAGTTGGATCTACAGTAGGAATGTTAGCATATAGTAGAACTCACGAAACAGAAGCTGATAAACTTGGCATGGTGTTTATGATTATGGCAGGTTATAAACCTGAAGAAGCTATAAATGTCTGGATCAGAATGAGCAAAAGATCTGAAGGAAAAGCTCCACCAGAGTTTTTAAGTACACATCCATCTAATGAATCTCGAATTAAAAATTTAAGAGCATATTTACCAATAGCTGTTGAGCAAGCAAAGAAATATAATACTCAATAGTCATAAAAAGTAGGGGTATTTTATTAAAAAAAATAATTATAGTATCTTGTAAACCGTTCTCAATTATGAGAGCGGTTTTTTATTTAATTGAATATGTTAAAAAAAGGAGACAAAAAATTAATTAATGGTTGGGCATTTTATGATTGGGCTAATTCTGTATATTCTTTGGTAATAGGAACAGCAGTTTTCCCAATTTATTATGAGTCTGTTACAAGTGCAAATGGAGGTATTGTAAAGTTATTGGGAACAAATTGGCATAACACAACACTTTATTCCTATGCATTAGGTTTTTCATTTTTAGTAGTGGCATTTTTATCTCCAATTTTATCAGCAATTGCAGATTATACAGGGAACAAAAAGCGATTTATGCAATTTTTCTGTTTTTTGGGCTCATTTTCAGTGATGTCACTTTACTTTTTTACAGGAAAGGAAAATGTTTGGGTTGGAATTGTTTTTACCATTTTGGCTAGTATTGGTTTTTGGGGAAGTATCGTTTTTTATAATGCTTATTTACCTGAAGTTGCAGAGCCAAAAGACCATGATAGGGTAAGTGCTAAAGGTTTTATGCTAGGCTATGTAGGTTCAATTATTTTATTAGCTTTTAATTTATCGATGGTTATGAAACCAGAAATGTATGGTATTACAGATGCTACTTTTCCTGCGAGAGTCTCTTTTCTTACTGTTGGAATTTGGTGGATAGGTTTTGCTCAAGTAACTTTTAGTCGATTACCAAATAATCCATTTAAAAGGAAACCTAAAAAAGATTTTATTTTTAAAGGTTATAGAGAACTAAAATTAGTACTTAAAGAAATAAAAACTCAAAGTCAGTTAAAAATACTATTAATTTCATTCTTTTTGTATAGTATTGGGGTACAAACAGTTATTTTATTAGCTTCTGTATTTGGAACTAAAGATTTAGGATTGGAAACAAGTAATTTAATTATCACTATTTTGTTAATTCAGCTAGTAGGTGTGCTTGGAGCGTTTCTTTTTTCAAGATTATCAGAAAAAATTGGGAATATAAAGGCTCTGAAAATCACAATTTTAATTTGGAGTGTAGCTTGTATGGGTGCATATACGTTACACAGAGAAGACCCAGATGTATATTTAAAATTTTATGCACTTGGTGGATTTATTGGGTTGGTTTTAGGTGCAATTCAAACACTATCTAGGTCAACATATTCAAAATTAATACCAGACACAACACAAGATCATGCAACGTATTTTAGTTTTTATGATGTTACTGAAAAAGTTGCTATTGTTTTTGGAATGACATTAGCAGGTATTGTAACATCGTTTACAAGCTCATTACGTTTATTTATATTAATTTTAGCTATCTTTTTTATAGCAGGTTTTGTAACTTTAAGCTTTATGAAAGAATCAAAATATGTTAAATAAAAAGTATGATTTTATTGTTGTTGGAGCAGGAATTGTTGGAACAGCAACAGCGTATAAATTACAATTAAAACACCCAAATAAATCTGTAGCAATATTAGAAAAAGAAGCTAAAGTTGGGCTACATCAAACGGGTAGAAATTCAGGAGTTATGCATTCAGGAATTTACTATACTCCAGATTCGTATAAAGCTAAAAATTGTAAAAACGGAAGAGAACAATTAGTCGAATTTGCTAAAAAATATTCAATTAAATATGATATTTGTGGAAAAGTAATTGTTGCTACAAAGCAGGAAGACCTTTCAATTTTAGAAGAGATATACGCAAAAGGATTAGAAAATAAAACAGAAGGAATTCAGTTCTTATCAACAGATGAAATCAAAGAAAAAGAACCATTTATTGAAGCAATAAAAGCCATTTGGGTTCCTACTGCAGGGATTATTGATTATGTGGCTGTTTCAAATAAATTTGTAGAATTAGTTGAAAGTATAAATCCTGAAAGTAAATTATTAACGAATTGTAAAGTAGTAAATGTTTCTTCAAAAGAAAATGTAACCGAATTGGAAACGTCTTTAGGGAACTTTACCGCTGAAAAAGTAATTTTTTGTACAGGTTTGCAATCAGATAGAACTGCTGAAAAAGATAACTTAAAATTAGACATGCATATTGTAGGTTTTAGAGGTGATTATTTTGAATTAACCGATGAAGCTTCTCATAAAATAAACAATTTGGTATATCCAGTTCCCGATCCAAAATATCCTTTCTTAGGAGTTCATTTTACACGGATGATTCATGGAGGAGTAGAATGTGGTCCAAATGCAGTATTTACCTTTAAACGAGAAGGCTATAAGCGTACAAGTTTTAGTTTTAGAGATACTTTTGAAGCATTAACTTTTGGAGGAACTTGGAAATTATTTTTCAAAAATTGGCGTAAAGGAATTGATGAATATAAAAGAGCTTTTTCAAAACGATTATTTGTGAATGCTTTAAAACATATGATGCCTAGTATTACTCCAAATGATGTACAACCATCGAGAGCAGGAGTTAGAGCTCAAGCTATTGATTACGATGGGAATATGGTGGATGATTTTAAAATTATGAAGCAAAATGGAAATATTCATGTACTAAATGCACCTTCTCCGGCAGCAACTGCTTGTATGGCAATTGCAGATGAAATTGTTGATGTAGCTATAAATTAAATTTTATATGAATTTTTATCAAAAAGAAATTAGTCTTAAACCTTTTTCGAGAGGATTTCACTTGATAACAGCTGAAATAATTAAAGAATTTTATGAAATTTCCAATATATCAATTGGACAGCTACAGGTTTTTATTA
>NZ_JASFZF010000045.1:0-5938 GCF_046055765.1 Lutibacter sp. | reverse complement strand
TTGGTGCAGTTCCTGTAATTATTGCTGTTTCATCGGCTCATAGAAAAGCTGCTTTTGAAGCTTGTGAATTTGCTATTGACACGTTAAAGGAAACTGTTCCAATCTGGAAAAAAGAGCATTTTGAAGATGGTGAAGTTTGGGTAAATTCACACCCTTAAATAATTTTCATTTTTTTTAATAAAAATGAAGCATTCATATTTTTACAAATACCATCTTTTAATTTGTAATCAAAATACAATTCATTATTAATAATTTCAGCATCAAAATAATAGTTTTTCACTACTGATAAATCATTTTCAATTTCACACAAACTTAAATCATGTGTTGCAATGATTCCTGTAGATTTTGAGCTTACTAATTTTTCTACATATTTTTTAGACCCAATAGCTTTATCTGTACTATTTGTTCCTTTTAAAATTTCATCTAATATTATAAAATATTCTTCATTTTTAATTTGATCAACAATAAATTTTAATCGTTTTAATTCAGAAAAGAAATAAGATTCATTATCGGCTAAAGAATCTGAAGTTCTCATACTTGTAATTAATTTTATTGGTGAATACTTAAATTCTTCAGCACAAACAGGTAAACCTATATTTCCCATAACTATTGCTAAAGAAACCGTTCTTAAAAAAGTACTTTTACCAGCCATATTTGCTCCAGTAACAATAAAAAATTGTTTGTTTTGAATGCTAAAATCATTATCAATACGCTGTGAATTATTCAATAAAGGATGTCCTAAGTTTCTAGATGAAATTACATTTGTACTTGAATTTATTTCAGGAAAAATATAACTAGGATGGTTAAAAGCAAAATTTGCTAAGGAGTTTTGAGCATCAAAAAAAGCAATTACTTGAAACCAATTTTCTACTTTATCTTTATAATTATGAATCCACTTTTCAACTTTATTAACTTCCTCTAAATCACGTAGAAAAAACCCATTACCAATAATAGCAATTATCAAATTATTACGCTGATCAAAAGAATCTAATACCTTAGAAAATTTAGCAACTATTAATGATGCTTTTTGTGTTTCGGTTTGAATTTCCTGTTGTTTTTGTTTTAAGATTTTTGAGGTAAATGAAATTGATTCTATTTCATTTAACAATTTATGATATTGCTTAAAAGTATCTTTGGCATTACTCGCATCATCGTATAATTTACTAACCTTTTTTAAATATACTCCTGAAATCCCTAAGCCAAATAAAAACCAGACTAATAGTAATTGCTGTGGAATTATTTGTAAACTAACTAGTGTAACTAAAGCAAGAGAAATTACTGCAAAAACTTTTGGTAAAAACACTATAATTTTTGGAAATACTGATGTATAGTTATGAATCCAATTTACAATTTCTTTTGCTGGATGTTGAACTTTAACCAAACTAGCCAAAGCAGAAAATTGTTGTCTCCATTTAGGTTGTTGGTTTAATTCATTAATTGCACGTTGCTTTTCTTTAATGTTAAAAATATTGTTATTTAATAATAAATCAACAAACTTTTGCCTACCTTCATTTGTAACAGTTCTATTACAATATTGAAAAAAAGATCCTTTTCCAAACAAATCAATATCATAACTAAATGAATGTGCTGTATTTATATATTCATTCCCTTCATTTAATAAAAAAAAATCTCTACTTAAAACTTTCAACTCTATTTTATTTATCTCAAGTAGCCCTTTATTAAGATTGCTCTTTTCTTGTAGATTGAAATGTCTAAATAATAAATAGATAAATAATGCAATACCTAGAAACGCTATTGGAATTACTAATTTAGTATTTTCAAAAAAGAAATAAGCACTTAAAACTGTGCTTAAAAAAACAATTAATCTTAATATGCTAGACATTGCTAATTTCTTTTTAAGCGTCTTTAACTCTTGCTCAAAATGTAGTTTTTGAGTGTTATAAAATTCCGATGGTTTTTGCATTTAATAACTATTTATTCCTTCAAACAAACTAAATATATTTAAGGAAGGATATTTTTCCTTTATTTTTAAAGTTACATCGTAACTTGTGATTCCTTTTTTACAGATAATTACATAATCTTTTTCAAAATCAGGAGTAAAGTTATCTATCTCAAAAGTTTTGTATGGTATTTTTTGATGCACTTTAAAAGGAAAATTAATATCTGTATGGTTAAAAACACTTATAATTTCAATATTTTTAGCCGAAACTCTTTTTTTAAACTCTTCATTTGAAATTAATAAAGCGCTATCTTGTGTTGTGCAATGTGCATCTAAATAATTTGAGTTTTTAAAAATATCTTCAAAAATTAATGATTTATTTTTCTTCAATTTTATCTTAAACTGAGTATTCTCAAGCGCATTGTAAATTAACAATTGATTGGTTAATGGTTTACCTGTTTTTGTAATTAGTTTTAAAACTTCATTCACCTGCAATAAAGCAATAACACCAACAATTGGGTTTAAAGTTCCTGCTTCTTCACAATTAGGTATGTTTGTTGCAATTTCAGGAAATGCATCGCGCAAATTACATGTGTAATCGCCATCATTATTTAACACATTAAACGTAGCAACATACCCGTCAAATTTATAAAGTGAACCATAAACTAATGGTATTTTAGCTAACACACAAGCATCATTTATAAGATATTTTACGGGTAAATTATCTGTACCTTCAACAACAATATCAAATTTTGAAACAAGGTTTAAAATTGAATTTTTATGTACTGCTTCATTGGTAAATGAAACTTTGGTAAAAGGCGCACGTTTATTAATTTCTTTCGCCAACACTTCAACTTTAGGCTGCTGAATGTCTTCAACCTTATAGAAAACCTGCCTATGTAAATTTGAAACTGAAACAGTGTCAAAATCAACCAAATGCAATTCTCCAATACCGCTTGTTGCTAAATAAATGGCGATTGGGCTTCCCAAACCTCCACAACCAACAACCAAAACTTTTGCTTTTTGAAGCAAATTTTGCCCTTCTTTACCTATTTCAGATAATGTAGTTTGGCGTTGAAAATAATCTTCTTTATTGAAGTCCATTATTGATTTATTTTAGCATTTCCTTTTTCATTTAAATAGTACTTGTATTCTTTTATGCTATAGTAATTTTCTAACTTATTAAGATACAGAAAATACTGCATATCACCAAAACCATAAACGGTTTCTTCTTTCTGCCAAATTAAAAGATTTTTAACAATTTCTACCTCAGATAACGAATTAAAGTTTATAATTTCTAAAATTTTAGTTGAAATTTGATTAAAACCATTTTCACTTAGAAATCGTAATAAATGCTGATTCATTGCCACTTGCAAATACTGAAATTTTGAAGATTGATTAAAGTTGAAATTCTTTAGCTCTTCAAAGCTATTTTCCACAAATACATTCCAACATTTTTTAGCATATTCTAAATTAGATTTACTTAATGAAATTTTATTCTCGTACAAAGTTTCATAGTCTTCAGGAGAGAAATTTAATAATGATTGTAATTGTTTTTCACCTTTCTTATTTCCTGTACAAACCAAATAATAGTTTGTCTTTTTTACATAATTATCTAACAAGTAAGTACACAATGCCAATAAATTAACTTGACAAAACAAATCGAATTCGAACCATAAAACAACTTCATTATAATCCGATACATCTTCTAATTTTACAATTTCTTTTATGGTTTTATCAAAGTAATCTAACCTTTCCGTTCCTAATTCTTGTTCAAAAAAAGTATATCTATTTAACCAAAATTCATCACTTCCAACATTTTTATGCAAAGGACCATCACACAATAATTCTCTCCAAACAATAATAGCACCTTTAATTTTAGATTTTTCTAAAATTTCAGCTGTACTATCACCATTAAGAACATGAAGTGTTTTAGTCATTTATTTCTTTGTGTGCAGCTTTAAATTCTTCAGGAGTATTTATATTTCTAATTAAATTATCATCAACTTCAATAATTTCTATATCAGAATTTATCAATACTTTTCTCGGACAAGAATAGCCTTGTGCTAAATAATTTAGTAATAACGTATAACTTTTCGGCTCCCAAATTGTAATTAAAGGCTCTGGAAATTGTTTGTCTTTTCCTTTAATAGTTGTTGCTGCTTTCGAAGGATTTCTATGTTTTAATAATAATTGAATAACCGCATCATTTACAAAGGGTAAATCGGTTGCAATAACCAACCAAGCAACATCTGGATTTTCTTGAAAAGCAGAACAAATTGCTCCAAAAGGTCCTAAACCTATAAACTTATCAGTAATCTTATGTTCTATTTCAATTTCTTGTGCTGACCTAACAGACAAATACGTTTTTAAATTATTTTTCTCTAGTAATTCAATTGCAACATCACGTTGATTTTTGCCATAAAAGTTCAAAGTTCCTTTATCTTTCCCCATTCGAACACTTTTACCACCAGCCAATACCAATCCTTGAATAGGTGCAATTTTTTCTTTGAGTAAATTTTCAATATGCTTTGAAATTTTATCAATTTCATTAATTGAGTAACAATGTAAGTTTTTAATTAGAGGATTATTTTCAACTAAAAAATCAAAAAAATCAGCATCTTCTGTCAATTTTATTACAAATTGAATGTTATTTAATTGATCTAATCTTTTTAAAACCGAAGCTTCTTTATCTTTGTCTAAAATTAAAATTTGCTTGGCTCCTTGATAATGATTTCCATTAATAAAAACATAATCATATTGTGAAAACTGAACGCGCTGATTGAATTTATTAATACCTCTATTGGAGGTGCTATTTAAAAATCCTTCATGATGATATGTGAAAGTTTCAATAGTTAATTCATCTATATTTTTACTATGTGAAGCATCAAAATAGGCTAATTTATAATTTTTTAACTTTTTAGAAACTTGTTGTACCAAATCAGAAACCACATCACATTTCGTTCCAACAAAAGCTATTTCATTTGGCGCGTAATTATCGTTTTCTCTTAACTTTAGTTTAGCGTGTTTTTGATGTTTACCCATTTTTAATATCGCTTTTTCCTCCAGATTTTTTAACTAGCTTCACCTCTTTTATTATCATTTTTTGCGAAATAGATTTACACATATCGTACACCGTTAGTGCGGCAATATTCGCCCCCATTAAAGCTTCCATTTCAACACCCGTTTTCCCCTCAATAGAAACAGAACATAAAATTTCAATATGCTCTTTATCAAAAATTTCAATAGCAATATCAACTCCATTAATTAATAACGGATGGCACATTGGAATTAATTCTGAAGTTTTTTTTACCGCTTGAATACCCGCAACGATAGCTGTTTGAAAAACGGGGCCTTTTTTGGTTGTTAACTCCTTATTTTCAAAATGTGAAATAATTTCTGTTCCTAAAAACATAATTGATTTAGCAGTTGCTTTTCGTTTGGTAATTTTTTTATCACCAACATTTACCATTTTTGGAGTATTTTTTTCTCCTATATGAGTGAATTCTTTTTCCATAAGTGAAAGATTCTAAATCAAGTTCAGAATGACGTTATTTTATCTATACGTTATTAAAGAAAATACTTCTCCTTTGGTAAAATTACTTCTATCATCTGGTAATTCCAAAAAAGCATCAGAATCTACCAAATTTGCTAAATCTGCTGAACCTCTCCCAGTAACTGGAGTGGCATAAATTTTTCCGTCTTTTTTACTAACTTTCACTTGTAAAAAGTAGGTTAAATTTGGTTTAAAATAAAAATTTTCGGATAGTATTGCTTGTTGTTTATTCTCTGGAGATAATCCAACAGATTTATAATACCACGGATAAAAATATTTTAAACAACTTGCATAAGTTGATACTGGATTTCCTGGGAAAGCAAAAATTGTTTTACTTCCTTTTTTTCCAAACCAAAACGGTTTTCCAGGGCGTTGTTTTACTCTATGAAATAATTTTTCTACACCTAATTCATCTAAAACTTCGGGAATAAAATCGAATTTTCCTTTTGATACAGCTCCACTAAATAATAACACATCAAAAT
>NZ_JASFZF010000044.1:0-3722 GCF_046055765.1 Lutibacter sp. | reverse complement strand
TTAACAGGTGAAAGCTTATTTATGACAGTTTTTTCAAATTCAAGTATTGGAAAAAAAAGTGTTTCTTTTGCTGCTCCATATCCAGGTCAAATTTTCCCAATTGATTTAAGTGAAATGGGAGGAAAGTTTGTTTGTCAAAAGGATTCTTTTTTGTGTGCTGCTAAAGGGGTTTCAGTTGGTATTGAATTTTCAAAAAAAATAGGTAGGGGTTTATTTGGAGGCGAAGGTTTCATTATGCAAAAGTTAGAAGGTGATGGGTTGGCATTTGTTCATGCAGGAGGAAATATGTCGAAAAAAGTGCTACAAGTAGGAGAAGTTTTAAAAGTAGATACCGGATGTGTGGTTGGCTTTACAAAAGATGTACATTACGATGTAGAGTTTGTAGGTGGAATTAAAAATACGGTTTTTGGAGGTGAAGGATTATTTTTTGCTACGTTAAAAGGCCCAGGAACTGTTTATATACAATCTTTACCTTTTAGTAGGTTGGCTGGTAGAGTTTTAGCTTTAGCACCTAAAACAGGTAATAAAACTAGGGGTGAAGGCAGTTTACTTGGAGGTATTGGAGATCTACTTGATGGAGATAACAGAATATAAGCATTAAAAAACTCTAAATTTATTTCAATTTTTTATTATTCTAAAGTTTCTAATTCTTTATAGTTTTTATTTAATTTTCTTAATAAAATGCCATAGACTATACGGTAATAAATCCATAAAAAAAGAATAATTAGTACCAATGCAATAATTTGAGTAATTAATAAGGTGCTAAATAATTTTTCACTGCTTATATCTAATTGTTTAGGATTAAAAACTTGCATTAAAAGTTCTTCATCAGAAAACATTATAAAATTAATAATAAAAGACAATATGATTGTTGCAATTATGTTATAATAAACATAGTAATTAACAGTTTTACGTGTTTTAATTATCTTTTTCATTAATAAACTTGTGTTATCTACAACAGATATTGAATTATAGTTTTTATAAAATAGATAAATAAAACAAAATACTATAATGTAGTGTAATACGTATGTAATTTTTAATATACTTTTTAAGTGTAATTTATCATAAATTTCAAAATAACTATCAGGGATTAACAAATTAATGAAACTCCAAAATATTAATTCAGCAATACAAATAATAAAAATCCACTTTACAACGGAAGATGATTTTTTATGTATTAACTTATAAATCTCATTATAAGTTAACTTTGGGTAGCCAGCATTTTGCTTCTTCCAGTCTTTTTTTAATAAATCTAGTTCATCCATAATTTACGGATTTAATATTGTTCTTAATCGAGTTTTAATTCTGTTCATTTTCACTCTTGCATTCACTTCTGAAATACCAATTGTATTTGATATTTCTTTATAATTTTTATCTTCTAAGTATAAAAAAATCAACGCTTTATCAATGTCTGATAATTGATGGATAGCCTTGTACATTAGTTTTAATTGTTCCTCTTCAGTATCATCATAACTCGTAGATTGAATTCGGTGTAAAACGGTATCAAAATCTTGAGTTTTTATGGTTCTTTTAGATTTTCTATATAATGTAATAGCGGTGTTTAACCCAATTCTATACATCCAAGTGCTCAATTTGGAATCACCTCTAAATTTTGGATATGCTTTCCAAAGTTGTATTGCAATTTCTTGAAACAAATCATTGTGAGCTTCTTGATTTGAGGTGTAAATTCTACACACTTTATGAATTATATTCTGATTTTTTTGAAATTCAGAAATAAATTTATGTTCAAGGTCTTTAGTCACAAGTTTAGTTTCGTTCTTTTTATAAGTGTATAATTTAACTGGAATGTTACAATTTTACTTGTAAAAATAAAAAAAGCAACTCAATTGAGTTGCTTTAAATTTTAAAAAAGTCAAAAATTAATTTTCATTTTTTTTGATACCATCTATAAATTCTTTCAGTTCTAAACCGTATTTAGAGGCTTTAACTTTTTTAGATAAAGAGTTGTTTATTGTATCTAACAACCTAATATTTGCATAATATAATTCAGTTAAAGCAATATATGGAGCTACTTCATATTCACCGTGATTCACGGCGAAGTTGGTAGAAAAATAATATTTTCTTCTAATTAAACTTTTTTCATCTTTCTCTAATTTTGTAAAAAACTCAGTATCTCCAGCCTTTTTAGCTTCAAACTTGTCCTTAATTAAATCAAGTTGCTTTCCATTAAATTTTTGAATCATAGCCTCATGTTCTTCTAATAAGGTTTGGTTTTTAGAACCTAAAATTTTAGCTGACGTAGCAAATTTATCAAGTTTAGAAGTTAAAGTAATTTCACCTTTTTCACCAAAGAAAGATATTTTTTTATCCACATTATTATCTAAAACCACAAAATATATTTCAGGACTTTCAATATCATCAACTAAAGTAAAATTGTTTTCACCATTTAACTTCACAGAATCTAAAGAAACGAGTAAAGTATCTTTATATTTTTGAAGATATATAGTTCCTTTTTTTAAACCATTAATAGTTCCATGAACTTTCATAGTTCCTTTTTTATCATTTCCGCAAGAAATTAATAGACTGATGATAATAAATGAGTAAATTATTTTTTTCATTTTATAAATTTTAAGCACACAAATATCTAATTTTTATTTCAATTTAACTTATAATTATGAGGTAACAATGCGCATTAATTCTGCAGTAAGCATAGCGCCATAAGTTCCAACAACATATCCAAATACAGCAAGTAACACACCTACAGTTGCTAAAGATGGGTGAAATGCAGCAGCAACAACAGGAGCAGAAGCTGCGCCTCCAACATTTGCCTGACTTCCAACAGCTAAAAAGAAATAAGGAGCTCTAATTAATTTTGCAACTCCTAAAAGTAGAAGAACGTGTATTGTCATCCAAATTAATCCAACTATTAATAAACCAGGATTGTCTAATATTTTTGTTAAGTCCATTTTCATACCTATAGTTGCAACTAAAATATAAATAAAAACACTTCCTATTTTACTAGCACCAGCACCTTCATATTTTTTTAATTTAGTAAATGAAAGTAAAATTCCAAGTAAAGTTGCAATAGTAATCATCCAAAAGAATTGAGAACCAAATGATGACATTGCAGAGGTTTTGTCTCCTATTGCTTTAACATTTTCGATTAAAAAAGTAGCAATAGCATTTGCTCCTAAATGAGAAATCCCAACAACTGCAAAACCAATTGATAGTATCACCATAAAATCTGCTAAAGACGGATTTCTAATATTTTGTGAAGCAAAATTAGATACTTTTTCTTTTAAAGTTTCAATTGCTGAAGTGTCAGCTTTTAACCATTTATCTATTTTTTCAGTTTTACCAATTCCCAATAATAGTATAGCCATTAATAGATTTGCAACAACAATATCAACAATTATATAACTTGCATAGTTAGCGGTGTTAAACCCATAAATTTCTAACATTGCAGCTTGATTAGCTCCACCACCAATCCAACTTCCAGCTAAGGTAGCTAATCCACGCCAAACTGCATCAAAACCTGCTCCTCCAACGGTTTCTGGAGATACAATAGATACTAAAAGTACAGCCAATGGACCTCCAATTATGATGCCGATGGTTCCTGTTAAAAACATAATTAGTGCTTTTGGACCTAAATTAAAAACAGATTTTAAGTCAATGCTTAATGTCATTAAAACCAAAGCTGCTGGTAATAAAAATCGGCTAGCGATATAATATACTTGAGAACCATGTTCAGTAATTTCACC
>NZ_JASFZF010000043.1:0-7322 GCF_046055765.1 Lutibacter sp. | reverse complement strand
GCAAAAATTTTATTGTTTGGAGAATATGGAATTATTAAAGATTCCAAAGGCCTTGCAATACCTTACAATAGTTATCAGGGAGCTTTAAAAATATCGAATACAATTTCTGAAGAAGAAATTAAATCTAATAAAAATTTAGAAAAGTTTTACAATTACCTTTTGGGTTTAAACACTAAAAATATAGTAAGTTTTAGATTAGATGAATTTAAAACAGATATTGAAGAAGGAATGTATTTTGATTCAAGTATTCCGCAAGGTTATGGTGTTGGTAGTTCGGGAGCTTTAGTTGCTTCAATTTACGATAAATACGGTAATGATAAAATTACTGTATTAGAAAACCTGACTAGAGAGAAGTTACTAAAATTGAAAGAAATATTTTCTTTAATGGAGTCTTTTTTTCACGGTAAAAGCTCAGGATTAGATCCTTTAAATTCCTATTTAAGTATTCCAATTTTAATAAATTCAAAAGATAATTTAGAAGCTACTGGCATTCCGTCTCAAAAAGAAGGAAAAGGTGCTGTATTTTTATTAGATTCAGAAATGATTGGTGAAACAGAGCCAATGGTAAACATTTTTATGAATAAAATGAAAAATGAAGGTTTTAGAAAAATGCTAAATGAAGATTTTGCAAAACACACTGATGCCTGCATTGATGACTTTTTGAAAGGAAATGTAAAATCATTATTTGGTAATGTAAAGCAATTATCTAGAGTAGTATTAGATAATTTTAAACCTATGATTCCTAAACCTTTTCATACAATTTGGAAGAAAGGAATTGAATCTAATGATTACTATTTGAAATTATGTGGTTCAGGTGGTGGAGGTTATATTTTAGGGTTTACTAAAGATTTTGATAAAGCAAAAATAATATTAAAAGATTTTAAACTAGAGTTAGTTTATCGATTTTAATTCTTTCTATAACCTAAGTTTACTTACTAATTTTCTTACCAATGGATTTACTTGAAATTTCCAAAAATAACAGTAAAAAACAGGCACCTTTATATATAAAAGTATTGAGTTTATTTTCTGTAGTAAGAGGCTATAATATTTTACTAATTGTAGTTGCTCAATATTTAGCATCTATTTTTATTTTTTCACCTGAAAAATCTTTAAGATATGTGTTATTTGATATTAACTTATATTTTATAGTGCTTTCAACTATATGTGTGATTGCTTCAGGATATATTATTAATAATTTTTACGATTCTGAAACTGATAAAATTAATAAGCCAGTAAAATCTAAAATTGATGCTATTGTAAGTCAAAAAAATAAGCTCCGTTTTTATTTTCTGTTAAATTTTATTGGGGTTGTTACTGCGCTTTTAGTGTCTTGGAGGGCATTTGTATTTTTTTCAATTTATATTTTTTTAATTTGGTTTTATTCTCATAAACTTAAAAAATATCCTTTGACAGGGTTATTTTCTGCTGCAGGGTTGGCTATTTTACCATTTTTTGCTGTTTTTGTATACTACAAAAATTTTTCTGAAATAATTTTTACTCATGCAGCTTTTTTGTTTTTCATTTTGTTAATACGTGAGCTGATAAAGGATTTGGAGAGAATACAAGGCGATTTTATTCAAAATTATCAAACTATAGCTGTTAAATATGGTGAATATTTTACTAAAATATTAATTTCGTTTTTGGCAATTTTAACGCTAAATCCAATTTATTTCTTAATGAAATATCCAGAAATTGGAGGTATGAAATACTTTTTTTATACAAGTATTATTGTTCTTATTAGTTTTGTAATTGCTTTATGGTTTAGTAAAAGTAAACGCAATTATGTACTATTGCATTTAGTATTGAAGTTATTAATTGTTGCAGGTGTATTTAGTTTAGCATTAATTGATTATTCAGTGATTATAGATAGAATATTACTGAAATAAAGTAATTATTTCGTTAAATATCAGTAGAATAAATTACTTTTGCAAAAAATATAAATAATGAATTCAAGTAAAAACTCGTCGAGAGGACGACATCAAGGAAAAGGAAAACCTCAAAATTCTTCAAAACCAAGTTTTAATAGCAAAAAGAAATTTGCAAAAAATTACAGGCCTAAGCCAATCATTAAAAGAAGTAAGCCAATTTCTAATCAAGAAAATAAGCAGTCTGAAAATAAGCAAGAAAGTACAGGAATACGTTTAAATAAATACATTTCTAATTCAGGAATTTGTTCTCGTAGAGATGCGGATGTTTTTATTAAAGCAGGAAGTGCTTCAGTAAATGGAAAGTTAATAACTGAAATGGGCTACAAAGTAATGCCAACTGATGTGGTTAAGTTTGATGGTTCAACAATAAGTCCTGAAAAGAAAAGATATGTATTGTTAAATAAACCTAAGAACTTTATTACAACAATGGATGATGATAGAGGTCGAAAAACAGTCATGGAATTAGTTGCTAACGCTTCAAAAGAACGAATTTATCCTGTTGGAAGATTGGATAGAAATACTACGGGTCTTTTATTATTTACAAACGATGGTGAATTAGCAAAAAAGTTAACACATCCCAAACATAATATTCAGAAATTATATCACGCTTCGTTAGATAAAAAATTAACAATGAGTGATTTACAAAAAATTGCCGAAGGGTTTGTTTTAGATGAAAAAAGAGTGCAGGTTGATGAAATATCATATATTATGAATCAACCAAAAAGTGAAGTAGGTGTTAAAATACATTCAGGAAGAAATAGAATTGTGCGTAGAATTTTTGAAAATTTCAATTATAGCGTAGTAAAATTAGATCGTGTAATTTTTGCTGGTTTAACAAAAAAAGATTTACCTCGTGGGCATTGGCGTCATTTAACGGAGCTAGAAATTAGTAATTTGATGATGCTTTAATTTTAGTTAAAAATATTGAATAAAAAAACCAAGAAATATCTTGGTTTTTTTATTTTTTATGGGTTTTTAAGCCAAAAAAAAGTGATTTCTTAATGTTAATTTTAGCTGTTGATTCAAATATTTTTTTATATTTGAAAAACTATATGAAGCAAAATAAATAATAATTTCACGTTATAACTAACTTTATTTTGAAACGAATAATTGTAGATTATAAAAAACTAACCAACAAAATTCTTAATTTATTGGTGGAAAAATTCCCTGATGGTTATGGAATAAGAGATATTGTTAAATTCACAAATCATAAAGGTCAATATATTGAAGCAGTTGAGGTTTCTAATGAAGATACGATGTATTTAGTGAAAATTAGTGATGAATTAGTGGGTAGTATGGAAAGCCATGAAGATGAGGAAGTAATTTCTGAAATAGATATTGATGAGATAAAAGATATGGACTTAGATGATGATAAATAAGATGTAAAAATAAAAAAATTACAACCCCTTTTTAGTTAGATTTTATCATTTTTACTGAAAACCATCCAAGTAGTACAATTATTACAAACATAATTGCCCATAACCAATTTTTATTTATAAACAGAGGTTTTCTTTCCTGAATTTTCTTTTTAATAATTAGTTGCTCTTTCCCAAGATTTAAGAGGGCTAAAGTATCAGGAATTTTTGAAATGAAGCGTTCAATATCATAATTTGGTTTAGAGGCTTTTTTGTTTCCATAAGTTAAAAAATATTTTGCAGGCTTCGTAAATCGGACAATTAATTGATGAATGTAACCTTTTACTGTAATGGTATCAATGGTTAAAGGTGAATTGTCACTATTATAAATAGTAATTTTTATTTTTTTTAAAATTCTACTTTTGAATTTAAATTCGTTTTTTTCAAATGAATTTAGTGTTCCTCTAGTTAATGTTTGATAATTAGATATCCAACCCATTTCTGATTTTACACTATCAGACACATATTGAATAGTTATTGGTCTGTAATAATCAAATGTATTTTTAACCTTAATTTTGACCGAACTCACAGGAACGGTAGATTTTAAATCTATTTCAAGTATCGTTACTTTTTGTTCTTTTTTCTGTACTTTTTTTATTTTTTCAATAGAGTAGGTATTATAACTACCATTATAAATCTCATGTGATGTAATTTTCACATTAGACAGTTCTGGTTTTTCTTTGCCTTTTATCAGTAATCTGAGATAATGATATTTTGAGCTTGGAAAATTCAATTTAGTAAATTGATAATTGGTTTCTTTATTTGTAATAGATAATATTCTATAATCATTTATAATAGTAAACCATTGCAGTTGGTTTTGACTTCCTTCAAGATTCAATTTCCAGTTAAAATTTAGTTGCTTAAAATTTAGTTTTAGCTGATTTATGGTTTTTCTAGATACGACTTCAAACGTAAAATAATATCCATTTTTGTTATGAGATGAATTTATAATTTTAAAATTTACTTCTTTATTAATTAGCTTTTCTGTTTTCGTTTGAAGTAGGTATGAAGCTTCAAGTGTGTCATTTTTTGAAGTAATGCCATAAATTCTAATATCGTTTAAGTTGGGAGCTACTTTTTCAAAAATTTCTTCGGGTAAAATCACTTTATGCCAAGTATTATTAATTCCCTGTAATTCTCTTTTATAATTGTTTTGCTGCATTTGTCCGAATGAATAGGAACTAAACAGCAATAGTAAAAAGGTACTTATTTTAGCTTTCAATTTCATCAGTTATTTTGTATTTAAACTTATTATATAAAAATGAAATAATTAATAATAGTATTCCTAATGAAAGAAATACAATGGTTTTTGAAATGGTGTTTAAATGCGAAATATCATAAAAGAAAAGTTTTAGAAGTGTAATTGCAAAAAGTCCAATGGCACCAATACGTAAATGTTTTTTAGTTTTCCAAATTCCTAAAGAAATTAGCGACAAAGAATAAATACCCCAAAGTATACTAAGCCCCAATTTATACGACTCAGAAGATCCTGAAAGATCCATTAAGTTAATTAGTTCGCTACTCAATATCCATAAAATAGTAGTGTGTAGTAATAAATCAAAAGCCATTTTTAAATCAACTTTCATAAATTCCTGACTAATATATTTATAAAAAGATATAAGTAATAATACAATAAACCCAAAGGAAACATACCTAATTCCAATATTAAAAGTACTAATTTCATAATAATTAGCTAAAGTTTTTTCTAAATAACTTTCGCGTAATTCACTTATTGCATATAAACCTTGTAGTAAAAATACTAGTATTGCAAAAGCGTTTAGAACTAAATTAATTTTACCTAACAATCTGTTTTTTAATTTTTTGATATTTAAAAATGAAAGAACAGAAACGAACAATAAAGAGTAATTAAGTACCCAAATAGTTTTAAATTTAATTAAATCATAATTGGTATTTTGCTCATATTCATTAATTGTTAATATTGATTCATTATAAAGATTTTGCCAATAATTTTCTAATTCTAATCTAAATGCTAAATAAAGTGTACTTAAAAGTACAGCAGGAATTAGAAATGAAATAATTTTTAGCAACTCACTTTTTAATGGTGATAGGTATTTTTTATCAGTGTTTAGCCAATAAATAAAACCAAATGAGCTAATAAATAATAATGAAGTAAGAAAATGAATATTTAGTATTGGTGTTATTTTTATTGCCTTAATATTAAAATAACCCTGATTATAATTCATAGACCAATCTTGATGAATACTGAAAACAGCCAAAGCCATTAAGGGGTAAGAAATGTATTCATAAATAGGAATCTTTTTTGTTCTTCCAATCCAAAATAGTAAAGCAGCTTCACCAATCCATAAAAGTGTCACCCAATTTCCATCTAATTGAACAGGAATAGCGATAGTAATAAAAATAAGTACCAATCCAGAAACGAGATAAAATAAATTTTTATCACCTAATTTTTGTTTGTATATGATTATACTAACAAAGAAATGTAAAAGACCATTGCATAATGTGAAAACACCTAATAATTGAGTACCAATTTCGTGGCTATCTAAAATGCTGTAACCAAATCCATAAAACACAAATGAATTGGCTAGTAATAACAAAATATCAGTGATATTAAACTTTTCCTTTTGAATTAATTTAAAAGCAAGGAAAGTTGTATAAAAAATTGCAAAAAAGATAGATGTAAAAATTAAAGCCATTCCAAAATGCTCATCTATTTTAAAACCAGACACATGCCAAGACGTAAATATTAACCAAGTAAGTATAAAAGAAGAAAAGTAAAGAGGTTTCCAATATTTTTTAAAAGCAATTACTAGAATCCCAATATTAATAATTGCCATATAACTAAAAAGTATGGTTGTATTTCCTGAGTTTTCACTTAATAAAAAAGGAACTGCATAGGCACCAACCAATCCAATATGTGCAATAATTTGTTTGTTGTAATTTAAGGCTGCAATAATCGTAAATATGGTAAAAATTACCATAAGAGTAAAAGCAATTGTTTGTGGGAAAAGCTCATAGAAACTATATGCCGCATAAGTCATAAAATATAAAATTGCTATGGCTCCGCTTACTAAAACAGCACTAAAATTCACATATTTTTTCTTTAATTTTATTCCGAATCCTAAAAGGCCTAATCCAACTAGATAGCCTAATATAACTCTTGTTAATGGACTTATTAAATCATGTTCAATAGAATATTTTGTTCCAATTGCTACACCAATGATAATTATTGCGATTCCAATTTTATTTATAAGATTTTCTCCAATAAATTTTTCTAAATTTAAATTTGATTTCCCTTTTGATTTGATATTTTGAGTGGTTTGAACAGAAGGTGTATTCTTAGTTGTACTTTGAGGTTTTTCAAAAATTGTAGTTCGTTTTTCTTTTGGAATAATAATCCACAAGAGTATATAAAGGAAAAAACCAATACCGAAAAATATGGATAAAAAGAACCAAAGAATTCGTACTACTATTTTGTTGATTCCAAAGTATTTAGCAAACCCAGAACATACACCACCTAATACTCTATGATTTGTAGTTCTAAGTAATTTATTTGGTGCTATATTTTCATTAGATATTGGTTGTTTAGTAATAGATACTTTTTTAATAAATTCTTTTTTTTCAATAGGGTTTTTTAGAAGAGTTAATTCCTTTTGTAGTTCATTTACTTCTTTAGAAAATACTTCTTGTCTTTTTAAAAGTGTTTCAAGCTTCTTAAGAAGCTGATTTATTTGGTCTTGATTACTAGTCATGTCAATTTATAATTTTACAACTATTAAAGTAAGAGGGGAATGTAAATATTACTATCCCAATGTGGGATAATCTAATTTTTGTAAGTTAGTTTAATTTATCAACATAATTATGTAACTTTTCTTTAAGTATTAGTTTTTAATAGTTTAGAAGTTGTAAACTAAGATATTGTTTGGGAGATGGTATGGAGATTTGAAAATAAAACCCTTATAGATAAAGGGATTGTGAGATGTAATAGTGGAGACGCCGG
>NZ_JASFZF010000042.1:0-11612 GCF_046055765.1 Lutibacter sp. | reverse complement strand
AGATCCAACCACTTATAACGCTCAAGGTACTTATACCGTAACTTGGACTTATGATGATGGAAATGGAAATACGAGCAATCAAACCCAAACAGTAATTGTAGCTGATGTAACCGCACCAGTAGCGGACATAGCAACTTTATCAGATGCAACAGGCGAATGTTCAGCAAGTGTAACCGCACCAACAGCAACGGACAATTGCGAAGGAACCATCACAGGAACAACAACAGATCCAACTTCATATAGTGTTCAAGGAACTTACACAATAACCTGGACTTATGATGATGGAAATGGAAATACGAGCAATCAAACCCAAACAGTAATTGTAGCTGATACAACCGCACCAGTAGCGGACATAGCAACTTTATCAGATGTAACAGCACAATGTTCAATAACGAGTTTAACAGCACCAACGGCTACAGATAATTGTTCTACGGTAACCGTAACTAATGATGCAAGTTTACCAATCAACACCCAAGGCACAACAAAAGTTACTTGGACATATACAGATGTTGTTGGCAATACCAGCACACAAACACAGAATGTAGTAATTACAGATACAACAGCACCAGTTGCAGATGCATTAAGTTTAACAGATGTAACAGCACAGTGTGAAGTAATAAGTTTAACACCACCAACAGCTACGGATAATTGTTCGATAGTAACAGTAATCAACGATGCTACTTTACCAATCACAGCTCAGGGAACCACAACAGTTACTTGGGCATATACAGATGTAGTTGGAAATATCAGCACACAAAAACAGAATGTAGTTATTACAGATAATATAGCACCAACAATTAGTTGTTCTGCGAATGTATCAGTAAATGTAGATGCAGGAGAAACATTTGCAATAATAACTTTATTGACTCCTAGCACCTCTGATAATTGTGGTGTTGCTAATGTGACTAATAATGCTCCAGTCTCTGGACAATATTCGGTAGGTTCAACAACAGTAACATGGACAGTAGAAGATATTAACGGAAATATTAGTACTTGTGAACAGAATGTAACGGTTACCGATAATGAAAATCCAACAATCGTATGTTTAGCACCGATAACGGTAAGTTCAGATGCTGGCAGTTGCGATGCAACTGGTTTAGTTTTAGGAACACCAACAGTATCAGATAATAGTAGTGTAGCTTCCACAGTAAATGATGCACCATTAACGTTTCCAGTAGGAGAAACTATAGTTACTTGGACCGTAACAGACGGATCAGGAAATATAGCAACTTGTGATCAAATAGTAACGGTAAAAAGTAACCCTATAGCTTTTGATGATTCAGATAGTACTTTGGAAGATACTTCTGTTACAACTCAAGTTTTAAGTAATGATACTGACTGTGATAATAATATTAATTCACAAAGTGTCACTCAAGTTTCTGCACCGAATCATGGATCTATTGTAATAAATAGTGATGGAACTATTACCTACACTCCAAACCCTGATTATAATGGAAATGATAGTTATGAATACTCAGTTTGTGATTTAGATGGTAATTGTGAAACTGCAGTGGTAACTATTCAAGTGAATGGAATTCAAGATGTTATAGATGACTCTGCAAGTACTAATGAAGATGTTTCAGTTACAATCAATGTGTTTGATAATGATACCTTTAATTCAAATAATTCAATTTTACTTAGTGGCGTAACTAATCCATTAAATGGAAGTGTACTAATTAATAGTGATGGAACTATAACTTATACCCCAAATCCTGATTTTAACGGTGTTGATATCTTTACATACACAGTAACGGTTACTTTACCAGATGGAACTATAACACAAGAAACAGCTCAAGTAATTGTTAATATTTCAGCAGAGGAAGATATTGTTGATGACACTGCCACAACTTTTATGAATATTCCTGTCATTATTAATGTTTTGGAAAACGATTCCTTTGAAGGCACAAATCATGAAATAACTACTATCATTGAACCAAGTAGTGGAACTGTTATAATTAATAATGATGGGACTCTGACTTATTCACCAAATACAGGTTTTGTAGGTACTGACTCTTTCAGTTACACGGTAACGGTTACAAATGTAGATGGTACAACTACTTTTGAAACTGCAACAGTTTTTGTCACAGTGAAAGCTGTAATTGATGCAGTAGATGATTTAGTTGAATTGGAAAATGATGAGCCTATAGATATTTCTATATATGATAATGACTCAAATATTCCTACAGAAGGTACATTAACAATAGAACAACCAGAAAACGGAACAGTTACTATAGATGATAATGGAACACCAAATGATCCAAGTGATGATATTGTAACTTACCAATTAAATGCTGATTTTATTGGCGATGAAACCTTTGAATATACTATATGTGATGCTTATGGAAATTGCGATACGGCTACGGTTACTATTATTGTTGTAGGTGTTTTGGCTGATTGTATTATAGATTTTCCAGGCTCAAAAAATAGTAAATATGAAGGTTATGGAATTTCGCCAAATAATGATGGCTATAATGATGTATTTATCATTGATTTACTTGAATTTTGTTATCCTAATTACCAAATACAAATTTTTAACAGATGGGGAAATGTAGTGTTTGATTATACGCATAATGGGGATTCTTATAACAAACCTATATGGTGGGATGGTAAATCAAATGGAAGAATGACTTTAAACAAAGGAGAGGTGTTACCTGCAGGTACTTATTTCTACATTCTTTATTTAAACAAAAACAATAGAAAACCTGTTTCAGGATATATTTACTTGACCAAATAAAAATTATAAAGTGAAAAATTTAAAAAATAGTTCACAAAAAATAATTAATTTATTATGAAAAAAATAAAAATATTAACTTTTACAATATGTGTTTTGATAACATCTTTGGCTTTTGGTCAACAAGATGCTCAGTACACACAATATATGTACAATATGAATATTTTAAATCCTGCTTATGCCGGATCAGAAGGTACTTTGAGCATAGGTTTGCTTGGAAGAACCCAATGGGTAGGTATTAGTGGAGCTCCAAAAACAATGACTGCAGCTATTCATGCTCCAGTTGGTAAAAATGTAGGACTTGGACTTTCTGTGATTTCAGATAAAATAGGACCAGTTAAAGAGCAAAATGCTTATGTTGATTTTTCATATACTTTGCAAGTTTCCGACAATGCAAGATTAGCTTTTGGATTAAAAGGAGGGTTTACCTTTCAAAATATAGATTTTTTTAAATTATCAATATCTCAAACCGAAGACCCATTATTTGCTGAAAATTTAAATAAATCCTATCCAAATTTTGGTGTTGGAACTTTTTATTATACTGATAAATTTTATGTTGGATTGTCCGTTCCAAACATGTTGGCAACTCGTCACTTTGAAAAAAGGAGTGGTATTGTAAGTAAAGCAATTGAAAACTCTCATTATTTTTTGACCTCTGGTTATGTGTTTAATATGTCCGATAATTTAAAATTAAAACCATCTATAATGTTAAAAGGAGCTAAAGGATCTCCGTTATCAATTGATTTATCCTTAAACGCCTTATTATTAAGCACTGTTGAAGGAGGGTTATCGTGGCGAATGGATGATTCAGTAAGTGGAATGATTAATTTTAAAGTAACACCTACGTTAAGAATTGGATATGCATACGATTATACTTTATCTAATTTAGGGGATTTCAATTCAGGATCTCATGAAGTGTTTTTATTATATGATGTTGATTTATCAAGAGGTGATTTTAAATCTCCAAGATTCTTTTAATTTAAAAAAATTATGATGCTCAAAAATATCGCAATATTATATTTTCTGCTTTTAACTATTATGGTTAATGGACAAGATAATAGATATACCATTCAAAATTTAAATGCTAATAATAGTTATTCAAATTTTGGAACTACATTTTATGGTGCAGACAAAGTGGTGTTTGCTTCCCCAAAAAAATCTTATATCATTAGAAATAATTGGAAAGGGAATAACCAACCTTTTCTAAACTTATATATTGGTGATATTGCTGAGGATGGTCAACTAATAAATGTAAAAAAGTTTTCAAATAAATTAAATACTCGTTTTCATGAATCAGATGTTGCGTTTACTAAAGATTTAAAAACTGTTTATTTTTCAAGAAATAATTATTTTAATGGTAAAATTAAAAAAGACACTACAGGTATTTCTTTAATTCAATTGTATAAAGCCTCCATTAGTAATAAAGGAGCTTGGACAAACATTACCCCAATGCCTTTTAATAATGATAACTATCAAACCGGCCACCCAACATTAAGTGCTGATGAAAAAACACTATATTTTATTTCAGATATGCCGGGAGGATTTGGCAAAACCGATATTTACAAAGCTTCAATTAGCAAGGATGGAAGTATAGGGAAACCTATAAATTTAGGATCTCAAATTAATACTCCCAAAAGAGAAATGTTTCCTTCAATTTCTGGTAACGATGAATTGTATTTTTCTTCAGATGGAAGAAAAGAGGGATTAGGAGGATTGGATTTATACGTTTCAAAAATATCAGAAAAAGGATTTGGAGCCCCTCAAAATTTAGGAGTACCAATGAATAGCCCAAAAGATGATTTTTCATTTATTTTAAATTATGAAACTCGTAGAGGATATTTTTCATCAAATAGAGAAGGAGGAAAAGGAGATGATGATATTTATACATTCACCCAAAATATCCCATTTGAATTTGAATGTAATCAACTTGTAAATGGTGTAGTTACAGAAAAAAATTCTGGTAAAATATTACCAGATTCAGAAGTTAAATTATTAGATATCTCTGGAAAAGAAATAGCAAGTGTCCTTTCAGATAATTTAGGAAAATACCATTTTGATGTAAAATGTAATGAAAACTATATTCTTTTAGGAAATAAGAAAAATTTTGAAGATGATTCTAAAGAAATTTATGTTTCTGCTGGTGAAGACTTAAATGTTCCATTAACATTGACTTTAAATCAGTTTGTGCTTAATAGTGGTAAATGCATGGTTAAAATTAATAATATATATTTTGATTTTGATAAATGGAATATTAGAAATCAATCAAAAGAAGAATTGGACAAAGTGGTCGCTGTAATGCTAAAATATCCTGAACTAATTGTGGAAGGTGGGTCTCATACGGATAGTAGAGGAACTTCAACATATAATAATTATTTATCCACAAAAAGAGCAAAATCAACGGTAAAATATATAATTGCACATGGAATTAAGGCTGAAAGAATTTCTGCTAAAGGATTTGGTGAAAGTAGGCTGTTGAATAAGTGCAAAAATGGAGTTAAATGTGGCGAAGAAGAACATCAATTAAATAGAAGAATCGAATTTGTAATTGGAAATTATGATGCTATAAAAGATAAATACCCAGAAATTTGTCCTACCGCAAAGTCCTTCTCTAAGAAAGATTTGATGCAGTTTGAAAAAGAAAATAAAATTGAAATAGAAAAAGAAACAGCTTTAAAAATAAAAATAGAAGAGGGTGATTTTATAAAATTACGTGAAATGTATATCATAAATATAAAACCTATTTTATTTGATATCAATTCTTCTTATTTAGCAGAAAAAGATATTATGGAATTAAATAAAGTTGTTAAAATTATGAATCGAAACCCTCAAGTTATTATTGAATGTGGTTCACATACAGATTCAAGAGCTAGCGAAAAATATAACAAATGGCTATCCGATAGAAGAGCCAAAAGAATCGTGGATTATATTATTTCTAAGGGAATTTCACCAACTCGAATTTCAGGAGTTGGGTTTGGAGAAACCAAATTAATTAATGGTTGTTCTAATGGTGTAAAGTGTTCAGAATATGAACATCAACAGAATAGAAGAACTGAATTTGTTGTAAAAAATTCTGAAATCCTGAATTAAAAAAAATTAAGAGTTGTGGATTAAAACGGTATTAAACTGCTTATAGAGCCCGTGGGGGGATCTATAAATCAATCAATCCCAAAGCCACAACTCTTTTTATAAATAATAATCTTTTTAAATATATACTAATAACAATTAAGAGTTGTGGAAAGGTATTAAAATTTTGTATGGAGCCCGTGGGGGGATCTATACAATCAACCCCAAAGCCGCAACTCTTTTTCATAAAAAAAAGCCGAGAATTAAATTATCGACTTTTTTTTATTTTTAAAGTTAATTTTTTATAAATCAAATCCTAATTCTACATTTAATTTGGCAGCAATAAACTTTGCTATTTTTGTTTTTAATTGGGGTATTTTTATTTTTTCAACCACATCATTTCCAAAAGCATATAAAAGTAAAGCTTTTGCTTCTTTTTTTGGGATTCCACGAGATTGCATATAAAACAAAGCAGTTTCATCTAATTGCCCAATAGTACAACCGTGCGAACATTTTACATCATCAGCAAAAATTTCTAATTGAGGTTTTGCATTTATAGTTGCGCCGTCATCAATTAAAATGTTATTATTTTGTTGAAAAGCATTAGTTTTTTGAGCATTTCGTTCAACCAGTACTTTTCCATTAAAAACACCTGATGATTTATCAGAATAAATTCCTTTATAAAGTTCATGGCTTTCGCAATTTGGAAATTTATGATGAACTAATGTGGTATTATCTACATGTTGTTTATCATTTAAAATTGTAATGCCATTTAAATTAGAAGTTATTCCTTCTCCTTCGTGATAAAATTCTAAATTATTTCTTGTTATTTTTCCGCCAAATGAATAGGTGTTAACCGATGCAACACTTTGCATTTTTTGAGATACGTAAGTGCTATCAATTAAAGAGGATTTTTTAGTGTCGTTTTGAATTTTATAATAATCAACAACAGCTCTTTTATTTGCAAAAATTTCAGTCACAGCGTTTGTCAAAGTAATTTCTTGTGATAAATTTTGATGACGTTCAATGATTTGTACGTGCGAATTTTCACCAACAATTACTAAATTTCTTGGTTGAAGCATTACTTCTTTTTCACTACCTGTTGAAAAATAAATAATTTGAACCGGTTTAGGAACAATGGTATTCTTAGGAACATTTATAAAAGCGCCTTCAATAGTAAATGCAGTATTTAATTGAGAAACACTTTCATTTTTGTTAGCTATTTTATTAAAATAATTGTCCACAACCATTTTGTATTTTGGACGATTTAATGCTGAAGATAACACACATACATCACAATCGTCATGCGTAGTGGTTGATAAAAACGAACTAAATACACCATCCACAAAAACTAAAGTGTACGTTTCAATATCATTTAATAAATATTTTCGAATATTTTTGAATCCAACAGGATTTTTAGTTTCTGGAAACAAACAATAATCTTGTTTTAGTAAAGGTTTAAGATTGGTATATTTCCAATCTTCAATTGCTTTAGTTGGAAAACCTTGTGCTTCAAAAGATTTTATTGCTTCTAATCGAATGGCATGTGTATTAGAATCGAGGTCTAATTTTCCTTCATTTTCAAAAGCTAAGAATGAAGAGACTAATTTTTCTTTTAAATCCATTTTTTATGAGTTTTCAGTCTCAGTTTTCAGTAATCAGGAAATAAATTTCTGTTTACTGTAACTGCAAACCGTTTACTTTTAATAATTATTTCAACCAGTCGTACCCTTTTTTTTCTAATTCAAATGCTAATTCTTTTCCACCAGATTTTACAATTTTACCATTGTATAAAACGTGGACAAAATCAGGAACTATATAATCTAGTAATCGTTGATAGTGCGTTATCACTACCACAGCATTTTTATCACTTTTTAACTTGTTAACTCCTTTAGCAACAACTTTCAAAGCATCAATATCTAAACCAGAATCCGTTTCATCCAAAATGGCTAATTTAGGTTCTAACATGGCCATTTGAAAAATCTCATTTCTCTTTTTTTCTCCTCCTGAAAACCCTTCATTTAATGACCGAGATAAAAATTTGCGATCAATTTCTAATAAATCTGATTTTTCACGAATTAATTTCAGCATATCTTTAGCTGCTAATTCGTCTAAACCATTAGCTTTTCTAGTTTCGTTAATAGCCGTTTTAATAAAGTTTGTAACGGTAACTCCTGGGATTTCAACAGGATATTGAAACGATAAAAAGATACCTTTATGCGCTCTTTCTTCAGGAGCTAAATCTTTCAAATCCTCGCCATCAAGGGTTACATTCCCTTCAGTTACTTCAAATTCTTCTTTTCCTGCAATAACAGCAGACAAGGTGCTTTTACCAGAGCCATTTGGGCCCATAATTGCATGAATTTCTCCAGGTTTAACTTCAAGATTTATTCCTTTTAAAATTTCTTTATCGTTTATACTTGCGTGTAAATTAGTTACTTTTAACATTTTTATAGTTGTATTAATTCTATATTTTTCAGTTCGTTAATTTTATCAGCATTAAAATGAATTTCACCGGTATAATTCATTCCTAAATAATCTGCTGATTTTTGAAATGGGATGTAAAAACTTTTAGCTATTTCATCGTTGTGTGAATTTGAAATTACAAACATGTTTTTACCTCTTAATTTTCTTCCTGTTTCTTTTTCAACTCTTATTAAATCTGAAAACCGATCAAAAAACACTTTCATAATGCCACTCATATTATACCAATAAACGGGTGTTGCAAAAATAAGTGTATCATATTTATTTATAATTGATTTTATAAGTGGTAAAAAATCATCTCCTAAGTTTTTGCTTTCATAATCATAATAGGTAATATTATAATTATTTAAATCAATTATATCGATGTTGTATTTTTCTGAAATAGCAGAAACCACATTTGCCGTATTTCCTTTACTTCGGGATGAGCCTAAAATAATTACTTTTTTATTTTTCATATTACCCAACGCTACCTTCTAAACTAATTTCTAATAATTTTTTGGCTTCTACTGCAAATTCCATAGGCAATTTATTTAGCACATCTTTACTAAAACCGTTTACAATTAAAGCAATTGCTTTTTCGGTATCAATTCCTCTTTGATTACAATAAAATAATTGATCTTCCCCAATTTTACTAGTAGTTGCTTCGTGTTCAATTTGAGCTGTTTTATTTTTACATTCTATGTAAGGAAAAGTATGTGCACCACATTCATTACCCATTAATAAAGAATCACATTGCGAGAAATTACGAGCATTGCTAGCTCTTGGACCAACTTTTACCAAGCCTCTATAAGAATTATTAGATTTTCCTGCAGAAACTCCTTTAGAAATAATAGTACTTCTAGTATTATTTCCTAGATGTACCATTTTGGTTCCTGTATCTGCTTGTTGATGATGATTGGTAACGGCAATAGAATAAAATTCACCAACAGAATTGTCTCCTTTTAACACACAACTAGGATATTTCCATGTTACTGCAGATCCAGTTTCCACTTGCGTCCAAGATACTTTTGCGTTGGTTTCACAAAGAGCTCTTTTTGTGACGAAATTGAAAACTCCGCCTTTTCCTTCAGCATCACCTGGATACCAGTTTTGTACGGTTGAATATTTTATCTCAGCATTATCTAAGGCAATTAATTCAACAACAGCAGCATGTAATTGATTCTCATCACGTTGTGGAGCGGTGCATCCTTCTAAATAACTAACATAAGCGCCTTCATCTGCAATTAAAAGGGTACGTTCAAATTGTCCGGTGCCGCTTTCATTTATTCTAAAATAGGTTGATAGTTCCATAGGACAAGTAACGCCTTTTGGAATATAACAAAATGACCCATCAGAAAAAACTGCAGAATTTAAAGCTGCATAAAAATTATCGGTTTTTGGAACAATGGTTCCTATATATTTTTTTACTAATTCAGGATGTTTTTCAATAGCTTCTGAAATAGGGCAAAAAATAATACCTTTTTCATTTAACGTCTTTTTGAATGTGGTTGCCACAGAAACAGAATCCATAACTATATCTACCGCAACGTTACTTAATCTTTTTTGCTCGCCTATTGAAATACCTAGTTTTTCAAAGGTTTTTAGTAATTCAGGATCTACTTGATCTAAACTTTCTAATTTCGGCTTCTTTTTTGGCGCAGAATAGTAGCTAATACTTTGAAAATCAGGTTTTTCATAGGTTACATTTGCCCAATCTGGTTCTTTCATTTCTTTCCAAATTTTGAAAGCATCTAGTCGCCATTCAGTCATCCAAGCGGGTTCGTTTTTCTTTTTTGAAATTGCAATAACCACGTCTTCATTTAACCCAATAGGAAATTTATCAGATTCAATATCTGTATAAAACCCATACTCATATTCTTTATTTTCAAGGTCTTTTTTTAAATCGTCTTCTGTAAACTTGTTCATAAGTTTTGAATGTTGAAAAGTTAAAAGTTTATAAGGTTGATTTTAAGTACTTTATAAAACCGCTTAATAACTTTGAAATTTCATTAATTTTTAATTTTATTTCTTCGAATTGATTTTTAGATATATAATCTAAATCAAAAGCTAAATACAACTGAGATCTAAATTCACCAGCCGATGCTTTTGCAATATATAAAAACCATATAAATTCTTTTGTTGTCTCACGTTCAAATCCTTCAGCAATATTTGAAGAGATAGAGACGCTTGCCCTTCTTATTTGGTCTCGTAATCCATAATCTTTAGAAAAAGAATTGTTAGTATTTGTTATTGCATATATAATTGAATTTAATTCTCTTGCTTTTTGCCAAGCTATGATTTCTTCAAAAGAATTTAATTTTGCCATTTATTTACATTCTACTTTTAAACATTCTAACTTTCCAACTTTTAAACTAAAGAGAAAACGATTCTCCACAACCACAAGTGCGTTCTGCATTAGGATTGTTAAAAACAAATCCGGTTCCGTTCAATCCACCAGAATATTCAAGTGTTGTACCTGCAACGTATAAAAAACTTTTTGTATCCACTATTATTTTAACGCCGTTACTTTCAAAAAGTTTATCCGCTTCTTGTTTTTCTTTATTAAATTTTAATTCGTAGGAAAGGCCAGAACAACCACCGCTTTTTACACCAACTCTAACAAAATGAATATCAGGATTTAACCCGTCTTCTTTCATGAGTTCAACTACCTTCTTTTTTGCTATGTTCGATACGTTTATCATTTGCTTATATAGATTAATTCTAAATTAGTGCAAATATAGGTACAAATAATCATTTTTAACAATTATTTTGAATTGATTACGCTAATAGAGTAATAGATGTTACCTATAAAAAATTATCTTTGCGAAATGTTAGAAAATAAAAATGAAAGTCGCACTAAATTAGCTGAATTGGGAGAATTCGGTTTAATAAATCATTTAACAAAAAATTTTAAATGCACTCAAAAGTCCACGATTAAAGGAGTTGGAGATGATGCTGCGGTAATTTCAACTAAAAAACAATTGTTAATTAGTAACGATTTATTAGTTGAAGGAGTTCATTTTGATTTAAGTTATATGCCTTTAAAACATTTGGGTTATAAAGCTGTAATGGTGAATTTATCTGACATTTATGCGATGAATGGTACTGCTACTCAAATTACGGTTTCATTAGCTGTTTCTAATCGTTTTCCACTTGAAGCTTTAGAAGAATTATATGATGGAATTTATTTAGCTTGTAAAAATTACAACGTAGATTTAGTAGGTGGAGATACTACTTCATCTACAAAAGGATTATTATTAAGCATTAATGCTATTGGTGAAGTTGATAAAGACAAGGTGGTTTATAGAAGTACTGCAAAACCAAATGATTTGTTAGTAGTTTCGGGTGATTTAGG
>NZ_JASFZF010000041.1:0-7806 GCF_046055765.1 Lutibacter sp. | reverse complement strand
GTGGGCAATGAGGGATTCGAACCCCCGACCCCCTCGGTGTAAACGAGGTGCTCTGAACCAACTGAGCTAATTGCCCTAAGCGGATGCAAATATATAACTAGAATTTGTATTACACAAAGCTTTTTAATAAAAAATTAGTTTATTTTTTAAAATTCAATTAGAATAGGATTCTCCTTAATTTGCATTAATTTTAAACATAAAAAAACTCTGAACCAATTGGTTCAGAGTCAATATATTAATTAAGCTTTATTTTGAAAGCTCAGGAACATTCGTTAGTATAAAATCTCCATGTCCTGAAAATATTTTACTATATTCTTTAAAAAATTCCTTTCTTTTATCAGCATCTGGCCAATGTTCTTTAACTAATTTAGTATCTTCTTCAAATATTTTTTCAATATCTGCAAAATTTTCAACTACAAAAACTTCAACCGCATCAAGGCTATTTGATCCCCAACGGTGTCTATGCGTATAATATCCCTTTATATATGAATTTTTCATAGTCACATTTTCAAAGTATTCTTTAAACCCTTTACCTCCATCACCCGACTGATTTACTTTTACATAAAAAATCATTGGTTCTTTAGACTCTGTGGTATAATCTTTTTGAAATGGTAATGAAGTATATATTTCATCACTATGCATAGGACCGTAATAACTACCTTGTTTTTTGAAAAAAGCTTTTCTTTCATCCTCATCTGGCCAACCTTCATTTACTAATTTAGTTGTCACTCCATTAGCTTTATCAATATCTTCCCAAGATTTATAAACCGAAACTAATTTAACTTCAGAATCATCTGGAGTGAAATAATGAAAATAAAAACCCGATCCAATAATTAAATCATTTTTAATAGTTACTTTATCAAAGTATTCCTGCTCTGTTTTTAGCCAATCTGAATAATCAACATCTGGATCAGAACTTCTATGAGCTGTTGTTACAGTTATATAAACTGGTTTAAACTCTTCTTTTGTATCTTCTTGAGCAATTGTTCTTGTTGTAAACATAAAGGCAAGCACAAGCATTGCCAACAATAGTTTTTTTATTGTTTTCATAAAAATATTTTTAGTTAGTGTTAAATAGGTATAGTAAATCTTAAAACAATTAAATATAATGTTGTTTGGAGTGAAAATTTCCTATATATAAAATAGGATTGATTAGTAGTACTTCAATTTAATTATGAGGTAATAAGTTAGCAATTTAAAGGATATTTATTGCTATAAAGCTCTGTATATTAACTTGTTAATTTTTACTAATATAATAATATTAATAGGATAAAAAAATTATTCTTTCAAAAAAAGAAGGTTTATTTTATTAATTCAACAGATAATTTAGTCTTTTATAAAACTTCAGCAACCACAAAAGTACTACCTCCAATAAAAATTAAATCTTCGTTATTTGCTGACTTTAGAGCACCTTTGTAAGCGTCATTTACAGAGTTATATCTATTTCCAACCAAGTTAAATTTACAGCAAGTTGCTTGTAACTCACTTTCATTTAGTCCACGAGGAATATTTGGCTTACAAAAATAGTACGTTGCTTTTTTTGGAAATAATGGCAAAATTGAGTTTAAATTTTTATCATTCACAACACCTAAAACAATATGTAGTTTATTGTAAGGTTCTTGCTTTAATTGTTCAAAAACATAACTTAAACCTTCTTTATTATGTCCTGTATCGCAAATTACTTTTGGTTTTTTATTTAAAAGTTGCCACCGTCCTAAAAGCCCTGTATTTTCAACTACATTATTGAAACCTTTTTGAATGTTTCCTTCAGAAATAATTAAACCCTGCTGAATTAAAACATGTATAGTTTGAAGTGCCGTTTTTATATTTTTTATTTGATAAATTCCTTTTAAATCTGATTGATAATTCTCATCAATTATAGAAGAAGCCAAAAATATAGGGGCACCATTTTCTTCAGCAATTGCTTTAAAAACTGAATAGGTTACCTCTTGAAATTCACCTATAACAACGGGAATTTTATTTTTTATAATCCCTGCCTTTTCAAAGGCAATTTCAGGTAAAGTTTCTCCTAAAAACTGCGTGTGGTCTAATCCAATGTTTGTTATTACTGAAACTTCTGGAGAGATAATATTGGTTGAATCTAATCTACCTCCTAATCCAACTTCAATCACAGCAATATCAACTTCATGTTTTGCAAAACAACTAAAAGCTAAACCAACTGTCATTTCAAAAAATGAAGGTTTATATTTCTTTAAAAATTGGTTATTATCAGTTATAAATTCAACTACTTCATTTTTAGAAATTAGTTCTCCATTTATTTTAATTCGTTCTCTAAAATCTTTTAAATGAGGCGAAGTGTACAACCCAACTTTATAACCGGCTTCTTGTAGTACTGAAGAAATCATATGACTTGTTGAACCTTTTCCATTAGTCCCAGCAACATGTATTGATTTAAATTGCTTTTCTGGATAGTTCAAATGCTTCGAAAAAGCTAAGCTATTAGTTAAATCCTTTTTAAATGCTGTTTTACCTTGTCTTTGAAACATTGGCAACTGTGCAAACATCCATTCGAGAGTTTCTGTATAATTCATTAAAATTATTGAGATAATGAAAATCTATATTTTATAGTTCCAACTTGTTTTGAAGGCGCTTTTTTATCTGGCTGCCACTTTGTTTTTAAAGCAGCTTCTTTAGCTTGTGACAATAAACATTGTGCTGTATTTGTTGAACCTTTTACACCTGCTGTTGCTTTTATAACTTTACCATTTACATCAACTTCAATACTAACCACTACCAAACCTTCTTCATTACAAATATAATTAGGTTTTGGACGACTTAATGGTTTTCTATTTCCTAAATTATAATCTCCTGTACCTCCTCCACCTCCATTTCCATAATACCCACTGGCATTTAGGTCTCCATTTTCGCTCCCTTTATCACCCAGTTTAGCATCGTTTCCTTCTCCTTTGGTTACAGTTCCATTTGAATTATTTATACCTCCAATTAAAGCGTCTAATTTTTTTCTCTTTGCTTCTTCTTCAGATTTCTGTTTTGCAATTGCTTCTTGTTTTAACCTTTCTATTCTTGCTTCCTCATCGGCTTTATTTTTAGCCTCTTTTTCCTTTTGAATAGCGATGGCATCTTCAGTATTTTGAGTAATTACTTCTTCTTTTACTGAAGGTGAACTTTCAGAAATTTCTTCTATAACTTCTTCTTGTTTTTCTACTATTTTTTGTGGTGCGGACTTTAAAAGTTCAGTAGGTTGTATATTCCCTTTACCAAAATTGGTTGTTCCAAAATTAATCGCAATGCCATATTCTTCTGGAGGATCTAAATAAGTCATCCCAAAGAAAAAAATTGATACCAATAACAAACTCATTATTATACTAGTTAAAGTTGCTGATATTCTTTTATGTTTTGTATTTAAAAAACTAAACATTTTATTTTGGTCTAACGGCTAATATTACTTTATATCTGTTACGGTTTGCGATATCCATAATTTTAACTACTTTTTCAATAGGCACTCCTACTTCAGCTCTTAAAACTATGGTTGGACTTTCTTTCTTTGATAATAATGATAACAAATCTTGTTCCAGTTTAGACTCATTTACTTTTTTATTATCTATATAATAACTTAAGTTTTTAGTAATACTAACTGAAACTGATTTTTTGTTTTCAGTTTTTCCACTTGCTTTTGGTAATAATATATCTAAAGCACTTGTTGTTACCAATGTTGAAGTTATCATAAAAAATATGAGTAGCAAAAAAACAATGTCTGTCATTGACGACATATTAAAATTTGGATTTATTTTATTTCTACCTCTAATATCCATATTCTAATTTTTGTTGAATAGTTTAATTGTTTAGCTATATCTGTTAATGTTTTGTGAATGTATAATTAAACATTTAAACAAATCCTCATTTTCTATATTGGTTCGTTTAATAAATCTAAAAATTCCACCGATTTAGCTTCCATTTCGTACACAACTTTATTGGTTCTAACTACCAAATGATTGTATTGAATGTATGAAATAATCCCAACAATAAGTCCGGCAACAGTTGTTGTCATTGCTGTGTATAAACCATCCGACAACATTTTAATATCTATTTGACCTCCTGCATTTGCTATTTCGTGAATAGCCACAATCATTCCTATTACAGTTCCTAAAAACCCAATCATTGGAGCTGCACCAGCAATAGTTGCCAACACACTCACATTTTTTTCAAGCTTGTAAATTTCTAGTCTACCTGCATTTTCAATTGCTGTATTTATATCGGCTAAAGGTTTACCAATTCTTGAAATTCCTTTCTCAATTAAACGTGAAGCTGGTGAATTAGCTTGGGCACATAAAACTTTAGCTGCATCTAACTTTCCATGAGAAATATGATCTCTAATCTGATTCATAAAATTACTATCGGTTTTTGATGCTGCTTTTATCGTAAAAAATCGTTCAAAATAAATATACAATGCCACTGCTAGCAAAACAACCAATAATGCAATAATAATTTGTCCTCCTAAACCACCATCCATAATTAGTTTATAAATAGAAAGTGTTTTCTCTTCAGATATTGTTTCACTTAAAGCTTCTGTTGAATCCTGTAAAATAGTTAATGCCATAAATTAAATTATATTTTTCTTAAACGGAATTAGATGATGAAAATTGTTTAGAGTTTATATATAAAAAAACCCGAGAAATTTCTCGGGTTTATTTTTTTTTTAAAAAGTCCTTAAAAACATAAAAGCAATGGCGCCAACAACAAACCCTGTAGCTGCCAACCATGTAATATTTTTAAAATACCAAAAGAAATTAATTTTTTCCATTCCCATTGCTACAACACCTGCAGCAGAACCAATTATTAGCATGCTTCCACCAGTACCTGCAGAGTATGCTACAAAATGCCATAAATGACTATCTAAAGGTTCTTGGAACATTCCCATACTTGCTGCAACTAATGGCACATTATCAATTACTGCTGATCCAGCACCTAAAAGCATAACGACTATATCTGAATTTGGTATAATAGCCTCTAATCCCTTAGCACCTAAAAACAACATCCCTAAAGATTCTAAAGCTGCAACCGCCATTAAAATACCAAAGAAAAATAATACACTTGGCATTTCTATTCTCGATAACGATTTATGAACCGGACTATGAAAACCAACTACATCATCTCCTTCATTTTCTAAAATATTTGAAATACTAAATTGTGATCTACTATAAATTTCGGCAAAAACACCTACAAACGATAAAGATAGCATCATACCAACATAAGGTGGTAAATGTGTCACAGTTTTAAAAATTGGAACAAACAATATTGATCCCAAACCTAAATACAACATGATAGGTCCATATTTATTATCAGAATTTTCACTTTCTACAACAATATTTGCAATATTTCCTTTAAAAGGTTTCATAAATGAAGCTATAAATGTAGGCACAGCCATACATAATAATGAAGGTATAATTAAATATTCTATTAATTTGGCTGAAGTAACTTTTTTACCAATCCAAAGCATCGTGGTTGTAACATCTCCTATTGGTGACCAAGCACCACCTGCATTTGCAGCAATTATTATAATCCCTGCAAACCACAAACGAGTATTTCTATCATTTATAATTTTTTGAAGAATAGTAATTAATACTATTGTAGCTGTTAAGTTATCAATAATTGCAGAAAGTGTAAATGCTAAAATAGCAAAAATCCATAATAGCTTTTTCTTGTTTTTAGTTTTTATATAGTTTTTAAATGTTGCAAAACCATCAAAATAATCTATAATTTCAACAATAGTCATAGCTCCTAATAAGAAAAATAAGATTTCAGCTGTTTTCCCTAAATGATGCAATAACGTTTCTTCTAATAAATGATGTTTTTCATCAATAGAGAAACTAGAAAACCCTTCTACTAATTTATGTGCTCCAGAATCAAACCAATTTGGAAAAGTTTCTATTCCAAAAGCTACTAATGCCCATAAAATAGACATCATGGCTAATGCTGGAATAAGCTTATCTAATTTTAAGTTGTGCTCTAAAGCAATTGCTAAATATCCTACTATAAATATTAAAATAATGAGTGTTTCCATATTATGCTAAAAATTAAATTAGTTGTTTTAGTGCTATTTCAAAAGCGGTTTTACATATATTTTGTTTACTTGTACTTTTCTTATATATATTTTCTAATGCATTTTTAATTGTAGTTGATGTATCATCAAAAATTGATGCATCTTTCATTGGTAATTTCACTTTAGATTCCATTAAATATGCAAAAACTCTTGCTATTCCACAGTTTGAAATAAAATCTGGTAACAAACTTACTTTTTTATCAGTGAATTCCATAATTGGTCCAAAGAATATTTCTTTATCCGCAAAAGGGACATTGGCTCCTGGAGAAATTACTTCTAAACCAGCATCAATCATTTTAGTTACTTGATCCTTTGTTACTAATCTTGAAGCCGCCGCTGGAACAAATATTTCAGCGGGTAAATTCCAAATTCTAGTATTCATTTTATCAAATGAAATTAAATTTGGTGCATTTAACTTATTCCCATCTTTTTGTAAAAATAAGGTCGTTATTTCATCCATCGTAAAACCATCCTCGTTAATTAAACCACCAACGCTATCAATGATTCCTACAACTTTTGCTCCTAATTGAGTTAAATAATAAGCTGTTGCAGAACCAACATTTCCAAAACCTTGTACTATAGCTTTTTTACCTTTTATAGAACCACCATAAATGTTATAATAATGATTTACAGCTTCAGCAACTCCATAACCTGTTAACATATCCGCAACCGTATACTTACGTTCTAAATCAGGTGAGTATTTTTTATCAACTATTACTTTAACAACTCCAAACCTAAGTTGACCAATTCTATTAATTTTTTGAGCTTCAGTAGGTTTAAAATGCCCATTAAAAACACCTTCTTGTGGATGCCAAACACCACAATTTTCTGTCATTGGAATTACGTCATTAATTTCATCTACATTTAAATCTCCTCCTGTACCATAATAGTATTTTAACAAAGGGGTAACTGCTTTATACCAGCGACTTAAAACTTCATTTTTTCTTGGATCATTTGGATCAAAATTTATTCCTGATTTTGCACCTCCAATTGCCGGTCCTGAAACAGTAAATTTTACCTCCATTGTTTTCGCTAATGAAAGTACTTCGTTCATATCTAACCCTTTACGCATTCTTGTACCACCACCTGCTGCACCACCTCTTAACGAATTTATTACAGTCCAACCTTCTGCTTCACTTTCTGGATCTTGCCAATGAAATACAATTTCCGGTTTTTTATTTTCATACTTTTTTAATAATTCTTTCATCTTAATTTTCAAATAATAAATGTGTTATTAATTACTTTTTACAACTCTTTTTCACTCTATTTTAAACTAAACAAATTCAAAGCTATAATTGTGTCATAATTCAATTTTTGATTGATATTTAAAGATTTTTCAATTCCAACAAATATACTAAATTCATCTACTTACACTAACTTTTTATCTTACAAATATTAAAAATATAGCGTATTTATACCTATTGTAAAAAAATGGTATTTGAATAATTATATTTTATATATTTAATAAAAATTCACTTAAAAAAGCATTATATTTGAATAAAATTTAACCTTTATTTAAAACTGTTATTAATTATGGATTTTAACTTAACTGAGGAGCAAATAATGATACGTGACGCAGCTCGTGATTTTGCTCAAATTGAACTTCTACCTGGAGTAATAGAACGAGATGAAAAACAACAATTTCCTACTGAACAAATAAAAAAAATGGGAGAGCTTGGTTTTTTAGGAATGATGGTTGACCCAAAATATGGTGGAAGTGGTTT
>NZ_JASFZF010000040.1:0-146835 GCF_046055765.1 Lutibacter sp. | reverse complement strand
GATAGTGGTGGAGAAATTTCAACTTCTGGAACTATTGAAATGATATATACAATTGGAGAGCTTGTTGTACAAGAAAATACTAATGCAAATATTTATATTTCAGAAGGGTTTTTATCTCCTGACATTCTAAATTATTCGAGTGATACAGATTATTTACCATTTAATGAAATAGCTATTTATCCTAATCCGGCAGTAGATTATTTAAATTTTAATTTCTTTAGAAATAGCAATTACCTTATCACACTTACCGATTTTGGTGGAAAAAAAATAAATAGTTTCACAACTCATGATAGCCAATTTCAAATAAACATGTCTAGTTACAGTAATGGTGTTTATATAGTAGTTGTAGAAGATCTTCCAAGCCATTTATATAAAGCTTATAAAATTGTAAAAAAATAGTATTAAACTTTATAATTATTAAAACATGAAAAAAATAATATTAATATTATCAATGGTAATGACAACAATAAGTAATGCACAAACTCCTTCAGATAATGAATTAAAAACTAAAATAAAAGCCAATTATAAAGGATTATCATCTTTAGTTCTTGAAGGAAATGGAGCAACAGAAAAAAAATTTGAAAATGGTACGTGGAACTTTTATTATAGAAGAAGCTTTCATGCTGGATTCAAAAATCCTGAATATCCAGGTGTTACTGGTGTAGTATATGGTTCCGTCCGCTATATTAAAGCTGGGGGTAGTTATGTATTTCATAATTTTTCTTCTCGTGGAACAAAAATGGAAGGTGTACCTGCACCAGACAAAAAGGAAGTGTTAGCACTATTAAATAGTGATTTGTATAAATTTGTTGGACATAACGATTATAATACTATTGTTGGTAATATTTCTGAGATTATTGTTCCTGAAAAAACTGAATATAATTGGGATGATCTTACACACGTTGAATTTAACGTTAAAACTATTTTCACGAAGAAAATATCGGATACAGAATTAGAAAAAGCAGAACATATTTATGAAGTACATTTGTATTCTGATGGTTTTAAAAAGCCTTGGAAAAAATTTATGGCAATAGAAGATGATTATGCTAAAAAGGTTATTTCCAAAACAAAACATTCAAGTGAAGAATTGTCCAATATGCTTACACTTGCCGAGACTGATGAAGCAAATCAAGTAGAAGCTCAAATAGCTAGTTTACCTTGGGTTGAAGAAGCTCCAAAATTTGAAACTGACAAGCAATTATTTTATTATATTCATGATAAACTAATGGCTAGTGAGCCAAAAGCTGCAAAAGCACATTTGTATAAAGTTTTATCAACTACTTGTTTTGAAAAAGGCGCTGTATTAAATGGACGCTCAAAAGAATGGATAGATAGACTTTTTGAAAATTTAAATGCATATCAACGTACTTATTGTCAATATCCAATTGTAAAAGAAGAACAAGCAGGAATGATGACATTTTATGATAAAGACAGTTACCGTTCAACTAGAATGACAGCAAAAGAAGAAAATGGAACTTGGAAACTTTCATTGATTTATTTTATACCACCAGAACAATCAGAAATTAACCGTTTGTGGAAATTAAAAGGTAATTGTGCTGAAAAACCAGATTTAACTGTAAAAATAGTTAAGGAATTTAAAATTGGTGACATTGTTGATGTAGCATTTTCAAATGGAACATTTCCTGCAGAAGTAAAAAAACGAGATACTAACTTTGACAATCGTTACTTTGTTAGTTTATTAGAGGGAGGACGTGGTTACTGGGTAACTGAAAACGCTATGACAATTAGCACAGCTAAACCTACTAACAATAGTACCAAAACTGAGAACCAACATGAAACTATTAAAGAAAAAGAATCAGTTAATTTTAATATTGGAGATGCCGTAGGGATTAGAACTAGAAGTGGAATTATGACAGGAACAATTATTAAATTGGCAAGTCATAAATTTTTAATAAAATTGGATGAAGAAGGTTATCAAGATATGTGGGTTTCAACAGCAAACCTAATTAAAAATTAAATTAACATATTTTTATTAATAATTAAATATTGCTTGAAATTGTAAGTCGGTAAAATAACTTTTACCGGCTTTTTTAATTATAACTTATTAATTAATTTAAAGAATCCTTCCTGATAACTACGCCCAACAGGAAGTTTATGTCTTCCAATATAAATAGCATTTTCTTTGTATTTATCTACATAATTTATATTAATTATATAAGATCTATGAATTCTAATAAACTTGTTACTTGGGAGCTTTTCTTCTACTTTTTTTAAGGTAGATGATAAAATGAAGTTCTTACCAATAGTAAATAATCTTGAGTAATTATCCTCAGCTTTAATAAACATTAAATTTTCTATTGATATTTTAACATATTCTTTAAAATCTTTTACAAAAAAGCACTTCGTTTCTTCTTTTATTTCAGTTTTATCATTTTTTTGAAATAAAGCTATTTCAATACTAGATTGTAAGTCTTTTTCACTAAAAGGTTTCACTATAAATCCTGCCGGTTTTGTTCTTTTTACTCTATTAATAGTTAAATTATCAGTATTAGATGTTAAAAAAACAAAAGGAATATTGAAGTACAAATTTATATCTTGAGCCAAGATTATTCCATCCATATCTCCCTCCAAATTTATATCTAAAAGAACTAAATCTGGTTTATTATTTTTAATGCTTTGCAAAGCACTTTCAGCATTTTCTTCAATTCCAATAACTTCATAACCTATTTCTTCTAAAGACATTTCAATATCAGAAGCTATAATTGGCTCATCTTCTACTATTAATATTTTGGGTTTTATGTTCATCTTATTTATGGGGTTGAGAAAGTTTAAATTTAGTTATTTTCATAGAAATTTCAGCACCATTTTTATTTTTAAAAACTAAATCTGCTTTCAATTTGTTGCTTAAAGTATGTATAAGCTTCATTCCGTAAGATTCAGAATTATTCCAATTGAAATTTTTAGGAAATCCTTGCCCATTATCTTTTATTTGGAGAAATAAATGACTTTCGGTTGGTTTATTGAACGTCATAGAAAATTCCCCTGTTTCTTTATTAATTCCATGCTTAAAAGCATTACTAATAAGTTCATTTAAAATTAAGCCTAGAGGAATAGCTGTATCTACATCAAGCAATATATTTTCTATAGAAATATTCATGCTAACCTTTGTAGTATCAATTCCATAGGAAAGAGCCAAACTACTAATAAGTTCCGTAAAATAAGCTTTTGTTTCAATACCCGTTATATTTTTTTCTTGATATAATTTTTGATGAATTAACGACATTGATTTTATTCTATTTTGACTATCGTTAATAATATCCTTTGATTTACTATCTTCCAAAAACCGTGATTGCATATTGAGTAAAGACGATATAATTTGTAAATTATTTTTTACTCTATGGTGGGTTTCTTTAAATAAGATTTCATTGATAGCAAGAGTTTCAGAAATTTGTTTGTTTTTATCTACGAGTTCTTTATTTGATTTATGGCGAATATAAAATAAGCGAGATAGCAATCCTACAATAAGAATTAATGATAAAATACTGAAAACAAGTACTTGAATAGTTAATTTGTTTTCTTTTTCTTTTGAAGCATTTTTTAAATCTTGTAATTCTTTTTCTTTATCAAAATTATATTGCATTTCTAGCTGCGTTATATTCTTAATATTTTTTTCGTTATAAATACTGTCAAACGCTTTTTGATATAATTTATAATTAATAAATGCATTTTTATAATCTTTAATAGATTCATATACTTCTGATAAACACAGACAAGATTTTTCTTGAGTTTCTAAAATTCCATTTTCAATAGCTAACTGTTTTGATCTAGAACAATCATCTATTGCTTTTTTATAATTTTTCGTTTCATAAAAAATTCGTCCTCTAATAACATAACTTTCCATTAAACCAGAAACTAAATTATTTTTCTCGTAATATTCTATAGCTTCATTAACTCTAGTCAAAGCCAATTTATACTCCCCTAATTTTAGCAAAGCTAAGCCAATATTCTGATTGGTATTTGCAATAGATGAAACTTGGGCATTCCCATCAATTTTTAATTGTTTTGCACTAATTAATACATTTAAAGCTTCTTGAAAATTTCCCTTACTCAATAATAAATCTCCTTTATTAGAAAGAATAACTCCTGCATATTTTGTAGCTTTTAACAGCAATGATTTTTTATAAGCCTTATCATAATTATCAATTGCTTTGGAAAAATCTCCCATTTGATTATAAAAATTTGCCAAGGTATTATATAATATAAGCTGCTGACTAAGAAGTTTTCTCTTAGATGTTTTTGATAAATTAAGTGTGTCAATAGTCTCCAAAATAAATTTTGACTCAAGCACTAATTTAATAGCTTCTGTAATATTTCCTTTTTTTCTATAAACTCCTCCTAAAGAATTTAATATTGCTGAATTAATAAAAGGATACTTGGTATTATCAATTATATTCTTAGATTTCTTTAAGTAAAATTCTGCAGAATCTAAATTTGAATTATAATAATAATAATTTCCTAAAATTCGATACTCATCTGCAATTAATGAAGATTTTTTTGTAGATGTAGCAATTTTTATACTTTTTTTAATTGTATTAAAAGTGTGCTTTTTAAATCTATGATTTGATACAATTTTATTTAATTCACTAATTTTTACACTGTCAGATTCTTTTGAAGTAAGTATACTTTCCGAAATTGAATCAATAGCTTGTTGGTTGAGTTTATCATTAATATTAGATTGACTATAAACAATTTTTGTGTTAGCTATAAAAAAAATAAATATAAAAGAAAGAGTTGTAAATTTCATTAACTATTTTAAAGGTGTTTCTATCGTAAAAATAGCAATTATGTCCATATAATAATATTATAATAGCTATTTTTCTATATTATTTACAGTAATAAGTCTTTAAAATTATTTTCTTTATTATTAAACTTATTTTAAATTCTAATACTTCCAAAAATTGAATACTCATTTAATCCTGTATTTTAATTATTATACCCGTTATGCATTTTGATTCTTTAAACTTACTGTTACGTCACTTCGATATAAGTAAAATAATACAAATTGCTAAATTAGTGCGCTTTATAGTTGTTTTGTCATTCCTGTGAAGACAGGAATCCATAAATAGGATGCGTTTAGATTCCTGCCTTCGCAGGAATGACACCCGTTTTTATTGATTTATAAATATAATACAAATCTAAAGGAGTAATTTTTGATAAAAAATGGTATCGAGAACATCTGTTTTTAACTGAAAAACCTATTCTCGATACTAATTCCAAGCCTAAAAAGGCTAAAATTCACTCGAATTGACGAAATTTTATCATAATGCACAACGGGTTATTACATATTTAGAATTAACTGTATCCTTCTTAATGTCGTATCACTTTTTAAGTTTAACTATTTATAAAATTATTTTAACTTCGCTAAAAATAATTTCAATTATGGAAATTCCACAAATACCAAATTTAATTTTATATGCAATACCCTTTTTTATTGTTACAGTAATTATTGAAGGTATTATTATTTATAAAAAAAATCCGAAAAGTTATAATCTAAAAGATACGCTTGCCTCTCTATCAATGGGAATTGGTAATGTTTTTATAGAAATGGTTAGCAAGCTTCTTGTAGTTTTAGTAATTGTTTTTATATATAATAACTTTAAATTTACAACTATTCCCTTTGTTTGGTGGGCTTGGTTATTAGTTTTAATTGGACAAGATTTTTTTTATTATTGGTTTCATAGAATAAGTCATGAAAGTCGATTTTTTTGGGCTTCACATATAGTACACCATTCTTCACAAAAATATAATTTAAGTACTGCTTTACGTCAAACTTGGACAGGTAGCTTTTTTAGTTTTATTTTTTACTTAGCCCTCCCTTTGATAGGATTTCATCCATTAATGATTTTCACACAAATGAGTATTAGCTTATTATATCAATATTGGATTCATACAGAATTAATAGATAAAATGCCACGTTGGTTTGAAGCTATATTTAACACACCATCACATCATAGAGTTCATCATGGTTCAAATCCTCTATATTTAGATAGAAATCACGCTGGAATTTTTATTGTTTGGGATAAATTATTTGGTACTTTTCAGGCTGAATTAGATGAAGAGAAAGTTATTTACGGATTAACTACTAATCTAAAAACATTTAACCCAATTACTATTGCATTTCATGAATGGATTGCTATTTTTAAAGATGTTTTTACAAGCAAAACTTCATTGATAAAAAAGTTAAACTATTTTATTAAACCTCCAGGTTGGAAACATGATGGAACAAGTATACTTTCTGAGGATTTAAGAAAAGAATGGATTTTAAAAAATACTCATAAGTATTATTCCAAATACAATGTAAAATAGTATACCTTTCGTATTAGATTTTAGTTAGTAGCTGATATATTTGTAAACTTATAATTTTAAGTTGCCTCCAATTGGTAATAAAAATAATTCTTTTTTTGCATGAGCAAATTTTGTAAATGCTTCTTTGTGATTAATTTTTATATAGCCAAAAGTATCAAAATGGTACCCTAAAATTTTATTACAATTTAAAAAAGTACTTGCTTTAATTGCTTCTTCTATACCCATTGTAAAATTATCACCAATAGGTAAAACCGCAAGGTCAAGTTCACCAATTACTTCAGGAATCAATTTCATATCATAACTTAATGCCGTATCACCAGCAATATATAACCTATGGTGACTAGTTTCAATTACAAATCCTCCAGGTTGACCACCATAACTGCCATTAGGGAAAGAGCTTGAATGAATAGCATTAGTATAATGCACGATACCAAAATCAAATTTCCATTTTCCACCATGATTCATTGGATGACCTCCTATACCTTTTTCTTCAAAATGGGTTACTATTTCATAATTAGAAATTATTTTTGCTCCAGTTCGTTTAGCAATAGCTTCCACATCTAAAATATGATCTTGATGTGCGTGAGTTACTAAAATATAATCAGCTTGTAGTTTATTTATATCAATTGCTGAAGCAAGTTCATTTCCAGAAATAAAAGGGTCGATTAATAGGGTTTTATCTTTTGTTTCAATACTTAAACTTGCGTGCCCTAAATACGTTATTTTCATAATTATAATTTTAGTTGGTTTACTGCAATTTACTAAATAAAATTCACAAAAAAACCACGAAATTTAAAATTCCGTGGTTTCAAACAACAATCTACTATGCTATTAAAATTTGTATTTAATATACGTAGTAAAATTTCTGCCAGGCTCTAATATTTTACCTGATAATGTATTTGAGCCTTTAAATGAATAATTTAAATGCTCGTAATATGCTTTGTCTAAAATATTTAACGCTGCAAAACCTATTGTTAAATTATGGATTGGTTCAAATCCAACTCTAAAATCAATAGTTCCAAAACTAGGAGTTTCTGTTTCCATGTAAGAGCTTGAAACTCTATTTTGTTTAGCAACAAATCTTGTATTAAATGCAAACCAATAGTTAGCATTTTCATATTTTGTACCAAGTATTGCCATAAAAGGAGGAATTTGAGGTAAAGGCTCATTTAAATCCATATTTTCACCTCTAGTATAGGAAATACTGGAAGTGAATTTAAGATTTTGAGTCGCCCTATAATCCATATTAAATTCAAATCCTGTTTGCGAAGCTTTGTTTAAATTCACAAATTGTTTTGTATAAATTGGTGGCGTTGTTGGCATAAATTTACGTGGAATATTGGTATTTACTTTTGCTGAAATATAATCTTCTAAGAACGAATGAAAAACAGTTCCACTTAATTTAAAATGTGATAAGGTTTTACTAAATGACCATTCAATTTGATTATTAACTTCAGGGTTTAAATTTGGATTACCAACATATTCGTAAGGGTCAGCTCCTACATTAAAATGATTAATATAACGTTCAATCATAGAAGCTGTTTTAACACCTCTACCAAAAGCAAGTTGTGTTTGAAAACCATTATGTTGGTATTTAAAAGAAATATTTCCACTAACATTAATTTCATTTTCACTTGGTATTGTTCCTCCATAAAGTGCTTCAAAATCTGTTGCGGCATCGTCAATAAAAGTGCTTATAAAATCTGCTCTAATTCCAGAGGATATTGAAAAATAATTAGTGATTTTAAATTTACCTTGTGTAAAAATACCAATATCATTTAAGGTAGCATCTTGCCAAATTTTATCTATAAAAGTTTTTGGAGTTGGAAGCGTTATTCCATTCATTATTTTAACAACTCTAGTTCTATTTCCTTTTCTATTAATTAAATTAGCATCAGCACCCACAAAAAGTTTAGATTGATTTGCAATTTTAAAAGTAAACTCCGTTTTCCCTCCATAAACCCATGAATTAACAGGTGACCGAGCGTCAGTTGCTAAAAATGCTGATCGGTTTTCATTCGTCATTAAATGATCTACGTACGAATAAAAGGCTTTAAATGTGAAGCTATTTATTTTGCTCGTCAAATCGGTAATTTTATAATCTAAACCTGCTAATAAACTGTTGTCAAAAGGAGAGTCCATAGGTAAGCCTGCATGGTCAATATCGCTACCAAAAGATTGCCTCCATGTTAATTGAAGACGTTGCTTATTGGATGGATTTATGCCAACTTTAACAGAATAATCATTTGTTCTAAAAGAAGAAGGAACTTCAGTTCCATTACCATCGGTATAATTACTAAAATCTCGATGTGAACCATTTAATTGTACATCAAATTTTTCGTTTACATACAATAAATTGACTCCGTTTACAAAATTACTTCCGTTAGTTTCATAACCTCCTTCAACACTTCCATGAAATCCGTATTGATTTTTAGAAGGATTTTTAGTCACTAGATTTATAATTCCTCCAAAGTTAGAACCAAATCGAACTGTAAAAGGACCTTTCACTATTTCAATTTTTTCTATTTCTTCAGGAATCACATGAGTTGTAATAGGATCCATCCTATTTGGGCATGCATTTAGTATTTTCATACCTCCATCATATTGAACATTTAATTGTTCATATTTAAAAGCTCTAAATACGGGTTCAGAAGCATAAGCTCCTCTTTTTACAATGCCAAATCCATTAATATCTTTAAATAAACTACCAACACTTCTAGGTTGGCTTATTCTTTTTTCAGTATCATTTATCACTTTAGATTGTGAGATATCTTCTAACGGATTTGAAGCTACAATTATTTCATTTAACTCAATTTGAGCTAATTGTAACTTGATAATTAAGTTGTTCTTTAATTTTATTCTAATTGTTTTGTAACTTACATGAGAAATTTCAAGAATAGCACCCTCTTCGCTCTGTAAAGAAAATTCTCCATCACTATTTGAAACTTCAAAAATATTGCTATTTATAACCTTAATTGTTGCATTTTTTATTGGATTATTAGATACATTATCAATAATTTTTCCTGTAATATTTAATATTTGTGCAAAAGAAACTGTAGTAGTTAAAAGAACTAAACAGCTTATTAATATTTTTTTAATCATTTTATTTCAATTTTTATAGTAAATTGGTCTTATGCCAATAATTCTTTTTTATCGGCATATAATTATAAGTCATAATTACTTAATATTTAAATAATTAGCTCATATTTGAATTTGTATTTTTTAATAAAGTGTAGGAAGATTTAAATCAACTTATCTAATTGATTTGCTCCCTTTAAAAAAATTATGATTAAGAAATAAGTTGAGGTGGTTTCAATAGTGAATTATAGACTTCTTGAGAATTAGAATTCTCAAAAAATAAATGTTTTAAGAAAATATCGTTTATTTTTTTTAATTTATACGTGTACACACCTATTGGAGATACAGGATATTTTTCAAAATTAATTTTTGGAATAGTAGATTTATGATCGTGATCAGTTTTATTAACTTTATTTAATTGCTTTTCTAAATAACACTTTCCATTACATTCTAGGTATGGTTTATCTCTATTTTCACAAAGTACACTGGCAATATAATCGTAATTAGCATAATATTCTATAATTGGAACTACAGGTCTTACCATAGCCAATAAATAAAGTAAATAAAAAAATATGCCAAAAAATTGTTGCTTCATTAGATTTTTAAATAAAGGATAAAATTATCTTTTATTAATTAATTTTAAAATGACATTTATCATAAATTTGACGCCAAATATAAGCCAACTCCAAACAATATTGAAAATAAAAAAGTACTAATTGCTAATTTTTTTAATTCGGGATCTAATAATTCAGGTTTTCTATTATTATAAACTACTATAAAATGCTTAATAACAGGAATATATGCAAGTAAAAATACAAACTGAACTATAGAATTATAGTTAATTATACTATATAAAATAGCAAATAAAAATGATAAAATTAACAATAAATAGTGGTAATATTTAGCTGATTTACTACCTATTTTAACAACTAAAGTTTTTTTTCCTGATTTAATATCTGAATTTCTATCTCGCATATTATTCAAATTTAAAACTCCAATACTTAAAAACCCTACTGAAAATGCTGGTAAAAAAACTGTAAAATCTAGCTGTTTAGTAAATAAATAATAACTTCCATAAACACTTAATAATCCAAAAAATAAAAATACAAATAAATCTCCTAACCCACTGTATCCATAAGCTTTTTTACCAACAGTATATTTAATAGCTGCTGCAATACTTATAATTCCTAATAAAAAAAATACTGTTAGATTAATAAAATCATTTTTACCAAAAGCTATATAAATTAAAAGTACTGCACTAATTAGTGTTAATGATGAAGAAAATATTATTGCTTTTAACATTTGTTTGGGTGAAATTACACCACTTTGTATGGCTCTTTTAGGTCCTACTCTATCATTATTGTCAGTCCCTTTTATACCATCACCATAATCGTTTGCGAAATTTGAAATAATTTGAAAGCCAATTGTTGTAAGTAAAGCCAATAAACAAATTAGCCAATCAAAAAATCCTTGAGATGCAGCTATAAAACTTCCAATTATAATTCCAGAAACTGAAAGCGGTAACGTTCTTAACCGTGCAGCATCTATATAATGTTTAACCATAAATTAAGAAATAATTCTAAAAATAATGTATTTAAAATGGGATACTAAAGTTTATTGTTTTTTGCTATAATTTCAGCAATATCCAATACTTCAATTTCATCTTCTTTATTTGTAATTTTAACACCATCTGTCATCATAGTATTACAAAATGGGCAACCAGTCGCAATAATATCTGGATTAACCTCAATTGCTTGTTCAGTTCTTTCCACATTAATTTCTTTTGTTCCTTTTTCTGAATCTTTAAACATTTGAGCCCCTCCTGCACCACAACATAAACCATTACTTTTACATTGCTTCATCTCTACCAATTCCATATCTAATTGTTGAATTAAATCTCTTGGCGCTTCATAAATTCCATTTGAACGTCCTAAATAACAAGGGTCTTGAAACGTAATTTTTTTACCTTTAAATTCACCACCTTCAATGGTAATTCTACCTTCATCAACTAACAATTTTAAAAATTCAGTATGATGTAATACTTCATAAACACCTCCTAATTCTGGATATTCATTTTTTAAAGTATTGAAACAATGTGGACATGCTGTAACTATTTTTTTAACCTCATAGGCATTTAATACTTCAATGTTGGTCATTGCTTGCATTTGGAATAAAAACTCATTCCCAGCTCTTTTTGCAGGATCTCCAGAACAACTTTCTTCAGTTCCCAAAACAGCAAACTCTACATTTGCATTATTTAATATTTTAACAAATGCCTTTGTAATTTTTTTAGCTCTATCATCAAAGCTACCCGCACAACCAACCCAAAATAATACTTCTGGTTGTTTTCCTTGTGCCATCATTTCTGCCATTGTTGGTACGTTCATACTTAAAATATTTTATTTATTTTATTTGTGTTGACCATCATCAAAAACCTCAATAGTAACATCTTTTGCCACTAAATCAGTAAATTTCCCTCTATATCTAGTTGCTTTAACTAAATGATTATCAATCCAATGATAATTTCCACCTCTTGGTTTTCCCATTAACAAACTATGATAATTAAAACCATTTTCTTTTAACCAAGTTTCAGTATTACCTCTATACTCTTCAGTTCTTGAAGTAAAAAAACAAATTATATGCCCTTCATCAAACCATTTATTTAAAGTAATTAGTGCATCTGGATATACTTTAGCTGTTAACATTCTTTCTGGCTCTTCATTTGGTATATCGTCACATACTGTTCCATCAATATCAATTAAATAATTTTTGATTCCATCAGGTAAAATAGGGCTAATATGCAATCCTCCTTCAACTTTATCATGTAACAGTTTCTCTACATCCTCTTTTTTCATTTTTATGATTTTAGTAGTTGCTTAGTTATATAATTTATTCGTCTTTCCAATTTAACCGATCCATTTGATTGTATTGCCAAGGCGCTCCATTATTTTCAATATTTGTCATCATTATATTTAATTCTTGTGGTGCTGCAGATTGTTCCATCACTAAATAACGCCTCATGTCTATAATTATAGAAAGCGGATCAATATTTACTGGACATTCTTCAACACATGCATTACAACTTGTACAAGCCCATAATTCTTCTGGTGAAATATAATCATTTAGTAATTGTTTGCCATCATCTACAAACTCACCATTTTTATTAATATTTGCTCCAACCTCTTCAAGTCTATCTCGTGTTTTCATCATAATTGCGCGTGGAGATAGCTGTTTTCCTGTTTGATTTGCGGGGCAAGATGAAGTACAACGTCCGCATTCGGTACAGGTATATGCATTCATTAATTGAACCCAATTTAAATCTGTAACATCACTTGCTCCAAATTTTTCAGGTATATCTCCTTCATCTTCAGGTACATTTGCATAAGGATCAACATCTGGATCCATCATTAATTGAACTTCTTTGGTAACCGTTTCTAAATTATCAAATTTACCTTTTACATTTAAGTTTGCATAATAGGTGTTTGGAAAAGCTAATAAAATATGAAGGTGTTTAGAATAGTATAAATAGTTTAAAAACACTAAAATACCTGTTATATGTATCCACCAAGCTACTGTTTCTATTATAGATAAACTTTCTAAAGTGAAACCACTAAAAAATGGTGCTACAAACTGACTTATGATATTTCCTGAATTCAATTCTTGAAAATGAACATCAGTTGCATTCATAATTAGAAATAATGACATTAATACCATTTCAAAGTACAAAATATTAAGTGCATCATTTTTTGGCCAACTTGTCATTTCTTTATTCCAAAAGCGAGGAATTCTGAGAACCATTCTTCGAATCCAAAAAATAATTACAGAAATAAGTACTAGAAATGCAATTACTTCAAAAGAGCCTATTAAAAAGTTATAAAATCCACCTAAAAAAGATAAAACTCTATGAGTTCCAAAAAGACCATCAATTACAATTTCTACAACTTCAATATTTACAATAATAAAACCAACATACACTATAATATGTAAAACTGCTGCAACTGGTCGTTTAACCATTTTTGATTGCCCAATAGCAACCATTGCCATATTTTTCCATCTAGCTTTTGAATTATTGCTTCTATCTATATCTTTCCCTAATTTTATATTTCTAGTTAGTTTTTTTACATTTTTCACAAAAAAACCAATTCCTACTATTAAAAGAATTGCAAATGCAATGTTGTCAAGATAATCCATACATTTAGTTTGTTGATGATTCTATTTTTTCAATATTAAGTCTTTTTTATTCTTCTTTAGTTTGATTAGGCTCATAACCTTTATCTTTTTTTCCAAATAAAGAAAAATGAACAAAGCGTTTAGGATGTAATTTCATTTCACGCAATAATTCTTCTAATTCTTTTGAAGAATTAGTTAAATTATTGTACATTTTTTCATCTTTTAGAAGTTTTCCTAAAGTACCATTACCTGCCTCAACACTTTCCAAAATTTTATTTAAATTATTAATAGTTAACCCTAAATTTTTAACTGTTAACCCTAAATTAGCATTCACAAGTGTATCTGAAAGCTTCGCTAAATTACTTGAAATTAATTCTGTATTTTTCAAAGTGTTATCTAATTTTTCTTCATTAGATTTAACTAACTTATCTACGGATTCAGAAATATTTTTAAAATTGGCAATAGTCGTATTAAGATGTGCAATACTTAACTTCAAATTTTCTCTGCTTTTTGTATCTAAAATATCCGTTAATCCAGTCATTAAAGAATCTGCACTAACAATTACGTTTTCAACTTTTGCTTGTAATGGATTTAGTTTTTCAGTAACTGAAGAAAATATATCCGACTCTATTTCACCTAGTAAAATATCACCTGGCACAGCCATTTCCCCTTCATAAGAAGGAACAACAGCTAATGATTTACCTCCCATTAAACTTGCGCTATAAATTTTAGCGATACTATTTATCGAAAACTCAAAATCGGTTTCTACACTAAACTCAACAATTAACTGACCTCTTTTTTCAGGTATTTTACTAAACTTAATAGCTACAACTTTACCTACTTCTACACCATTTATAGTTACAACACTTGCTGTATTTAAGCCTTGTACATTACTGTACTCGGTTAAATAGGTTTTTGAAGGGCCATCAAATAAATTTAGACCTTTCATAAAGTTAAATCCCCATATAAATAGTGCAATAACACTTACTACTACAATTCCTGTTTTTACTTCTCTTGTAATTTTCAAAATAACATTATTTATGATAGCAATATTACTAATTATTTAGGCAAAAATGCTATGATTTTTTCAAAACATCATCTATAGATATTTTCTTTCCATTTTTAAATGCAACAATAAATGCTGAATTATATCCTTTAGAGTTTGCTTGCTTTTTCAGCTCCTTTATTTTCTTATAATTTGACGTTTTTCCAAAATAGTACCTATATATTTTACCTGCCTTAACACGCTCAATATTTTTTAATCCCTTAAAATTATATGATTTAGTCGCTAGTTTACGTCTACCCGCAGCAATTTGTACCTTAAACTGAATATCATTAGTAGTAGTAACAATAATTTCTGATGGAGTTATTTTTGGCTCCTCAACAACATCCTCATTTATAACCGTATTTAAGGCAAGCTGCTTCATATATTTTACAATATCTTTATAAATTGATTCAGAAAACTTTTGCTGACCAGCTTTAGAATTTAAATATGGTCCTTCTTTTTTATTTGTTAAAAAACCTGTTTCAATTAATATACTTGGCATATAGGTTTGATATAAAACCACAAAACCGGCTTGCTTTACACCTCTATTTTTTCTTTTCAATCTATTGGTAAAACCATGTTGAATTATACTTGCCAACTGAATACTTTGATCTAAATATTCTTCTTGCATTAATGTTAATCCTATAATTGATTCTGGTGAATTTGGATCAAATCCCTTATAATTTTTTTTATAATTATCCTCTAATAATATCACTGAATTTTCAGCCTTTGCAACTTCAAAATTTTGACGATTTGCATGAGTTCCTAACACCCAAGTTTCTGATCCAGAGGCTTGTGAATTATGTGCATTACAATGAATAGAAACAAACAAATTTGCATCTGCTTTATTGGCTATTCTTCCACGTTCCCATAAATCAACAAAAACATCGGTTTTACGAGTATAAATAACTTTAATATTAGGTTGTTTTTCTAATAATTTACCTACTTGCAATACAATTTTAAGGGCTATTTCTTTTTCCTTGCTATTTTTATAACCAATCTTACCTGGGTCTTTACCTCCATGCCCAGCATCTAATACTACTAAAAAATCTTTCTTTTGAGCAAAAGCCTTATCATTATTAGAAAAAAAGACAATTAAAAACACTAAAATTATACTTAATTTCGTTGTAATTTTAAATTTAGAAAAGAGTTGCGAATTCATCAATTATTTTAATTATTTTTGGCGTTTGTTATTTGTGTGTTTCAAATATTAAGCCATACATTTACAAACAATCAATTATGTGGTTGATTAATTAATGAGCTAATTTAAAAAAAGTTATGCTATCAGCCCAATTTAATAGGTTTTTTTATAAAAAATTTCGTTATTAAAACATCTAATAAAAATATATATTTTAACTTTCTTTTGATACTTGCTATTAGCTTTATCAATACTGTATCTTATACTCAAGAAATAAAACCTAATCCTTCTAAAGATAAGCTTGTAAAGCTTATTGACACTTTAAATGTTAAACTAAAAGACTCTATAAATTTACCTATAATAGATTCTATTACCAAACCTAAAGAACTTCTTGAAAGTATTATTGATCATTCAGCAGATAGTTTAGTTAGACAAGACATAAAAAATAATAAAATTATATTATTTGATAATGCTCACATACATTATAAAGATATTGATTTAACTGCTGGTTATATTGAAATTAATAATAACACCAATGAAGTATGGGCAAGAGGAATTAAAGATACCCTTGGAAACTACACTCAACTACCCGTTTTTAAACAAGGTGCAGAAGAATCAACACAAGATACCATTTCTTTTAATTTTAAATCTGAAAAAGCTAAAATTTGGGGGTTACGTACGGAGCAAGATGGTGTAATTATAAGAGGTGAAGTGACAAAAAAAGAAAACGATTCCACAATTTATATTCAAAATATTAAATTTACAACTTCCGATAAGGAAAAACCAGATTATTATATATCAACAAAAAAAGCAAAAATTGTACCTAATAAAAAATTAGTAATTGGCTTAAGTAATTTAGTTATTCAAGATGTACCAACACCACTATTTTTACCTTTTGCTTACATTCCTTTAACTAAAGGGAATGTTTCAGGTTTTATTATGCCAACTTGGGGAGATACGGCTCAACAAGGTTACTTTCTTCAAAATGGAGGATATTATTTTGCAATAAATGATTTTGTTGATTTAGCTGTTTTAGGTGATGTTTATACTAATGGTAGTTGGGGTTTAAGAACAGAATCTAGCTATGCTGTTAGATACCGTTTTAATGGTAACTTTAGTTTTAGATACGAAAATTTAAAAAACAGTATTAGAGGTTTTGATGATTTTTCAAAAACAACTAATTACAATTTAAGATGGAGCCATAGCCAAGATGCAAAAGCAAGTCCAAATTCACGGTTTTCTGCTTCAGTAAATTTAGGAAGTAGTACGTATTATAGAGAATCATTAAATGAATATAATACCAATTCATTTTTAAACAACACCCTAAGTTCTTCTATTTCATATTACAAAAAATTTGTTGGAACTCCGTTTAATCTATCTATTTCAGCAACACATTCTCAAAATACAAATACCAAAAGTATTACGATGTCATTGCCTTCTTTACAAGTTAATATGGACAGAATTTATCCATTTGCTTCTAAATCTGGTGCTAAAAATAACGCCATCCAAAAATTAGCCGTAAATTATTCTTTAAAAGGAGACAATAAAATTAATACTACCGATGAATTTTTCTTTAAAAAGGAAATGTTTGAAACTGCAAAATCTGGTATTCAACATAATGCTACTTTTAATACAAATATGAAAGTATTAAAATATTTTACACTTTCACCTAACGCCAATTATAAAGAAGTTTGGTATTTCGATAGAATTAGCAAAACATATAATACTACAGAAAATATAGTTGTTTCAGATACTATAAATAAATTTAGTTCTTTTAGAGAATATTCAGCAGGTGTTTCTTTATCGACCACAATTTATGGAATGTTTAACTTTAATAAAGGAAGACTACAAGCAATAAGACATGTTATGAGGCCATCAATTACTTATGGTTATCGTCCCGATTTTAGTTCATTTTTTGAAGAAGTTCAACAAAGTGAAGATGAAAATGACCTTATTGAATATTCCCCTTTTACAAATGGAGTTTATGGTGGACCAAGTAGTGGACTTTCAAACAGTTTAGGTTTTTCTTTAAATAATACCTTTGAAGCAAAAGTAATGCCTAAAGATTCAACTGAAGTTGAGCCAGAGAAAGTAACACTAATTAATAACTTAAATTTCTCAACAAGTTACAATATGGCTGCAGACTCTCTAAAATGGAGCCCTGTGAGAATGACTGCCGGTACAGATCTTTTTAAGAAAAAATTAAAATTGAATATCAATGCCACTTTAGATCCTTATGCAATTACTGCTGATGGGAAAAAAATTAACACCTTTAACATAAATAATGGCGGTAGTTTATTTAGATTAACTAGTGCCGGATTAACCATGAATTATAGCCTTGCAAGTAGTAAATCTGAAGGAAAACAAGACGCTAAACAACAAAATGCTCAAGCTAATAATTCTGATGGAATTTTTGGTGAAGATTTAAATAATAGTAACGATTTAAGCTCTAAAAAAAGTTCAAAAAGTAAAACAACTAAAACAGCTAAACTTTATAATGCAACATTCCCTTGGACTTTAAAGTTAGCCTATTCCTTAAATTATTCAAATTCTAATAGGCAAAACGAAATTTCATCGAACTCCTTAATGCTCTCTGGAGATATTGAACTAACCCCCAAATGGAAAGTTGGAGCATCATCTGGTTATGATATAAAAAATAAAGGATTTAGCTATACTCAATTAAGATTTTCACGTGATTTAGATAGTTGGAAATTGAATTTTAATTGGGTACCTTTCGGTAATAGACAAACTTATTACTTTTTTCTTGGTGTAAAATCATCAATGCTTAGTGATTTAAAATACGATAAAAGAAAAGTACCTGACAGACGATTATTCTAAAATTTAATTCATTATGAAAAAAATTATCAAAACAACAAACGCACCTGCTCCAGTTGGTCCATACAATCAAGCAGTTTTAGCTGGAAATACACTTTTTACGTCTGGTCAAATTGGTATTAATCCAGCTACAGGTAATTTAGTTTCAGATTCTATTGAAGAAGAAACTAATCAAGTTATGAAAAACTTAGAAGTACTTTTAGCTGAAGCAGATATGACTTTTGATAATGTTGTTAAAACATCAATATTTGTAAAAAACATGAATGATTTTGCAAAAATTAATACTATTTATGGAAAATATTTTGATGATACTAATGCCCCAGCAAGAGAAACAGTTGAAGTTGGAAATTTACCATTATTTGTAAATGTTGAAATTTCAATGATTGCAATGAAATTTTAATTAACTATTTTAAATAGATTTAATTAATAATTCTGCAGTCGATGGATTTGTTGCTAAAGGAACATCATGAACATCACACAAACGCATTAACATTGCAATATCTGGCTCATGTGGATGCATTCCTAATGGATCTCTAAAAAAGAAAACCATATTTGTTTTCCCTTCAGCTACTCGTGCAGCAATTTGAGCGTCTCCACCATAAGGCCCAGATAAATATTTATTCACTTTAAATCCAGCCTTTTCTGCATTTTTACCAGTTGTTCCTGTAGAAACTAATTTAATTTCTTTTGATAAAATTAAGGATTTAAAATCCATCAAAAATTGAATCATTTCAGGCTTTTTACCATCGTGTGCTATTATTGCTATTTCCATATTTAAAGATATTAAAACCGGCATTAAACCAGCTGATTTTTTTTAGAGTGATGCTGAATATTCAATTAAATCAATAATTTTTGTTGCGTAACCAAACTCATTATCATACCATGAAATAATTTTATAAAAATTTTCATTCAGTGCTAATCCCGCTTTTGCATCAAAAACTGAAGTTCTTGGCTCTGAGACAAAATCTTGTGAAACCACTTCATCTTCAGTATATCCTAAAATCCCTTTTAATTCATTTTCAGAAGCCTTTTTCATCACTTCTTTTATTTCAGTATAAGATGTTGATTTTTTTAAACGAACTGTTAAATCAACCAATGAAACATCAACTATAGGAACTCTAATTGCCATTGCCAAAATTTTACCATCTAATTCAGGTATAATTTTAGTTATAGCTTCTCCTGCACTAGTAGTTGTTGGTATCATGTTATTTAATGCAGATCTACCTCTTCTCCATGAATCAGAAGGCCCATCAACAGTTCTTTGACTTGAGGTTGTTGAATGAACCGTATTAACCAAGCCTTCAACTATACCAAAATTATCATTTAAAACCTTTGCTATTGGTGCTAAACAATTAGTAGTACAAGATGCATTTGAAAATACATTTATATTTTTTGAAAGAAGCCTATTATTTACACCCATCACAAACATTGGCGCATCTTTTGATGGTGCTGAAATAACTACTTTTTTTGCACCGCCTTTTATGTGCAGTGCAGCCTCATTCTTATTTGTGAAAAATCCTGTTGATTCAATTACATAATCAACATTTACAAGGTTCCATTTAATATTTTCTGGATTTTTTTCAGAAGTAACTCGAATTGTCTTTCCATTAACTATTAACTTTTCACCTTGAATTTCTATAGTGCCTTTAAATTTTCCGTGAACTGAGTCGTATTTTAATAAGTAGGCTAAATGATTTATTTCCAATAAATCATTAATAGCTACAATTTCTACATTAGTTCTATTTATTATAGTTCTAAAAGCTAGTCTGCCTATTCTTCCAAACCCGTTTATTCCTATTCTAATCATTTGATTTTTGATTGGAAATCTTTATTTCTTAAGATTAAATTGACATAATATCACTTACACGCAATAATTCCTTATTAATTTCATGATGTCCTTTTACAGCTTTTTCTAACTCGGTCGTTTCAACTTTATTATTTACTAAACCAACCATTAAATTAGTTTTGCCATCCAATAATAATTCAACTGCTTTTACTCCTAACCTACTAGCTAATACCCTATCAAAACAGCTAGGAGAACCTCCACGCTGCATATGTCCTAAAACAGAAACTCTAACTTCATATTGTGGTAAATTTTCTTCAACATAATCTGCTAATTCAAATACATTTTTACCAATTTTATCACCTTCTGAAACTACAACAATACTTGATGATTTTCCTGATCGTTTACTTCTTTTTAAAGCTTCAAGTAACCTATCTAAACCTAAATTTTCTTCAGGAATTAAAATTTCTTCAGCACCAGCTCCAACTCCAGCATTTAAAGCTATAAAACCGGCATCTCTACCCATAACTTCCACAAAAAACAATCTATTATGTGAACTGGCAGTATCTCTAATTTTATCTATCACCTCAACTACAGTATTTAATGCTGTATCAAAGCCAATAGCATAATTTGTTCCAAAAATGTCATTATCAATAGTACATGGAATACCAATACAAGGGAAATTATATTCCTTATTAAATATCATACCTCCAGTAAAAGTACCATCTCCACCTATTAAAACTAATGCGTCAATTTCAGCATTTTTAAGTTGTTTATACGCTTTTGCTCGTCCTTCTTCTGTTCTAAATTCTGAAGATCTAGCTGATTTTAAAATGGTTCCTCCTCTATTTATAATATTACTAACATGCCTTGCTGAAAGATTTTTAAAATCTCCCTCTATTAAACCTTGATAGCCTCTATAAACACCTGTACAATCTATATTGTAATAGGAGCAAGCTCTTACTACTGAACGTATTGCTGCATTCATTCCTGGTGCGTCACCACCCGATGTCATTACACCTATTTTCTTTATTTTTTTTCCCATAAAATGAATCACAAAATTAGACTTTAATTTTATACTATTTATAGTTGACTACCATAAATTTACTGGATATACATTAGAATCTTTTAATTTCTGAATTTCAGAAGTCACATACTCCTTATCTTGTTTATAGGTAACTCCAAACCAACGTGCATTAGATGTTAATACTTCCATAGTAGCAATATTATTTACAATTACATGATTTACTGCTAATGGAATAAAAAACTCTGCTTTAGGTTCTTGATAATTTTCTTCTAAGAAACTTTCAAATAATGATGCTGAAACTTCAAAATATTTTGGTGTGAATCCAAAAAAGTTCATTGAAACTATTGTTTCCTCAGAAATTGAAATTAATTGTTCATTTTCATCTTTAAATTTTAATCCACCATCAACTTTTTCAATATGAGTTCGCTCAGTGATACCTGTTAAATTTCCATTTTCATTCACTTGACATTCTCCTCTTGAAACAAATCCATAATCCGAAACGGTGTTTTTTAATACATAGCCCATCATATTAAAGTTTGTTGAATTTTTATCAATTGTTTTTAATGATTTAGCCATCACTTCAAACGCTTCTTTCCCATAAAAATCATCCGCATTTATTACTGCAAAATTTTCTTTTACAACATCTTTAGCCATTAATAATGCATGAGCTGTTCCCCATGGTTTTTGTCTGTTATTATCTTTGTATTTTTCTGGAATATTATCAATTTCCTGAAAAACATACTCAACTGCTATTTTTCCTTCTAATTTGTTATTAAAAAATGCTTTAAAATCTTCTTCAATACTTTTTCTAATGATAAAAACTACTTTTCCAAAACCAGCTTGAATGGCATCATAAATTGAAAAATCTAGAATTGTATCTCCTTGTGGTGTAAATGTATCTAATTGTTTTAAGCCTCCATAGCGGCTACCAATACCGGCAGCTAATATTACTAAAGTTGGTTTATTCATTTTTAATTATTTTCTTATTTTTAAATTTTATTAATTTATTTATTTTTTTAATTGTGTCAACAGGTTTTAATGTGTTTATTGAGTCTTTTAATTGTTTCTTTTTTAATCCAATTTTCTCCAATAATTCTTTACTATTATCAAAATCTATTTGATAGTTTAATCCAACACCTTGCGTATATCCTTCTTCCTCTTCTGTGTATTGAATTTCATTTTGGCGATTAAATACTGATGAACGTAAGGTTCCTTCTTCATTCATTAAAAACTCTACATTTACTTCACCTATAACACTCGATTGTTCTTTGGAACCAATTGGTACTCCAACTTTACCATTGATAATTATTCTATCATTTACTTGAAAATCTAGTCCAATTGCTAATTGATCATCAATATTTAAATTATCTACTTTATTTTTTACACCTACTGTATAAACTGGCTTTAATTTGAAACGATTATTCCCTTGATTAAAAATATTATCAAAGGCATTTGAAAGCATATCAAAACCTGTACCGTATAATGCCGCATTGCTGTTTACACTTATATCGGTTTCGTTATAAAAACTTCCCGATGCTAATAAAAATAAGAATTGAATTGTTTTATTATTAGCATCGTTATTATTTAATTTAAATGCCAACTCTGATGCTACTGTTGAACTAGAATTTGGAATTTCAATATCAAATTCTCTTTGAGAGTTAAATAATTCACCTGAGAAACGTGTAATTAAATCGATTGGAATTTTTCTATTTGCAGTAATATTTTCTAACATCGATTTTGGATTTGCTAAAACTCTATGGACTGCTTCAATATTTATTTCAGCGGTATAAGGATCTCCACTCCAAGATATGCTTCCTCCTTTTTTTACCGTAAAAGGTTTGTTAATAATTCCGCCATATTTAAAATTATAAACACCGTTATCTACAACAAAATCTCCATACATATCAAATTTATCTTTGGTATCGAGTTCAAGTTGTAAATTACCTGTTCCACTTCCCTGCAAATAACTTCCGGTAGCTTGGTCTAAAACCATTTCAACAACGGCATCTTTTGTAACTTCAATATTAAAATTTAAGGATAATCCTTTTAATTTTTCAGAAATAAATGCCTTTCTTATTTCTTCGTTTTCTTCTAATTTATCTTTATTAATAAATCGAATTAATTCAGAAGTTTCAACAGTTTTTACATCGCTAATTGGAATTACAAAATGAGTGCCTTTTTTAGTCTTACCAATTACATCAATTACTAATTTATCTGTTAATCCACTAATTTTGGCATTTCCTTCAATAAATCCTGTTCCATAATATACTGAGTTTTCTGCTTCAACAGTATTTAATACTAATAAATTAGTTGTGTTTAAATTTAAGTTAAGCGTCCAATCATCAAAATATGAATGCTTTAAAGTACCCGTTAGTGCTCCTTTGGTATTATGAGCTTTATCTTTTAAGGCTACATCTTCAAAAATAAATGTTTGGTCTTTTAAACTAATAATACTTGTACCATCAAAATCGTAATCAACATTTATATAAGGAAAATACAATCCTGCTCCATCTAAAAACAAATCTCCTTCCATTGTTGGGTTGCCTAACAAGCCGGTTAAATGTGCATTTCCATATACAAAACCTCTAATATTATTAAAAACATCTTCACCTAATGGACTAAAAGCATCTAACTTAAATTCTTCAAAATCTATGTTAACATCTAATGTTGGATTTTTTGGTGTAAAATCTAAGGCTCCTACAGCCGAAAAATTTATATTATTATTTCTTTCTAATGAAATATCCAATGCGTACTTTTTTAATGAATTTTTACCTTCAATATTAATTTTTAAATCTCCTTGATGAGAATTATTTATATCAAAATTTGATATTGTTAAGTTTGCCGAAGGCCTTATTTGTTTTTGTAATTGACTATAATTAAGCTTACCATTAATTATTCCTTTTAAATTTAAACTATCAATTTTAGGCGTAATATTTGCAAGTTTCACATCTTTAAAATCAAACACTATATTTTTGGAAATAGTGTCATTTATAGTTCCTGAGAATTGAATTTTTTGCTGATTTGAAGTTATTAAAAACGGATTTATATTATAGGTATTTGTTTTATTTTCATAAACTACTTTATTTTCAAAATTGTTTGTTGGATTTATAATCCATTCATTATTTTTAAATGTGAAATTAGATTTTTGCACTCCAAAAACAGATTTATTTTCTTCATTAAAAGTATGATAAAATGCTAAGTTATAATCTTCTGTATTTCCTTTACCACCTTTAAATTCAGTTCTAAAATAAAGTGTGTCATTCAACGTAATATTTACTAAGTGTAATTTAGAAATTTCATAAAACTTAGAGCTTACCTTCTTTAATTTAAGTTGGGTATTAAATAATGGGTTTTTATTGTCTATTTGTAAATTTAAATCATCTATAATAGCTGTATAAGCTTCAATTTTTGGTGATTTTACGGATAACTTAAATAAGTTATCATCAGAATTTATAGTTCCTCTAATTGATGTGTTCGCTGAAAGAATTACCTCAGGGTAAAAAACCGCTACAATTTTATTGTAAATATTGAATCTAAAATTTAAATATTGACCAGAAGCAACTTCATAAGGATTATAATTTGAATAAATACTCCCGATTGAATTTTGAGCCAACTTACCTAATTCATTAAAATTAAATATACCTTTAATATAACCATTAATTATTTCTGAAGAGTTAACGGTAATTGTTCTAATACTATCTAAAAATGAAGAAGTTACATTAAAATCTTTAAAAAAATAGTCTCCTTTTTGATTGGTATATAGTACATTTTTAAAATTTACGGCACCAACTAAATCATCTAATGAATTTCCTTTTACTTTAATTTCAATATCACCTTTTATATTAGATATGCTATCGCGCTTAAAAACATTAATTTTATTTAAATCACAATAATCAATTATTGATTTAAAATCGAACGTATAAATATCTGATGAAAAATCGGCTAAACCATTAAAATTTAGTTTTAAATTATTATCATTCACTTCCATTTCACCATTAAAATGTTTACTTCTCACCAACCCATTTAAAGCAATGTTTTTAAAGTTATAATGGTTATATTGATAATTAGAAATAAGTCCTTTTACTGAAGTATTCATGGTCTCTAAAGTAAAGCCTTCTCCATCAACATCTCCTTCAATAGAAAATTCACCAACTAACGGATTTTCAATAATTTTCCCTAAATCAAAATCAATAATTTTAATATGACCAATATAAGATGCCTCGTCAATATTTGAAATATTAGATAATTCTAAATCTGATATGGATGTACCAATAGCTGTATTTAAAGTTAGTTGCACATTAATTAAATTTTTGGTTAGGTATAAATCTCCATGAATTGTAAACCTACCAAATTTCTCAAAAGAAGAAGGTAATGTGTTACCTAAAACATTTGGTAACAATGTTTTTAAATGGTAATAATCTGAAGTTAAATTTGTTAAATTACCTTCTAATGAAAAACCGTTTTCTTGATTAAAAGAATTTTTAAAGTTTAACGTTCCGTTAATAATTGCATTTTTATTTGTAGTTAATTGTAAATTATTTGTTACAAAGTTATTTAATTTTCCAGTTATTTTTGTTGTAAAATGCAACATATCATCTGTACCTAATTCACTATAGAATTTTTTTAAATCTATTAAGGACACATCCGCTTTTTTAACATCAGCCTCTATGTTTACTTTATTATTAAAATCTGAAAAATCTTCTCTTTTATACGTGAATTTTAAATTAGTTAGAATAGATGATGTTTCAGTTTCTAAAACAGTATTTTCAAAATTCATAAACTTTTTAGTGTAGGTAAAGTCTGTTGCTAATTTTTTAATTTCTAAATTATGATTTTCTACAAAAGTAAGTCCTTCAATTATTGTGTAAACATTAGGTCCTTCAACCTTAAAGTTTTTTGTAGTTCCGTTAATCGCTTTAAAAAATAATGGTTTATCCGTTGGCTTATTTGCATCAACAACTTCAACATAACCATCATTTAATTTTAAATTTGTTGCAGTTAATAAAAATCCTGATGGCTTGTTGGATACAGTTCCATCATCAAATTTATCAACAAAAACTGTTAACGCATCATCTACTTCACCCTTATATGTGTTAATGTTTACAATAAAATTATTTAAAGAAATTTGCCCAAAATTAAGCTTACTATTAATCATATTCCTATAACTAAAAACCGAAGTTGCTAAATTTTGAACATAAATTAAAGTATCACCATGATGGTTTATAATTAAAACATCTTTTAACTGCACATTTCCTAAAAACGACAAATCAACTTTATCAACATTTATATTTACATCAAAATCCTTATGTAGGTAGTTTGTGGCTGATTTTCCAAGTTTTGTTTGAATAGAAGGTATAGATAAAACAATACTTACCAATGCTAATAAAAGCATTAGTACTACTAAAATTCTGACAACTATTTTTTTAATTCGTTTGATATGCGTTAAATTTGCATTTTTATGGCAATTTTCGTGCCTTTATTTGTTATTAAATGATTAAAAATAAATCAATTTACATTCTTGGTATTGAATCGTCTTGTGATGATACTAGTGCCGCTATTATTTGCAACGGAAAAATACTATCAAATGTTGTTGCTAATCAAGAAATTCATGCCCAATATGGCGGTGTTGTTCCAGAATTAGCGTCTCGTGCACATCAACAAAATATTGTTCCTGTTATTCAACAAGCAATTCAACAAGCAAATATCGACAAAAAAGACTTAAATGCCATAGCTTTTACACGCGGACCTGGATTAATGGGCTCTTTATTAGTTGGAACCTCTTTTGCCAAGTCACTTTCTTTAGGTTTAAACATCCCTTTAATTGCTGTAAATCATATGCAAGGGCATATTTTAGCTCATTTTATTGAAGATGAAAATCAACACAAACCACCTTTTCCATTTTTATGCTTAACAATTAGTGGTGGCCATACTCAAATCGTAAAAATTTCTGATTATTTTACAATGGAAGTTTTAGGTGAAACATTAGATGATGCTGTTGGGGAAGCTTATGATAAATCTGCAAAAATATTAGGACTACCATATCCTGGCGGACCGCTTGTAGATAAATACGCGAAGCTTGGAAACCCAAAAGCATTTAAATTTACAAAACCAAAAGTTGATGGTTTAAACTTTAGTTTTAGTGGTTTAAAAACTGCAATTTTATATTTTATTCAGAAAAAAGTAAAAGAGAATACAAATTTCATCGAAGAAAACTTGAATGATATTTGTGCTTCAATTCAATACACAATTGTTGAAATTTTATTTGATAAAATAAAATTAGCCGTAAAACAATCTGAAATAAATCATGTTGCAATTGCTGGTGGTGTAAGCGCAAATTCTGAAATTAGAAGGGTTTTAAAATCTTATGAAGCAAAATTTGGATGGACAACTTATATTCCTAAATTTGAATATACAACTGATAATGCTGGTATGATTGCAATTGCAGGTTATCTCATGTACTTAGATAATAACTTTTCAAATGATACAATTACTGCAACAGCCAGACTAAAAGTAAATGAAAAATAAAAATATTTAATTTACATAAAAAAATAATTTTTCAATGAAAAAACAACTACTCTTAGGTATATTGTTATTTTCTAAGATAATCTTTATGCAAGCACAAGAAACCCATAATCTAAAATCCTTTTGGGATAATGGCTTTCATATTCAAAGTGAAGATGGTAGTTTTAAAATGAAATTTGGAGGAAGAATACAATACCAATCATCTTATTTTTTACAAGACACACAAACCATAAATTTATTTAATAAAGCTATAAATGGCACTGAATTTAGACGAATTCGTTTTTATAATTCAGGTACAATCTACTCTTTTATTAGTTACAAATTACAGGTTGATTTTACTGGTAATAGCACTAAACTAAAAGACGCTTATATTTCAATTAACAAAATACCTGCCATAGGAAAATTTACTATTGGTCACTTTAAAGAACCTTTTGGTTTAGACAATCTTAATAGTAGTAATGATATGTCTTTTATAGAACGTGCTCCTAATATTGATATGACTTTAGGTAGAAATAATGGTTTTATGCTGTCAAATACAGCTTTTAATAAAAGAACTACTTGGGCATTAGGTACATTTAAAGATACTGATAACTACGGGAAAGCAATTTCAAATAATTATAATTTAACTGGAAGAATTACAGGATTACCTATTACAAATGAAAATTTTACAAAATTAATGCACTTTGGGGTTGCATTTAGTTTCAGAAATCCAAGTAACAATGAATTTAAATTAGATTCTAAACCTGAAGCCAATTTACTTCCTAATTATATAAATACAGGAATTATTGAACACGTTGATAATGTTTTATTAACTGGAATTGAATTTGCCATTGTAAAAAATTCATTTTCTATACAATCAGAATACATTAATTCTAAAATTAACAGAAATAGTGATTTAAACAGTTATAATTTTTTTGGTTATTATATTGAAACTAGTTACTTTTTAACAGGAGAGCATAAAAATTACTCAAATAAATCAGCAACTTTTAAAAGAGTATCTCCTAAATCAAATTTCAATCCACAGAGTAAAGGACTGGGCGCTATTGAATTAGCCATAAGATATGCCACTACAGATTATTCGGATAGTTCACTAAATGGTGGTGAATTAACAAATTTTACTACAAGTGTAAATTGGATTTTAAACCCTGCAACTAAATTTAGTTTTAACTATTCTTTAGCTAATTTAAAAACTATTGGGAAAACATCAATTTTTCAAATGAAATTTCAAGTAGTGTTTTAAAATACCTCAACTAAAATTTTAGGATAAATTAAATTTAATACTCATTAATATAGACTACTCAAATAAAATATTTAATTTATTCAATATACATTAATTTCGCTCAATAACACTTTAAATAAACTCTATTAAATAATTATTTTTTAGTAGCATTTGTTACATTTTTATTGTCTTAATTTAGCAATTTAAATGTTTCTACAACTTTGAAAAAAATAAATTAATTAGTAATAGTATAATATATACTTATATTAATACCTCATTATTAACGTATTCACTATTTATGTTAAATATTTTATCAATTATATAATTATACCTTATTTTAAATTTAGGTTTTACAATTTTTCATCTACTTTAAGCCAAAAAAATCCATTTAAAACCTTTTCAACTAAAAATTGCATTAAAAATATTTTCACACCTATACATAGAAAATACAAAAAATAATAATTTAAATTTTTTATATAGTTGATTTTAAGCTTTTTACAAATGTAATAATTGTTACTGTAAAGAATAAATATGTATTAAGATTGGTATGATAAATATCATATAAACAGAATAAACCCATATCTAATTTTGATGTAACAATTAGTACATCTATTTAATTTAAATTACTTATAAAATGAAAAATTTAACAAAACACTTTGCATTGCTTTTCTTCTTAGCTACACTATTTAGTAGCTATAATATTCAAGCACAAGACAGCACAAATACCACAAATTCTGAATTTGAGTTATTAGTTCAACATTTAGAATCTAATGGTAATTTTATTAATAGCAATTTAGCGCCAGCTATAATTATGGCTGATGAAATCAAAGAAAATGTAAAAAATAAAAAATATCTTGTTTTAGATATTAGAAGTGAAAGTTGGTTTGAATATGGACACATTAAAAATGCCAAAAACATTAAAGCCGCTGAACTTCTTAATTATTTTCAAAATGATATTACTCCAGAAAATTTTGATAAAATAACAATTGTTTGTTATTCTGGTCAGTCTGCAGCCTATTTTTCAGGTTTACTAAGACTTTATGGATACAATAACGTGTATAACTTAAAATGGGGAATGAGTTCTTGGGATGAAGAATTTGCTGTAAATATTTGGATTAAAAATTCAAAAAGTGAATATGCAGAGCAATTAGAAACTACAGCTAACCTAATGCCAGAAAAAGGTGATACTCCTATATTAAATACTGGTAAAACTACAGGAGAAGAAATCTTAAAAGAGAGAATTAAAGAAGCATTTACAAAACCTTATAAAGAATATATAACTAAAGCCGTTGACTTTTTTGAAAACCCAAATAACTATTTTGTAGTTAACTATGTAAATGAAGAACAATACAACTTTGGACATTTAAAAGGAGCCGTTAGATATGAGCCTGAAAATTCACTTGCATCAACTACAAATTTATACACATTACCAACAAATAAAAAAGTTTTAGTCAACTGCTTAACGGGTCAAAATGCAGCTTATGTTGTAGCATACCTTAACATACTTGGGTATAATGTAGCAAACCTAGCTTATGGATCTAATGCTATTATGAATTCAACTTTAGTTGAAAAAGGCTGGGATGGATTTAGTAAAAAAGAAATTAAAAGTTATCCAATTATAGAATAAATATTTAAAAAAGAACATCATTATAAAAATTTAAAATAAGCAAATCATGAAAAAATTATCATTAATATTAATAGGATTATTATTAGTACCAACATTATTCTTAACATCATGTGACAGAGGTGATGATTTAACAACTGGCGGTGTAACAGCCGAACCGACATTTACATTATTAAAAGAGTATATGATTGATAACCAACTAGATATTAACAATGTAATATCAAATCCAGCTGGAATAAAATTTGTAGTTGGAGCTCCCGCATTAGCAGATTATGATGCTGCTGCATTTAAAGTAAAATATTACATTATGGATATTCGAAGTGCTAATTCTTATGGTACAAGTCACATAGACGGCGCAATAAATGTAGCATTTGGAGATATTTTAACTCAGGCAGCTAATAAAGGAAATAAACAACTATTAGTAGTTTGTTATACTGGTCAAACTGCTTGCTACGCAACAGCTTTATTACGTATGTACGGTCATCCTAATGCACAAGCATTAAAATGGGGTATGACTGGTTGGTCTGAAACAACAGATTCATGGACAGCAAAAGTAGGAGATGTAGGTTCTGATAGCTCTAATTGGTCGTATGGTAGTGCGCCTGCACTAGGTATATATAGTGATCCTGTACTTAGCAGCTTAAGTGTTGATGGTGCTGAAATTTTAAGAAAAAGAGTTGAAGATGTTGTTGCCGCAGGCTTTAAAACAGCTTCTAATGCAGACGTTGTAGCATCTCCTTCTGATTATTTCATCAATAATTTCTTTAGTGAAACAGATTATACTGGATTTGGTCATATTAGCGGAGCTCACAGAATTTCACCATTAACATTAGCTAATGGAGAGTATAAAAATTTAGATGACTCAGCAAAAGTAGTTACGTATTGCTATACTGGTCAAACATCTGCAGTTGTAACTGCTTGTTTAAGAGTTTTAGGGTATGATGCTTATAGTTTAACATTTGGAATGAATGGTTTAAACCATAGTAGTTCTCAATGGGCATCAAACCATTGGGGAGTTGATAGTCACGCCAAAGGATTACCTCTAGTAAACTAATTAAACAACTAAAAATATCTAAAACTAAAGCTCTAAAAAACAACATTAAATTATAAAATGATGTTTTATAACCAATAAGTAATTACCGTTTTTTAGAGCTTTTTAATTAAAAAAAACACAAATGAAAACAAAAATAATTATACTTTTTTCAATATTCTTCGCATTACAATTCAATACAACATTCGCACAAGGATGTGAAGATGATACACCTGCAACTGCTACTACTGGAGTTCCTTCAACAAGTAGCTCAACTGTGTTTGGTTATATCCAACCACAGTACAATAACTATTTTACAGATCAAGGCGAAAATACCTTTAATTTTAAAAGAGCAAGACTAGGTGTACGCGGAAGAGTAAACCGCTCTTTCTCATATTATTTCGTTTTAGAAACTAGTGCTTTTATTGGTGGTGGAGACGCTTATTTATTAGATGCATTTGTAACTTATGATAAAAATAAATGGGCTAAAATTTCATTAGGATCTTTCAAACAACCATTTGGTAGAGAAGTTACCACAGCTTGTCATTCTTTAACTACAATTGACCGATCAATTGTAGCCGATCAATTAGTTGCTCCTCAAAGAGATATGGGTTTAATGGTATTAGGTGGATCCAACAAAACTAAATTCAAATATGCAGTAGCACTTATGAATGGAAGAGGATTAGGAGTTAAAGATAATAATGAGAAAAAAGACGTAATCGGACGTGCTTCTTATCAAGTACTAGATTTTATGAATGTTGGTGCTAGTTTTAGATATGGATATCCTAATAATGAAAATGATGATAGAACAACTTATGGAATTGATGCATCTGTTAAATATAAAGATTTAACTGTACAAGGTGAATATATTTATGACGAAGGTGATTATAACAGAGCTGCTGGTGGTGGTTGTGGTTCGGAACCGTTAGAATTAGGAGAAAAGAGAGATGGTGCTTATATTATGGCAAGCTATAACATTAATGAAAAAATTCAACCAGTATTCAAATATGAATACTTTGATCAAGACACTGACTTGAAAAAAATTGGTTACCAAGAAAGAATGACAATTGGGCTTAATTATTTCTTTAATAAAAAAACACGTCTTCAAATCAATTATCAAGCTAATATTGAAACACATATTAACATAGATAACGATGCACTTTTAATGCAAATGCAAATAAGATTTTAAAAATAATTCACTTATAATTATTTGATTTAACAAACTCCTGATAATTATCAGGAGTTTGTTTTTATTGATTTTGTAACTTTGGTTATATTATTTTTACATTAAAATAACAAGGTTATGAATACTGACAAAACACTATTATTAGATAAACTAAAGGATTATTATACCGAAATTTTTGAAAAAGAATTGATTGATGAAATTGTGAACGTTGGTATCTATAGAACTATTGAAAGCGGAGGTACTCTTATTGATATTGGTGATAATATGACACATATTCCACTAATTTTAAATGGAGCCATAAAAATTATTCGTGAAGATAAAAATGGTGATGAAATTGCTTTGTATTTTTTAGAAAAAGGTGACACTTGCGCTATTTCATTTGTGAATTGCCTAAACAGATCTAAAAGTATGTTTAGAGGTGTCGCAGAAAAAGAAACTGAAGGAATTTTTGTACCGGTAAATAAAGTTGATGAATGGCTAAAAAAATATGAAACGTGGCGTCATTTTATTATTGACAGTTATCATGTACGCTTAATTGAAATGGTAGAAGCTATTGACAGTTTAGCATTTATGAAATTAGACAATAGATTACTAAAATATTTAACTGATAAAGTTAAAATAATGCAAGATTATACACTTATAATTACACATCAAGAAATTGCTGATGATATAAACACATCTAGAGTAGTTGTTTCTCGTTTGCTAAAAAAACTTGAAAATGAAGGGAAACTTAAAATAAGAAGAAATAGAATTATAATTGAGAATATTTAATGTCTCAGTTTTAAATAATCTAATTCAGAAATTATAGGAATATTTAAATCTTTAGCTTTTTTAAGTTTACTTGGCTCCATATTCTCACCAGCTATTACATAGCTGGTTTTTTTTAAAATAGAATTCCCTACTTTTCCTCCATTATTTTCAATAGATTTTTTTAAATCGTCTCTATTAAATTTAGTAAATATCCCAGAAACAACAAAAATTAATGTATTGAGTTTCTCTGATTTCTACCATTTAAAATTAGCATTGGAAATTGAATTCCTTCTTGAATTATTTTTTTTACTTCTTTTTATTAACTTAAAATCGCCTGTAGTTAGTTTATGATAAACTTTACCACAAATAATCGCATCTTCTAAAGCATTATGATAATTATTTTGCTCTATTTCAAAATAACTTGCAACTGTAGATAATTTATGATTTTCAATAGCTAAATATCTTCTCGATAATTTAAGAGAACAATCTATCTCAAAATTTACTTTAGGCAAACTATAAATATCTAAGTTATAGTTTAAAACTGATACATCAAAACTATAATTATGTGCAACTAATTTTCTCCCTTTAAAAAAAGGGTATATTTCTCTCCATATATCAGGAAATTCTCTTTCATTAATAACATCCTGTAAACTTATTCCATGTATTCTTTGAGCATAAGGATTAAATTTCAAATCTTTAGGTTTAATTAAAGAATAGTACTCATTAATAACTTTCCCTTCTTCAAATTCTGCTATTCCAATTGAACAAGCATTTTTACCATTTGATGTTTCAAAATCAAAGGCAACAAAATTTTCTTTCATAACAAATTTATCTATAATAATATATTAAAAAAATAATTCTCAGTTATAACTTTAATACCTAACTTTTCTGCTTTTACCTTCTTTGCTGGCCCCATTTTTTCCCCAGCAATTAAATATGAGGTGTTTTTCGATAAAGAAGTAGAATTTTTACCACCATTTTCCTCAACTATTTTCTTAAGCTCAACTCTATCTATTGAAAACTTTCCAGAAACAACAAAAGATAACCCTTTTAATTTTTCTGTTTCATTCTCATTCTTAAGCATTTCAAATTGTAAGCCTATTTTCCTTAACCTGTTAACAATCTTAATATTTCTTTCTAAAGTAAAAAAAGCAATAACACTTTTAGCAATAACCTCACCTATTTCATCAACTTCAACTAAGTCTTCATACGAAACACTCATTAAAGTATCTATAGTTTTGTAGTGCTTAACCAATTTTTTTGCCACAGTTTCACCAACAAATCTAATTCCTAATGCAAACAAAACTTTTTCAAAAGGTATTATTTTAGATTTTTCAATTCCTTTAATAATGTTTTTAGCTCCTTGTTCTCTTATTCCTATAATTTTTCTGTTTGAAATTTTTAAAACTGTCGCCTCAAAATTTTTATGCTTGCTAATTCGGTTTTTCGAATCTCTTAATTCATCAATAAAACCAATACTTTTGGCGCTTTCTAATAGTTCTTCAAAATCAGTGTTAAAAAATCCTTTATCGAGTGATTTATTATAAAATTTTAAAAATAAAAATTCTTCCAACGACATGTAACCTTCAAGAAAAGGAAATCTATAGTATTGTGAATTCTTATATTCATCAAATCTTTCTTGAAATTTTAACTTAAACTTTTCAAAAATCTTTTGTTCATTTTCGTTTTCAAACAATAAATTTCGATCTAATAATTCTTCAATAGATTTAACTTTTTTAGCAATTACTTCTGCTAATTTTCTTGATATATTACTATACCCTAAAGCAAATATTGCATCTTTAATTTTTACTTGTAAATGATTTTTCAGCTTTAAACCAGCTTCGTTATTATGATGTACTTTTTCTAAATTAACAATTTCATCTTCTTTTAAAAAGTACAAATCTGAATAATCTGTTAATAATCCTTTTTCATACAACAACTCTACCGTTTCAGCTCCTAAACCATCAATATTCATTGCTTTCCTACTAATAAAATGCTGAATTCTACCTGTAATTTGAGTAGGACAACCATATTCATTTGGACAATAATGCTTTGCATCACCTTCATTCCTAACTAACAAAGCATTACAATCTGGACAATTAGTTATATAGACTGTTGGCATAGAATTTTTAGGTCTTTGCAGAAGATCAACTCCAACAATTTTTGGGATAATTTCACCTCCTTTTTCTACAAAAACAGTATCTCCAACCCTTATATCTAATTTTTCAATTTGATCAGCATTATGTAGGGAAGCTCTTTTAACAGTTGTACCAGCCAATTGAACTGGTTCTAAATTTGCTACTGGAGTAATTGCACCAGTCCTTCCAACTTGATATGTAATTTCATTTAAAACCGTGCTTTCCTGTGCTGCTTTAAATTTAAAAGCAATTGCCCAACGTGGCGATTTAGCGGTAAAACCTAATTCATCTTGTTGCTCTAAAGAATTCACTTTTACAACTACACCATCTGTCTCATAAGGTAATTCATGCCTTTTTATATCCCATTTTTCTATAAAGTTAAAAACTTCATTTATAGTTGAACAAACTTCAATTGCTTTAGGCACTTTAAAGCCTATATCCCTAGCAAATTTTAAAGTGTCAAAATGAGATGTTCTTTGATTTTTAGTAGTAACTATGTGATATAATAAGCAATCTAGCGGTCTTCTAGCAACTTCTTTACTATCCTGTAGTTTTAAACTGCCACTTGCCGTATTTCTTGGGTTCCTGTAAGGATCTTCTCCTGCTTCAATACGTTCTGCATTCATCCTATTAAAACCTTCTAACGGTAAAATAATTTCTCCTCTTATTTCAAATTCATCAGCAAAATGCTCTTTTAAAACTAATGGTATAGATTTTATTGTTTTAATATTTGCTGTAACATCATCACCTTCAAAACCATCACCTCTAGTAACAGCGCTCACTAAAACTCCATCTTTATAACTTAGATTAATGGAAGCACCATCATATTTTAACTCACAAGTATAATTTACATCTTCAGTTTCTAATATTTTTTTTATGCGCTTTTCCCAATCTAATAAATCATCTTTTGAATATGAATTATCTAAAGAATACATTCTATTTTTATGAACAACTGTATTGAAATTTTTAGTGATTTCACCACCTACTCTTTGTGTTGGAGAATTAGCATCGAAAAATTGTAGATTTTCAGCTTCTAATTTTTCTAATTCTTTCAATTTTAAATCAAACTCATAATCTGAAATTGTTGCATTATCCAATACATAATAATTATAATTATGTTCTCGGAGTTCATTTCTTAATTGTTTAATTTTTTCTTCAATATTTAACATTCTATTCAAATTATATCTAGGCTAAAATAATCATATTTTTTAAAGTTTTTAAAGCTATACAAAAATTACTACAAACTTTTTACATTATTAAATATTATGTAACTTTTATTACGTTTCAACCTGATATTTATCATATGTATCGTTATGTAACTATAGTAACTTTACTGTGTAATAATTGATACATAATATATTTAAACAGTTAAATATGAAAAACTTACTTATTTTAGGTGCAGGAACAGCAGGTACAATGATGGTGAATCATTTAAGGCCAAAACTTTATTCTAATGAATGGAATATTACAATAGTTGATCAATATAAAACACATTATTATCAGCCTGGCTTCTTATTTCTCCCTTTTGATAGCTATACCGAAGATCAGGTAAAAAAAACTGGAAAGAGGTTTCTTCCAACTAGGGTTAATTATATTCAGAAAAAAATAGAAAAAATTCTTTCAGAAGAAAATAAAGTAGAACTTGAAGACGAAACACTAGACTATGATATTTTAATAATTGCAACAGGCTCTAAAATTGCTCCTGAAGAAACTGAAGGTTTAATTGGGCCTCTTTGGAAAAAAGATATTTTTGATTTTTATACCTATGAAGGCTCTTTAGCCTTACGTAACAAACTACGTGATTGGGAAGGTGGAAAATTAGTAATTCACATTACTGAAATGCCTATTAAATGTCCCGTTGCACCTTTAGAATTTGCTTTTTTAGCTGATTCTTATTTCCGAAAAAAAGGAATGAGAGATAAAGTAGATATTACATATGTTACTCCATTAACCGGTGCTTTCACAAAACCAACATGTTCAACAGCTTTAACGTACCTCTTAGATGAAAAAGGTATAAAAATGGAAGCTGATTTTTCTATAGAACATATAGATAATGACAAGAAAGAAATTGTAGATTATGAAGATAGAAAAATTCCATTTGATTTATTAGTAACCATACCAACAAATATGGGAGATGAAGTGATAGAAAAATCTGGTTTAGGAGACGATTTAAACTTTATACCTACAGATAATAATACTTTACAGTCTTTAGCAAATGAAAATATTTTTGTAATTGGAGATGCTACAAATGTACCAGCTTCTAAAGCTGGATCTGTTGCACATTTTCAAGCAGAAACATTAACAGACAACATTCTTTTATATATGGATGGATATCCTTTAAAGAAAGAATTTGACGGACATGCAAATTGTTTTATTGAAACTGGAGACAACAAAGCATTATTAATCGATTTTAATTACGTTACAGAACCAGTTCATGGAAAATTTCCTTTTGCAAAAATTGGACCTCTAAAACTCTTAAAAGAAAGTGTATTTAATCACTGGGGTAAATTAGCCTTCAGATGGATTTATTGGAATATGCTATTAAAAGGTATTGCCATTCCTTTTGTTTCAAGAAATATGAGTTTTAAAGGAAAAATTTTTGATATAAAAACAGATACAAAATAATTATTAAATATATAAAACACAAAATATTATGTCAGTAAAAACTATAGCAGGAGTAGATGTAAACGTTTCAGAAGAAGGATATTTAGAAGATATGTCTCAATGGAACGAAGAAATTGCAAAAGAAATTGCAAAAGAAATAAATATTGAATTAACAGATAAACACTTTGAGGTTATAAATTATCTACGTGAAAAAACAGAAGCTAAAGAAACCTTAACCATAAGAAAAGTTGGTAAATCAGGTGTTGTAGATATTAAAGGATTGTATAAGCTATTTCCAAAAGGCCCCTTAAAATTCTCATCAAAAATTGCAGGAATACCGAAACCAACTAGTTGTATATAATTCGGTTTAAAAATATTAATTTAAAAATTAAAAAAAATGAGTACAGAAGAAAAAAAACCTTTAGAAAAAGTTTGTTTAATATGTGCTAAAGGAAGCTTAGAAGATGTGTATGCAAGCCTAGTAATGGCTAATGGAGCTGTTATGGAAGGAATAGAAACCAATGTGTTTTTTACCTTTTTTGGGCTAGATGCTATCACTAAAAAAACAATGAATAATTTACACACAGCAACAACTGGAAATCCAGCAATGAGAATGCCTGGTGGATTACCTTTCCCAACAATGCTTGGTGGATTACCAGGAGTAGAATCTGCTGTTTCAAGTATGATGCGTAAACAAATGGGTGATTTAGATATGCCTCCTGTTGATGAATTTTTAGAAATGATTACTGCGGGTGGTGGTAAAATTTACGCATGTAAATTAGCTATTGATATGTTTAAATTGAAAAAAGAAGACTTATCAGATGAAATATCTGATATTATTACAATTGGCCAATTTTATGAAATGTGTGATGGAGATAGAACTCAAATAATATTTACATAACCCTTATTTTATTGAACCTTGAAAAAGTCAAATCAACTAGTTGTTTTGGCTTTTTTTATGCTTCATTTTACCAAAAGCAATAAATAAAAGACCAACAATCGTAACAAATCCACCTATTAAAGCAATAGTAGGTGGAAATTGATTAAAATAAAGATATGAACCAAGCAATACAAAAATTCCCTTTGTACTTGCTATTATTGCTTTTTTAGACAAAGGAATATATTGCAATGCTAAATAACCCGCAATAACTGTTAAAAATGGCCCTAAAAGAGAACCTATAAAAATATTCCGTACAGCTCTTGTTGAAATAACCAATGAATCCTCAACATAATTTAAAGCTATAATTGAAAAAAATAGTAGAAAAAAACTTCGACTTGTTGTAAAAATTATTGGATGAATTTTTTGAATATTTTTTTTAATAACTACTGCACTAATTGCGGCCAACATACTAGAATACAATACATATTGAGAGCCATCAATAAACATATTTTTAAAACTAGAATTTCCTTTATAACTTATTACAAATGCACCCGATAAAGCTAATAGCATTCCCAAAAGTTCTAAGTTTGAAAACCGTTCTTTTAGTAAAATAAAACTTAAAGCTATTACAAATACAGGAGATATATTACCAATAAAAGAAACAATTGTAGGATTAGAAATTGTATGAATAGATTTGAAGAAAAAGTAGGTACCAACAACTTCAATAATTCCAATTACAAATAGTATTAAATATTGCTTTTTTACAAGTCCTTTTAAGTTATTATAAGTTTTTTTATACCAAGCGTATAATAAAATCCATATTAATCCAAAACTAAACCAATAAACACCAAATTGAGGTAAACTTACTTCTGTAAGGGCTGCCTTACTAAAAATATATACATTTGATACAGCTATTACCGAAACTAATGCCAATAAAAAACCTTTGACAGAATTTGATATTTTCATTCGTCAAAGGTACTTTATAAACTATCAGAGAAAGCAACAATTGTTGCTACAACCACTAATAATAAGTGAACTTTTTTAATTGTGAAATATATTTTGCAAGCCTAATAACTTGGTGAGTATAACCATATTCATTATCATACCAAACGTATAAAACAACATTCTTACCATCACCATTTGAAATAGTTGCATGACTATCAAAAATTGCTGGAGCCGGTGTTCCAACAATATCAGAAGAAACCAATTCATTACTTAGTGAATACCTGATTTGCTCAACCAAATCGCCTTCTAAACAATATTTTTTCATTGTATTATTTATAGTTTCTTTGCTTGCTGCATTTTCTAATCGCAAATTTAAAATTGCTAAAGAACCATTAGGTACCGGAACACGAATAGCACTTGAAGTTAGTTTCCCTTCAAATGATGGCAATGCCTTAGAAACAGCTTTTCCCGCACCTGTTTCTGTAATTACCATATTTAAAGCTGCAGCTCTACCTCTACGATACTTTTTGTGCATATTATCAACTAAATTTTGATCATTTGTATATGCATGAATGGTTTCTAAATGTCCATTAATTACCCCAAAATTATCTTCAATAACTTTTAAAACAGGGGTTATAGCATTCGTTGTACAAGAAGCTGCTGAAAAAATATCAATTTTTGAAGGGTCATACTCTAATTGATTTACACCATGCACAATATTTGGGATTCCTTTTCCTGGAGCTGTTAATAATACTTTAGCAATACCTTTTGCTTTTATATGCCTTCCTAAGGACTCTTCGTCTCTAAAAGCACCCGTATTATCAATTACTAATGCATCAGAAATTCCATAACGTGTATAATCAATTTCTTCAGGGTTATTCGCTGAAATTACATGAACTGTTGTTCCATTAATTATCAACGCTTTTTTCTCAATATTAGCAGTTACCGTACCATGAAAATCACCATGTACTGAATCATTTCTTAGTAATGAAGCTCTTTTCTCTAAAACAGATTCAGTGATTTCACCACGAGTTACAATTGCTCTTAAACGCATTAAATTACCTTTACCAGTAAGCGCCACTAATTCACGAGCTAACAAACGACCAATACGACCAAAACCATAAAGGACAACATCTTTTGATTCAAATTTTTTGTTATTTTTGGCATCTTTAAATCTATCTTCAATAAAATCTTTTATTGTACATTTATCTTCATCTAAATGAGATTCATAAACTAATTTACCTATATCAATTTTTGAAGGTGGTAACTCATGATTTTTAATTTCTTGTGCAATTTCAACAGCATCAAAAATTGAAATTGGTTTTTCTACAAAATCGCTAGCATACTCAACTAAATTTAATATTTCACTAACATTTCTATCTAATAATTGATTTCTAAATAATACGAGTTCCACAGTATTATCGTACCATAAATCACTTATTATCCTAATAAATTTTACAGTTGCTCTTCTTCTATTGGCTTGAAAAGCAAGTTCTTTTTCGTAAATTTCGTTAAATGACATTTTATGTTGTGTTGTTTAAATTTCGGTAAAAATACCTATTTCAAACGTTTTCGCAAAGGTATTAAGCATAAAAAAATCCTTTCAAATAGTGAAAGGATTCTAAATTATTTTTTTAAACTTTATCTAAAAATGTACCGTTCAATTTCACCATTTAAATTTAACATTTCAATTCGTAATACTTCCCCTTCCGTTTTAGTGGCAATCATTTCATTTACATCATCAACTGAGTTTACTTTTTGATTATTAATTGCAATAATAACAAAACCTTTTTTAACACCATAGTACATGAGTTCTTTGTTTGAAATCTCGGTAATTTTAACTCCATTAGCTATGTCTAATTTTTTTAACTCATTTTTATCCAAATTTTTCAACTCTAAACCAAGAGTAGAAACTTTGCTTATTTCATTTTTACTCAGCTTCACATTAACAGTATAGTCTTTTCCATTTCTTAAATAAGTAACTGCAACTGTTTCGTTTGGTCGTTTGGTCCTTAAAAAACCTTGTAAATCGGCAAAAGTTGCAATTTTCACATTATTAAGTTTAACAATAATATCTTCTTTCTTTAAACCTGCTTTTTCTGCTCCTGAATTATCTGCTACACCAGCAATATAAAAACCTTCTGTGATATCAATATCTAAATTTTCGGCAGCTTTATTATTTAATTCACCACCACTTACACCTAAAATTGCCTTTTGGACATTCCCAAACTCCATTAAATCTTCCACAACTTTTTTTGCAATGTTGGATGGAACCGCAAAAGAATATCCAATAAAAGAACCTGTACTTGAAGTAATTGCAGTGTTTATTCCAACTAATTCACCTCTAGTATTCACCAAAGCACCACCACTATTTCCTGGATTTACAGCCGCATCCGTTTGAATAAACGAGTCTGTAATATTTCCATTCCTTTTTAAATCTCTTCCTTTAGCACTAACAATACCTGCCGTTACAGTGGAGGTTAAATTGTATGGGTTACCAACTGCAAGCACCCACTCACCTACTTTAATTTCGTTAGAATCTCCAAAAACAATATATGGTAAATTAGTAGCTTCAACTTTTAACAATGCAATATCATTAGTTGAATCAGTTCCAATCATTTTTGCCTTATAAACCTTTTTATTATTTAAAGTAACTTCAATTTCAGTTGCATTTTTTATTACATGATTATTTGTAATTATATAGCCATCAGAAGAAATAATTACACCACTTCCTGTTCCAATTTGAGAATATTGCTTTATTCCACTCCCCTGTCCATAAAACAATTCAGCAAAAGGATCTCTTACAGTCTTTAATGATGTATTTTTTACGTGAACTACAGCGTTTAATGTTTTTTCTGCAGCTACAGTAAAATCAGTATTTTCAGTCGAGGCAATTAGCCTACTTGTATTGCTAGCTGTAACCATATTTGGCTTTGATTCAACAGCTTTTTCAATTACAATTTGAGGATTTTCTAAAAATAATTTATAAGCTCCAAGTGTAAGTATTCCTCCTAAAGCTGAAAATAAAACGATACTTGCTATTTTTTTCATTTTTTAAACTTTTTTATAATTTAATACTCAAAATTAAAATATATTTTTTCTTAAAAAAATGCTTTAACGCTATATTAACACTCATTTAACTGAGTTTAACACTTTAGAAGTTGTTCTATATTTTTAACAAAAAAAACTATGCTTAATTTACTACATTTGCAATAATGAATCTACATTTTTACAAATATCAGGGAACTGGAAACGATTTTATTATGATTGATAATAGAAACTTAGCATTTCCCGTAAGCAACATACGTTTAATTAAAAATTTATGTGACAGACGTTTTGGAATTGGTGCCGACGGATTAATTTTGTTAGAAAACTCTGAAGAAGTAGATTTTAAAATGAAATATTTTAATGCAGATGGAAATGAAGGTAGTATGTGTGGAAATGGAGGAAGATGCATTGTTGCATTTGCAAATAAGCTTAACATTATAAAAAACAGCACTTCATTTAACGCAATTGATGGTTTACATTATGCTACTATAAACCAAAGTATTGTTAACCTAAAAATGGCTGATGTTACTAAAATTGAAGTTTTTAAAAACCATTTATTTTTGAATACAGGTTCCCCACATCATGTTACTTTTTGCGATACCATTGAGAATTTAAATGTTAAAAAGTTAGGTTCAAAAATTAGAAATGGATCACCATACTTTGATGAAGGAACAAATGTTAATTTTGTAGAACAAGTTTCAAGTAATTCATTTAACGTAAGAACTTATGAGCGAGGTGTTGAAGATGAAACTTTAGCTTGCGGAACTGGAGTTACAGCAGTTGCAATAGCAGCAAATAAAATTAATAAAACTTCAAAGAACTCCATAAAACTTAATGTTTTAGGAGGTCAATTAGAAGTTTCATTTAACATAGAAGAAGGCACTTATAAAAATGTATTTTTAAAAGGTCCTACTCAACTTATTTTTGAAGGAAAAATAACAATTTAATGGCAACTTTACTTGGTAAAAATATAAACTTACGAGCTTTAGAACCTACGGATTTAGAGTTCTTATTCGCTACTGAAAACAATGAGTCTTTTTGGGAAATTAGCAGTACACAAACACCTTTTTCTAAGTATATTCTAGAAAAATATATTGAAAATTCACATCAAGATATCTATGAAGCCAAACAATATAGATTTGTTATTTGTAACGCAAAAAACACCCCTGTTGGAATGATTGATTTGTTCGATTTTAACCCACAACATAAACGTGTTGGATTGGGTATTTTGTTAACTTCTACAAACCAACATAAAGGTTATGGCACTGAAGCCCTAGGGTTGATTATAGATTACGCATTTACTTTTTTAAATGTACATCAACTTTTTGCAAATATTACAGCAGATAATTTAAACAGCATTGCACTTTTTGAAAAATTCAATTTTATAAAATCTGGAATAAAAAAAGATTGGGTTTACTCAAATTCTAGTTTTAAAGATGAAATTTCATACCAATTAATTAAAAAATAAACATGAATATAAAAAAATTATTTTTATTAATTTTTGGATTACTAATAGCAATTGGAAGTACTTTAGCTTACAACTATTATAACAAAATTTACAACCCAAACACTACCAGAGAAGGTTTTATATATATTCCAACAAATAGTAATTTTAAAGATGTTCAAAACTTAGTTCGTCCTTTTCTAAAAAGAGTTAAAACGTTTAACTGGGTAGCAATTAAGAAAAACTACCCTAATACAATTAAATCAGGTAAATACCACATTTCAACAGGTTTAAACAATAATGAACTTGTTAATTTATTACGAAGTGGAAAACAAACAACTGTTAACTTATCATTTAACAACCAAGATACCTTCGAAAAATTAGCTGGCAGAATCTCTATACAAATTGAACCGGACTCAATAACAATTTTAAAAGCTTTAACCGATTTAAATTTTATTGAAGAAGCCGGATTTAAAAATAACACCGCCATTGGAATGTATATTCCAAATACTTATGAGTTTTATTGGAATACCTCTGCAATTGAATTTAGAACTAAAATGCTTAATGAATACCACAAGTTTTGGAATTCAACTAGAAAAGAACAAGCAAAGAAATTAAATTTATCAATAAATGAGGTTATTACTCTTGCTTCAATTGTTCAAAAAGAAACCACCAATAAAAATGAACGACCAATGGTTGCAAGACTATATATAAATAGGCTTAATGATAAATGGCCATTACAAGCTGATCCTACGATTATTTTTGCTTTAAAAAAAGAGTTAGGAAATGAAACCATAATTAAGCGAGTTTTAACAAAAGACTTAGAAATTAATTCACCTTATAATACTTATAAAAATAATGGCTTACCACCAGGCCCAATTGCAATGCCTGATATCTCTTCTATTAATGCCGTTCTTAACCCAGCAACTCATAATTATTATTACATGTGTGCTAGTATCACCTCAATTGGGAAACACGAATTTGCTAAAACATTGTCACAACACAATAAAAATGCTGTTAAGTATCAAAAATGGCTAAATAAACAAGGGGTAAACAGATAAATAATAATAGAGAATTCACTTAAATAATTTAACATCTACATTAAACCATCAGAATTGAGATGAATATTTCATTTTTATTAACAAAAGCCCTGAATTGTTAACAATTTGTTAATTTATAAAATATTATTAGTAAATTAACATTTATATAAAAATATACATTACATTTGCACCCGGAAATTTAAAAGGTAATTAAAACCTTTAAATCATGAAAAAAGTAATAATATTTTTTGGTTTATTAATTTTAGGAACTGTAATTTCTAGTTTTTCTAAAGATAAAAAGACCGACAACAATTCCACTTTCCTAAGTAGAGGAATTAGCATAGTACTCACAGAAGATGAAAGTTTCTCTAAAAATCCAACACACAACATTCCATTTGTTGGTAATTCATTTAATGGATTTAAGGAAGCAGTAGCCTTTAAAGAATCTCAAGGAAACTATCATATAGTTAATACACTTGGTTACTTAGGAAAATATCAATTTGGAAAATCGACCTTAAAAAGGTTTAACATTTATAACTCTCAACTATTTTTAGAATCACCCGAATTACAAGAAAAAGCTTTTATAGCACTTTGCTCTGTTAATAAATGGATTTTAAGAAAAGATATTAAAAGAAGTGTTGGGGAAAAAATAAACGGTATTAAAATTACTGAATCTGGTATTATTGCAGCTGCGCATTTAGCAGGCGCTGGAAATGTAAAAAAATACCTAAGAAGTAATGGAGAAAATAAATTTATAGATGCTTATGGATCATCTATTCAACATTACTTAAAACAGTTTTCAGGGTATGACACTTCATTTATTGAAGCTAACAAAAAACCTGTTATATAATTTGAATTACATTGGTTAAATAAAAAAAGCATCAACAATTGTTGATGCTTTTTTATTCTTTATGAATTATAAATATTGTTGGTCTTTTATGCAAATCTGGCTTTTCAAATTTCCAATCCTTAATTTCTAAAGTCTTAATATACTCAGATTGAAGTGTAATATCACAAGCTACACAAAGCTTAGCTGTTGGAGTTAACGTGCTTTTTAAATCAGTTAACATTTTCTCATTTCTAAAAGGAGTTTCAATAAATATTTGAGATTGATTTTTTTCTTTAGACAATCGTTCTAAATTTTTAATTGCTGCTTTTCTTTCAGATGAGTTAATAGGCAAATAACCATTAAATGCAAAATTTTGCCCATTAAAACCTGAAGCCATCATAGCTAAAATAATTGATGAAGGACCAACTAATGGAGTTACTCTAATTCCCTTTTCATGAGCTAACTTTACAATTTCCGCACCTGGATCAGCAATTGCAGGCACACCAGCTTCAGAAAGCAACCCTACTGAAATTCCTGTTGAGCAAACATCTAAATAGGTTCTTACTTCTAATTGATCAGCATATTTATCTAATTTCAATATTTTTAATGAAGGTTGTGATTTTCTTGGTGCAATTTGTTTTATAAATCTACGAGCCGTTTTTTCATTTTCAACAATAAAATAATCTAATTCTTCAATAACTTTTTTAACCGACAAAGGAAGCACCTCTAATGGCTCATTATCACCCAAAGTTGTTGGTATTAAATACAATTTTCCAATTTCATTATCCATTCGAATTAATTTTTTTTGCTATAATATCACAAGCTTCATCCAACATATTATAAACATTTTTAAACCCAAAACTACCACCGTAATACGGATCAGGAATATCTAAATTTTCGTTGGGGAAAATTTCATTTAAAATAAGCTTTACTTTAGACTTGTCATCTTCATTTCTAGCCAAAGCAATAACATTTTCATAATTAGAATTATCCATCACATAAATTAGGTCGAATTTATCAAAATCTTCAATTAAAAATTTTCGTGCAGATTGACCTGTAATATCAATATTTTTTTTTTTTGCAATACTAATTGACCTTTTATCAGGCTTTTCACCCTTATGATACTCTCCTGTTCCTGCAGAATCAACTATTGTTTTAAAACCAAAAACTTTAGATTTTAAAATTCCTTCCGCTAATGGAGAACGGCAAATATTACCGAGACAAACCATTAATATCTTAGTCATTAAAATAAATTAAAAAGTAAGTTTCTTTGTAATATCATCCACATACTTTCTAAATTGCTTATCTGTTTCTGTTAAATTATCAACAGTTTTACAAGCATGAAGTACTGTCGCATGGTCTCTTTTCCCAATTTGAGAACCAATACTTGCTAAAGAAGCTTTAGTCATTCTTTTAGCAAAAAACATTGCTAATTGACGCGCTTGAACAATATGTCTTTTACGTGTTTTAGATTGCAAAGTAGCCACATCCAATTCAAAATAGTTTGAAACAATTTTTTGAATATAATCTATAGATACTTCACGTTTGGTATTTTTAACAAATTTATCTACAATTTGTTTAGTTAAAGATAAGGTAAATTCTTTCCTGTTAAATGACGCTTGCGCAATCATAGAAATTAATACACCTTCTAACTCTCTTACATTTGATTTTATATGTTTCGCAATATATTCAACTATTTCATCAGGCATCTCAACACCATCTCTGTATAGTTTATTTTGCAAAATTGAAACTCTAGTCTCATAATCTGGCACTTGGAGCTCAGCTGATAACCCCCACTTAAATCTTGAAAGTAAGCGTTGTTCTATGTCTTGCATATCAACAGGCGCTTTATCGGATGTTAATATTACCTGTTTACCATTTTGATGCAATTGATTAAAAATATGGAAGAAAACATCTTGCGTTCCTGTTTTTCCTGATAAAAATTGAACATCATCAACTATTAATACATCAATCATTGAATAAAAATGAATAAAATCATTTCTAGTATTTCCTTTAACAGAATCTATATACTGTTGTGTGAATTTTTCAGATGAAATATATAAAACAGTTTTATCGGGGTATTTGTCTTTAATTTGAACACCAATTGCGTGTGCTATGTGAGTTTTTCCCAAACCAACTCCACCATAAATTAATAGTGGGTTAAATGAAGTTCCTCCAGGTTTGTTAGCTACAGCCATACCTGCTGAACGTGCCAACCTATTAGAATCTCCTTCAATAAAATTATCAAAATTATAATTTGGATTTAGTTGAGATTCAATTTTAACCTTTTGAATTCCAGGAATAATAAATGGGTTTTTTAATTCTCGCTTATTAAAATCTAATGGTACAGTAACTCCTTGCGGATTTATTGGATTTCTATTTGAGCTTGGAATTTTTACAGTATGCTGACTATTACTACTGTAATTATTTTCCATTCTTACATCATAAATCAATTTTGCATCTTCCCCCAATTGCTTTACTAAAGCAACTCTTAATAACTTAATATAATGTTCTTCTAACCATTCATAAAAAAATTTACTAGGTACTTGAATAGTTAATGCTTCACCAGAAAGTTTAATTGGTTTAATTGGTTCAAACCAAGTTTTGTAAGCTTGTTGTTTTATGTTATCTTCAATAAAAGATAAACATTCCCCCCAAACTGATGATGCAGTTTTAATCATTTTATTTTATTATAGTATTTTGAGTTAATTTTTGCCGATAAAATTGAAAACCCCTTCAGCAATTTTGGCTATACAAAAATGTGAATAAATTTTAGTATAAAAAAATAAAATATCTATTGATTATTAACTTTTTTTTACGTATCATAAAAAACTTTAAAAAAAACAAATGATTTCAAATACAATTCAATTTAGGGTACGTTACGGAGAAACAGATCAAATGAGCTTCGCATACCACGGAAACTATGCCCAGTACTTTGAAATGGGACGTATTGAATGGCTCCGAAAATTAGGTATTTCTTATAAGAAAATGGAAGAAACAGGTATTATGTTACCTGTAATTAGTCTAAATACAAATTACTTAAAACCTGCTAAATACGATGACCTTTTAACTCTTAAAACTACTTTAGTTAATAAACCTCTTGTTAAAATAAAATTTAAGTTTGAAATTCACAATGAAAATAATGAACTTTTAACTACTGCAAACGTAACTTTAGCATTTATTAATTCAATAACAAAAAAACCTATAAGAGCTCCTGAATACTTGTTTAAAAAGTTAGAAGAAACTATACAATAAGTTCTTTTATTTTTAAACAACGTAAATTTATAAACTGTTGTTCAACTTTAGCTACATTTTTTTTTCGAACTGAAATTAAATATTCACAATTTAAATTCATTGTTTGTTTTTCAATGTTAAGTTTATTTTCTTTAATAATTCGCATTACCTTATTCATATCCTTGTAATCAAAAATTACTTGAAAATTAACATTCACTGTCTTTTTAACAATTATAGCTTCTTCTAATATTAATTTTGCAGTAGTTTTATAAGCGTTTATTAAACCTCCAACACCTAATTTAGTTCCTCCAAAATAACGAACTACCACAATTAAAACATTTGTAATTTCTTTTGAAAGTATTTGACCATAAATAGGCTGACCCGCAGAGTTATTAGGCTCTCCATCATCATTAGCTCTATATTTAATATCTTCAACACCTAATTGCCAAGCATAACACCAATGCCTTGCAGCGTGATGTTTTTTCTTTAAATATTCAATTCTTAACTTTACTTCACTTTCTTCAGAAATAGGAAATACATAACCAATAAATTTACTTCCTTTATCTTTAAACAACACATCACCAGCTGCTATTTCAATCGTGTTATATGTATCTTTTTCTAAAATAATCTTATTATTTGGATTACAAATATATTAAATCCTATTCTTAAAAATTTCAAATTAAATTGAATATATTTGAGTAACTAAATTTTACCTTATGAATAAATTAATTTACTTATTACTTTCTACATTCATACTCATTTCCTGTAATGTTGAATCTTCAAAAAATAAAAAAATAAAAGTTCGTGAACCAAATTCGTTTGCAATTGTAATTCATGGAGGAGCAGGTGGCATAAAAAGAGAATATTTTAATAGCGAACAACAAGAAGCTTATGCTCATAAATTAGAAGAAGCCCTAAATGCAGGTTATGCAATTTTAGAAAAAGGCGGTGTTTCACTTGATGCAATTCAAGCTGCAATTAACATTATGGAAGATTCTCCATTATTCAACGCTGGAAAAGGAGCTGTTTACAATAGTGAAGGAAACCAAGAAATGGATGCTGCAATTATGGATGGAAAAACTTTAAATTCAGGTGCAGTTGCTGGAGTAAACCATATAAAGAATCCTATTTTAGCTGCACGTGTAGTTATGGATAGTTCTAAACATGTGATGCTATCTGGAAAAGGTGCTGAAATTATGGCTAAAAGTTATGGAATTGAAATGGTTGATAGTAGTTACTTTTTTACTAAAAAAAGATTGAACCAATTAAGAAAAATTCAAGGAAAAGAAAAATTAAAACTTAACCATACTGCTTTTCTTATTAAAAATGAACTAATTGACGATCATAAATACGGAACTGTAGGAGCGGTAGCCATTGATAAAAATGGAAATATTGCTGCAGGAACTTCAACAGGGGGAATGACTAACAAAAAATATGGAAGAATTGGTGATGTCCCAATTATTGGAGCTGGAACTTATGCTAATAATTTAACCTGTGGAATTTCAGCAACCGGAACAGGTGAATATTTTATTAGAACAGTGGCAACTCATGAAGTTTCAAGTTTAATTTTGTATAAAGGTTTAACACCAACAGAAGCTTTACATGAAGTATTATTTAATCAAATTGAACCTCTTGGCGGTGAAGGTGGTATGATTTTAATAGATAAAAATGGAAATGTATCTTGGGATTTTAACTCCACTGGAATGTTTAGAGGATATAAAAAATCGAATGGCGAATTAAAAATTGAAATGTTTGAAAAAACTGAATAACTTTTAGTTTTTATAAACTTTTAAAGTATCAGTTGAAATTTTCTTAATTTCAATTGGTGCTTTTTTTATTTGAGGTGATTTTAAACCACCTTTAAATAAAGTATTCCCTACAAATACATAAGCTTCATCCCATAAGTTCTCATTGATAAAACTTTGTAACGTTTTTGCTCCTCCCTCAATAATTACCGATTGTATTTCGTATTTGTATAAAATATCACAAATTTGTTTTATTATATTTTTTTCAAAATTAATTACTTCAAAATATAATTTTTTTAAATTTAATGAAGGTTTTTCAGTTAAAATTACAGTTAATTCACTATTATCTAGCAGGTTATAATTTTTAGGCAATTTTAAAATTTTATCAATCACAATTCTAACTGGATTATTCCCTGTCCAACTTCTAATTGTTAAACTTGGATTATCATTTAATGCTGTAGTTGTTCCAACTAAAATTGCTTGTTCAGAAGCTCTCATTTTATGAACTAATTGTTGAGAATACATATTTGAAATCCAATTAGGTGAATTTTCAGAATTTTCATCTCTCTTCTTATCCATAAAACCATCAGTAGTTTCAGCCCATTTTAAAATAATAAAGGGTCTTTTTTTAGTATGAAATGTAAAAAATCGCTTATTTAATTCAAAACATTCATTTTCTAAAACACCAACAACCACATTACATCCATTAGTTTTTAAATATTCAACTCCTCTTCCACTCACAATACTATTTGAGTCTATAACACCTATAACTACATTCTTTATTCTACTAGCAACAATTAAATTTGAACAAGGTGGCGTTTTACCAAAATGTGAACAAGGCTCTAAACTTACATAAATAGTTGCATTTTTTAATTGTGATTTATCTTTTACCGAATTAATTGCATGAACTTCAGCGTGTGGCTCTCCAGCTTTTTGATGCCATCCTTCACCAATAATTACATTATTTAAAACAATAACGCTACCAACCATAGGATTTGGGTACGTTTTCCCCAAACCATTTTTAGCTAATTCAATGCAACGTTTTATATATTTTTCGTGTATATTCACATCGTAAAAATAACACATTAAAATGATTCACAACAATTTTAAAATAAGAGAAATAAAACTTGAAGATAACCCTAAAATAGCACAAACTATTCGCGCTATTTTAATAGAATTTGGAGTACCAAAAGTTGGAACGGCTTATGCAGATAAAATATTAGATACTTTATACGAAGCATATTTACCTAAAAAAGCTATTTATTATGTAATAGAAAAAGATGGTGAAATTTTTGGAGGAGCTGGCATAAAACAATTAGATAATTATAAAGGTAATATTTGTGAACTTCAAAAAATGTATTTCTTACCAGAAGCTAGAGGAATTGGCTTAGGAAGTAAAATGATAGACATTTGCCTTCAAAAAGCGAAAGAATTTGGTTTTAAAAAATGTTATTTAGAAACCTTACCCTATATGAAAGATGCTCGTAAATTATATAAAAAAGTAGGGTTCAAAGTCTTAGACGAAAGAATTGGTGACACTTGCCATTATTCCTGTAATGTTTGGATGTTAAAAGACTTGTAATGCTTGTTCAACAATTTAAAAAACAGTTTATTTCTGAATTATCTAGCACATATCCTGAGACAGAAATCCAATCGTTTTTCAATATATTAATCGAATTTAAATTAAATTTATCAAGAGTTGAATTAGCACTTCAACCAACATTAGAATTTAATGAAATTGATTATCCCTATTTTCAAAATGCACTTTCACTTTTAAAAAAAAATAAACCCATACAATATATCATCGGTAAAACTGAGTTTTACGGATTGACTTTTAACGTGAATCAACATGTTTTAATTCCAAGACCAGAAACTGAAGAGTTAGTTGATTGGATAATTAAAGATTTCAAAAACGTACCAAATATTAAAATTTTAGACATTGGTACTGGAAGTGGCTGTATTGCAATTTCACTAGCCAAAAATTTACTAAATGCCGAACTATTTGCCTTAGATGTCTCTTCGGAAGCTTTAAAAACTGCAAAGGAAAATGCTAAAAGTAATAGTGTGTCAGTACATTTTATTGAAGAAAACATTTTAACAGCAGTTAAATTATCAAATACATTTGATATTATTATCTCTAATCCACCTTATGTACGCGAATTAGAAAAAGAGCAAATGCAAGAAAATGTATTAGCAAACGAACCACACTTAGCATTATTTGTTAAAAATGAAAATCCATTGCTATTCTACAATAAAATTGCAGACTTGGCCAAATCACACTTAAATCCAAATGGGAATTTATATTTTGAAATTAACCAATATTTAGGAAAAGAAACAGTGAATCTTTTAAAATCAAAAGGATTCAAAAATATTGAACTTAAAAAAGATATTTTCAATGTAGATAGAATGCTAAAAGCAACTACGATTTAAAAAAATAAATTCGATTTATTTAAGATATCTTTGCTGAATGACACTAAACAAAAAAAATCAGGAAGAAATTCTAACTAAATTAGGCATTGAAAAGTTAAATAAAATGCAAGAAGAAGCCCAAAAAGCAATTTTATTTAATCCTGAAATCATTTTATTATCACCTACAGGAACAGGTAAAACATTAGCTTTTTTATTGCCAATAATTGCCAATCTAAATTCAAAAATTAAAGACATACAAGTTTTAATTCTTGTTCCATCTAGAGAACTTGCTATTCAAATAGAACAAGTTATTAGAGAAATGGGAAGTGGTTACAAAGCTATTGCAGTTTATGGTGGAAGATCTGGTTCAAAAGATAAAATAGAATTGAAACATCCGCCAACCATTTTAATTGGAACTCCTGGCAGAATTGCTGACCATATCAATAGAAAAATAATTAACATTCAACAAATTAAAACATTGGTATTGGATGAATTTGATAAATCATTAGAGATTGGTTTTGAAGATGAAATGAAAGATATTTTAAAAAATCTAACTGCTATTCAGAAAAAAATACTAACCTCTGCAACTCAAAAGGTAAAAATACCTTCTTTTATGGAGCTTAAAAATCCAAAAAGATTAAATTATTTAAGCAAAAAAGAAACAAACTTAAAACTTCAAACCGTTGTTTCACCGAAAGAAGATAAATTAGATTCTTTAGAAAAAATATTGGGAGTTAACAGTAAAGGAAGCGGAATTATTTTTTGTAATTTCAAAACAAGTATTCAAATTGTAAGTGATTTTCTTCATAAAAACAGCATAAATCATGGTTGTTTTTCAGGAGATTTAGAGCAACTAGACAGGGAACGAGCTTTGATAAAATTTAGAAACGGAACACATAAAATATTAATTGCTACAGATTTAGCCGCAAGAGGCATAGATATTCCCGAAATGGATTTTATTATTCATTATGAACTACCTACCCGACCTGATGAATTTATTCATAGAAACGGAAGAACTGCACGTATGAATAGCAACGGAACAGCTTATATTTTAAAATATGAAAATGAAGAATTGCCCATTTTTATTAAAAATTCGGAAGAAATAAAAATTGAATCAATTAAAAAACTTACCAATAGCAATTGGACAACACTTCATATTTCAGGAGGAAGAAAAGATAAAATTTCAAAAGGAGATATTGCTGGATTATTTTTTAAACAAGGAAATATAAAAAAAGATGAATTAGGTGTTATTGAATTAAAGCAAGATTGCGCCTATGTAGGAGTGAAAAATTTAAACCTAGATTCATTGATTTCTAAAATAAACAATAGCAAACTAAAAAAGAAAAAAGTTAGAATTAGCATTTTAAAATAACAACAATTAACTTTGCAATATGCGAATTGATATCATAACAGTTTCACCAGAATTAATTAAAAGTCCATTTGAATTTTCAATAATTAAACGTGCTATTGATAAAAATTTAGTAGAAATTCACTTTCATGATTTAAGAAAATATGCATTAAATAATTATGGGAAAATTGATGATTATCAATTTGGAGGAGGTGCAGGAATGGTTTTAATGATTGAACCAATAGATAAATGTATTTCTAAATTAAAAACTGAAAGAGATTATGACGAAGTAATTTATATGACACCAGATGCACCAACGCTAAATCAACAAACTGCAAATACTTTATCTTTAAACAAAAACATGATTATACTTTGCGGTCATTACAAAGGTGTAGATCAAAGAGTTAGAGAGTTATTTATTACTAAAGAGATTTCAATAGGTGATTATGTTTTAAGTGGCGGTGAATTAGGAGCTGCCGTACTTTGCGATTCAATTATACGACTAATTCCAGGTGTTTTAGGTGATGAAACTTCAGCACTAACTGACTCCTTTCAAGACGATTTACTTTCGCCGCCAGTTTATACTAGACCTGCTGAATATAAAAAACTTAAGGTTCCAGAAATATTACTATCAGGTAATTTTCCAAAAATTGAAGAATGGAGAAATACACAAGCATTTGAACGCACAAAAAAAATTAGACCTGACTTGTTGGAAGACTAATATTTTTTACTAAATTTGCATTCTCAAAATTAACCTCTGACGAAAATCGTGAATGTTGATTATTGATAAACCCATTAAAAGTTAACAATGGAAAATTTAGTAAAATTTATACAAGACGAATTTGTAACTAAAAAAGAATTTCCTCAATTTCAATCAGGGGATACTATAACAGTTTATTACGAAATTAGAGAAGGTGAAAAAACACGTACACAGCACTTTAGAGGCACTGTAATTCAACGTAGAGGATCAGGTGCATCAGAAACTTTCACTATTAGAAAAATGTCTGGAACAGTTGGTGTAGAACGTATTTTTCCTGTAAATTTACCTGCAATTCAAAAAATTGAAGTAAATAAACATGGTAAAGTTCGTAGAGCACGTATTTTCTACTTTAGAGGATTAACTGGTAAAAAAGCCAGAATTACTGAGAAAAGAAGATAAGAAACTCTCATATAATAATATTAAAACCCGTTTTGAAATTCAAAACGGGTTTTTTTGTTGTTAACAAATGTTAATAAACTAAGTTTATATCTTGTTAAAAACTAAGCAGTTATAAATTTGGAAAATAGAAAATTCTGTCATTAATTTACAAAAGAATTAATAGAGAGGGTTAAGGTAAAATTGATAAATGCAAATTTTGAAGTTGAACTAAAATACTCAAAGTGAAATTCTAAATGTTCTTGAACATCGTTTTTAATACTAAGCTTTAAGTAGTAAATGTGCCCAAGTATTTAGCATGAATAAATGGAAACATAGTTTTAAAAACAAAAATTTAAAATAAATGCTTCAAAGCAAGTGGTTTTAATAGACTGCAACAAAGTTTTGAGATTTATTTTAAACGAAACAACTATTTAATAAGAAGTTGATTTTGTAAGAAAGCAACAAGTTACAGCAAAAGTTTTAATTGTGGGTGATCTTTAACGAGAATAGCAAAAGCAATTAAAAAATAGCTGAAGACTTATTAAAAAACGGTTTCAGCAAAAAGCCATGATAATGAGAAATCATTATGATGGCTTTTGTTATTACAACACATTATTGTTCCCATAAATTAACACCTGTTTTTTTGAGTTAATAATAAAACGTACCTCCTATTTATAACGTTTTCACAATCAATTTTATCATCAATATTTAGTATATTTGTTTAGCCGAAAAAACAAATAATTTTGAACATAATAATTACTGTTATTTTGGCTAATTATAGTTTAAAAACAAACAAAATATTATGAGTAACACACCTAAAATTATTTATACAAAAACAGATGAAGCTCCAGCTTTAGCAACTTATTCTTTGTTACCAATTATTGAAGCTTATACAAAATCTTCAGGTATTGAAATAACTACTAAAGATATTTCTTTGGTTTCAAGAATTTTAGCTTTATTTCCTGAATTATTAACTCCAGAACAACAAGTAGTAGATGCACTTGCAGAACTTGGAAAATTAACGCAATTACCAGAAGCAAATATTATTAAATTACCAAATATCTCTGCTTCTGTTCCTCAATTAATTGCTGCAATTAAAGAATTACAAGCCTTAGGTTATGCAATTCCTAATTATATAGAAAACCCAAAAACTGAAGAAGAAAAAGAAATTCAAAAAAAATACAACAGTGTAAAAGGTTCAGCAGTAAATCCAATATTACGCGAAGGAAACTCCGATAGAAGAGCTCCTAAAGCAGTAAAGAATTACGCTAAAAAGAATCCACATTCTATGGGTGCTTGGTCCTCTAATTCAAAAACACATGTTGCTACAATGAAAACAGGCGATTTTTTTCATAATGAAAAATCTATAACTGTAGATAAAGCCTGTGATGTAAAAGTTAAATTTTTTGATAAAAATGGTTCTTCAACTGTTTTAAAAGAAAAAACAACGCTTTTAGATGGTGAAATTATTGATGCAACTGTATTAAATAAAAAAGCTTTAATTAGTTTCCTTGAAGAACAAATTAAAGATGCAAAAGCTAAAAATGTTTTGTTTTCAATTCATATGAAAGCTACTATGATGAAAGTATCTGATCCAATTATTTTTGGACATGCTGTAACTGTATTTTTTAAAGATATTTTCAAAAAATATAGTGATTTAATTAAAGAATTGGGAGTTGATGTAAATAATGGGTTTGGAGATTTTGTTAAAAAAATTCAAAACTTACCTGAATCTCAAAAATTAGCAATTGAAGCTGATATCAAGTCATGTTTAGAAAACAACCCTGCAATTGCAATGGTAAATTCAGACAAGGGAATTACGAACCTTCATGTACCTAGTGATGTAATTATTGATGCTTCTATGCCAGCTATGATTCGTACTTCTGGACAAATGTGGAATGCAGAAGGAAAACTTGAAGATACTAAAGCTATAATACCAGATAGTACCTATGCAAGTATTTATGAAGCTACAATTGATTTTTGTAAAAAGAATGGTGCTTTTGATCCTACAACAATGGGTACAACTCCCAACGTTGGTTTAATGGCTCAAAAAGCTGAAGAATATGGTTCACATGATAAAACTTTTGAAATACAAGGAGATGGAGTTGTAAAAGTTGTAGATGATGATGGTGTAACATTAATGGAACACACTGTTGAAAAAGGAGATATTTGGAGAATGTGCCAAGTAAAAGATGCTCCCGTTCAAGATTGGATTAAACTTGCTGTTAAAAGAGCTAGAGCAACAAACATTCCAGCAATATTTTGGTTAGATAAAAATAGAGCTCACGATGCTCAAATTATTGAGAAAATAAATACATATCTACCAAATTATGATACAACAGGTTTAGATATTCAAATTATGCCTCCAAAAGAAGCAACAATATATACTCTAAAAAGAGTTAAAGCAGGTTTAGATACAATTTCTGTAACTGGAAATATATTACGTGATTATTTAACCGATTTATTCCCAATTCTAGAATTAGGTACTAGTTCAAAAATGCTCTCAATTGTTCCTTTAATGAAAGGTGGTGGTTTATTTGAAACCGGAGCAGGTGGTTCTGCACCAAAACACTTGCAACAATTTTTAAAAGAAGGTCACTTAAGATGGGATTCTTTAGGTGAATTTTTAGCATTAGCCGTTTCACTAGAACATTTGGGTGAAAATTATAATATTCCTAAAGCTTTAATTCTTGGAGAAACTTTAGACGAAGCAACTGATAAATTTTTAGACAACAGAAAGTCGCCTTCACGCAAGGTAAATGAATTAGATAATAGAGGTAGTCACTTTTATTTAGCAATGTATTGGGCACAAGCTTTAGCCGCACAAAATAAGGATGCTGAATTAAAAAAACAATTTACACCTATTGCCGCTAAACTTGCAGAAAATGAAGGAACTATTATTAAAGAATTAAATAAAGCTCAAGGTGAATCTATAAATATTGGAGGTTATTATTATTTTAATGATGATTTAACTCAAAAAGCAATGAGACCTAGCTCAACTTTAAATGGTATTATTTCTTCTATCTAAAATAAATTTTTAATTTAAATTTTAAAAAAGCAAGAATTTAAATTCTTGCTTTTTTTATTAAGATAAACTATTATTCTTTTTTAGTATTTTTGAGCAATAGATAAATTTTAGATCAAAAAAATGAGAACTAATAAAAATGAATTAATAAGAGGATTAAAGTATGAGTTAGCTACTTTCCCATTATTAATTTTAGGTCCAATTTTAATAACTATTGGCTTAAAAGCAATAAAACAACAACACAATTATTTATGGTTTACAATTGGAGTATGTATTGCAATTACAGCAATTATTTTGTTTTTTTTAGGAATTCGAATTATTTTAAATGCTTTTTTTGACGATAAATAATGAAACATATTAATTTTAAAAAAAATACTAATTGGGAATATTGGCCTTCCTATATGTTTTATTTACCTATAGTTCCATATGCTTTATATTTAGCTATTAAATCTAGAAGTTTTGGATTTTTTTCTGCTGTAAATCCAGCAATTGACGGATCTGGCAATGGTTTTGAATCAAAGTTTAAAACTGTTCAATTAATACCTGAAAAATACAAACCTGAAACTATTTATATTGAAATTGGAGAGAAAATTGATTCTATACTTCCAAAGTTAGTTACTTATAAAATTAATTTCCCTTTAATTATAAAACCAGATATTGGATTTAGAGGATTACTTGTAAAAAAAATTAATTCTGAAAAAGAGCTTTCAGAATATATAAATAAATACAATGCTATACCTCTAATAATTCAAGAATATATAGACTTTAAAAATGAATGTGGCATTTTTTATTATAGAATTCCAAACCAAAAAAATGGCACAATAACTTCAATAACACTTAAAAAATACTTAACAGTTATTGGTGATGGGTTATCAACACTTTCTGAACTCATATTGAATGATGAAAGAGCTAAAATTTATTATTCATTAATTTCTGAATTAAACAAAGATAAGATTCAATCAATTCCAATTAAAAATGAAGAAGTAATACTTACTATTATAGGAAATCATTCTAAAGGAACTCAATTTATTAATGGTAACGAACTTATAAACAAAAGATTAACTTATTTTTTTGATGAATTAAGCTCTAATATTGAAGGCTGGCACTATGGAAGAGTCGATATTAAATATGATAATTTTGAAGAATTAATTAAAGGTGTAAATTTAAAAATTATTGAAATTAATGGTATTATTTCAGAACCAACTCATATATATGATGCTTCAAAAGGAACCTATTTTGGAGCCTTAAAGTCTCTTAAAAATCATTGGAAATTAATATACCTTATCGGTATGAAAAATAAGAAGCTACACAAAGCTACTTTTACAAATTTCAACTATTTAATTAGTTTATATTTTAGCTATAAAAAATACCTTAAAAAGGTAAGAAACTTGTCAGCTAATTAATAACTTTATTTCTTGGAGTCGTTGGATTGAATCCAAAATCTTCATCGGGTAATTGTATTCCTAACTGTGAAATAATATACCCAATACTTGCAAAATGATGAATTGCATGACTATGTGCTTGAATTAATATTGCAGACAACGTGTAATTTGCAGTAACAATTCCCAAACCTAAATCATCCGTTACTTTTACAATTTTGTTAAAATCTTCAGCTTTTGATTGTTGTAAATCAGTGATGATTCTATTAAAATATTCAATACCATTTTTAGTGTAATTCTCAGCTAATTCGTTTCGCTTTCGATTTATTAGATTTATTTTATTGGCATCTAAACCTTCAAAAACACAATCAAAAACATCTAAAATATGACGCATATGACCTCCAATACTAGAGTAATATGGTGCTATTGTTGTATTGCTATATTCTTTATCAGAAATACATTTTAACAATTGTATTCCTCTCCTTAAGTTTTTCTCAATAGCATCAATCATATTAATTAAATCGTGATTTTTAGTTTCGTAAATATAAAAAATAAAATTATGGCATTCACTTAATCAAAGTCAAAATTCCTAATAAAAGAAATAATACACTTAAAATAATATTAATGTTGGTTGCAATAAATGAAACTTTCTTTATTATAATTTTAGCAAATAAAATATAGGTGTAAAACAATAAAAATGAGCCCATTGCAGCTCCAATTACAAATAATAAAATAAATGGTTGCGCTATTATAATTTTATCTACAGAAACTAAATAAATACTTAAGCCTAAATAAAATGGTATAGCCAACATATTTACTGATGACATTAACATCCCTTTTAAAAAATAATTTTTACTATTACTTTTCAATGTTGTTGCCATCTTCTTTTTAGAAAGCATAAAAAAGAAAATTGCTAAAGCAAAAAAAACAAAAACTGCTAAAATTTTTAAAATTTCAATAATTTTAGGATTTTTAGAAAAATAATCTGCAAAGAACAATGCAATTCCGGCTTGAAAAAAAACAACTGTAGATGCTCCTAAAGCAAACTTTAAACTATCCTTTTTCCCTGAATTAATTCTAATTTTTAAAGCTGTCATATTTAACATACCTGGTGAAATTAACCCAAAATATGCCATAATAATTCCATATAAAACGTGAACAATGTAACTCATTATTATTTTTTAAATTTACTTTGAAAATATTCAGCAACTAGTAAATTTATCTCTTTTGAAATATGTAATTTTTTAACAATAACAAAATATACGAATCCAATTATACTACTTTTTAAAAGTATATTTAGAATAGGATGAAATGAAAAACTCCAAAAATTAAAAGAAATAAAAATTATTAATACACTAATTAATAGTTTGATAGTTTGAATACTAAATGGTTGAATATTTAATTTGCCTTTTATATAAATAATTTTAAAAATACTGTAAAAAGCAACTACAATTAAAGTTGCTAATGCCGCACCATTAATCCCTATTAAATTAATTAACCATTTATTTAATAAAATAACACTAAATGCCATTGCTAATGATAAATAAAAAAATATTTTATAATATTTAGAATTTACTAAAATTGCATTAGCTGTTCCTAAAGCAAGTTCCAGTAATTTAGCAACAGAAATAATTAAAACAATCCAACTACCTTTTGCAAATTGTGGCTTGTTAATAAACTCATATAAATCATTAACATTTAAGTTAATTAGTAAAAACAATAAACCTCCTATTACCAATAAGTTAATTGATGTTTGTTTGTACAATTTCTCAACATCATCAACCTTATTTTCATTCATATATTTTGCTGTTATAGGGCTTGTAATATGTTGCATGGCTCGAGTTGGAATTGCAACAACACTTGCAATATAAATACCAACTGAATAATATGCCACCTCAGCAATTTGTTTCATTTGTGGTATCATAAACTTATCTATTTCTAATAAAACTCCTGCCGCTGAACCTGCAACAATTATATATAATGAAAATGATAAAATTTCTTTAATGTTCGAAGGTAATTTTAAAACCATCGCTGGCCTACAAATGTAAAACGCATACAATTTCATTATTAAAACTCTTAAACCATAAACAATTACAACAGCATAAATAAATTCTTCATTTGTTAACCACTTAAAGTAAACTGCAACTAATAATAATGAAGTACAAATACGTGCAAATATTTCCTTAATAAAATTTCCAAAAACGGAATTAAATTGCACTTTTGTCCATGAATAAAACACTTCAAAATAGCCCATAAAAATGGCTGTAATAAAAATAAGACCTGTATAATCTTTTATCAATATATTTTCTGAGGAAAGCCAACTTGCAATAGCATCATAAAAATAAACACTAATAATTCCCAAAGGAATAATAACTAACAACGGAAGAAAAATTGTTGAAATCAAAAAACTGTCTTGTTCAACTTTAGTTTTATAAGATGAATAAAATTTAATAACAGTATGCTGCATCCCAAAAACCAATAATGGTAAAATAATATTTGCAGTTGACAACAAAAATGTAATTAACCCAAAATAATCTTCATGTAAAAAATGAGTAAATAGAAAAATTACATTAATACCTCCAATTGTAAACCCTACAAAAAGAATTAATGTATTTATAAAAGATTGCCTTAAAACAATACCCATTACAACAATTTAAGAATTTCAGTGTGTATCTTCTCTCCTACTCGATTTCCATATAACTCCACTTCGAAATTAGCCAGTGAATTTTTAAAATTTTCAAATGCATAAATCATTTTAGTTCTATCACTTCCAATAATTTCAGCAAATCCGTTGTTAACTAACTCAACCCATTCTGTTTCATCTCTAGCTATAATGCAATATTTTTTATTAAAGAAAGCTTCTTTTTGAAGTCCACCACTATCTGTAATTACTAAATTACAATTTTTCAGCAATTCCAACATATCAAAATAACCAACTGGATCTATGATAGTTACATCATACTTTAGTTTGTTCTTATCTAAAATCGCTTTTGTTCTTGGATGTAAAGGAAGTACAACTTGCTTTTGCTTTCCTATTTCTTCTAATCCTGCAAAAATTGATTTTAATTTTTTTAGTGAACCTGTATTTTCTTGCCTATGAATGGTTGCTAAAACAAATTCATTTTTATTTAAATTTAATGTTGCTATAATTGAGGATTTTTGTGCTGAAGTTTTTCCGTAAAACTTAACTGCATCTTTCATAATATCACCACATTTCACAACTTTTGAAGGTAAATTATTAAAACCTTCCTTTTCTAAATTTTTAATTGCAGTCTCTGTTGGGCACAACAATAAATCTGAAATTCTATCAGTTAAAATCCGATTAATTTCTTCTGGCATTTTCATATTAAAAGAACGCAAACCTGCTTCAATATGAACCACTTTAATATTCATTTTTTTTGCAGCCAAAGCTCCTGCAATGGTCGAATTTGTATCTCCATAAACCACAACTAATACTGGCTTTTCTAAAAGTAAAACTTCTTCAATTTTTAACAACATTTGCCCAGTCATTGCACCATGACTTAATCCATTAATTGCTAAGTTATATTTTGGGGTTGGAATTTCCATTTCCTCAAAAAAAATAGCACTCATGTTAGTATCATAATGCTGTCCTGTATGAACAATCACTTCTTCAATTTCTTTGTATTTAGAAATTATTCTACTAAGTACAGCTGCTTTTACAAATTGTGGTCTTGCACCTAATATGGTTACAATTTTCTTCATTCAGTAATTGAATTTATAATTTCAGAAACTTTTTTTGTTAACTCTTTTCTATGGTATTGCTCAATATTTTTGGAATTAACAATTAATTTATCGTCTTTAAACTTTGAATACAAATCTACTATAGTTTTTTTTAATTGATCCCTCTCATTAAAATCAACTGTATAGCCACTATTCGTTTTATGAATTATTTCTGCTAAGTCTCCATTTGTTGGTGCAATTGCTAAAATTGGACGCTTAGCCATTAAGTACTCAAATATTTTTCCTGTTATAATTTGATTTGCACTAGGTACATTGTTTACAATTAACAATAAAACTTGTGATTTTTTCTGAAACTTAATAACCTCATTATGAGATATATAATTTATTATTGATACATTTTTTGTAAGGTTAAAATTTGAAATTTCCTTGATAACAGAATTATCAACCTTACCAATTAACTTTAATTCAAAATCATTTGCAAATGTGTGATTTTCATTCATAATTTCAGCTAAAACTTCCCATAACATTTTAGGATTTCTATCAGCATTCATTAAACCAATATGGGTTAATGTGAATTTTGAATCTAAATCAATATTAAAATTAGTCACTTCTCCATCGAAACCATTTGTAATTACATAAGTATTTTTATTAAATTTATAGTATTTTTCTTTCATTGTGTTCCCTACAACTATAACTGCATTGGCGTTATTTAGCACTTCTTTTTCTAACAAATGATGTTTTTCACTTGCCCTTTTAGTTAAAGGTAATTGATGAAAATAATCTATTTCAGTCCAAGGATCACGAAAATCCGCTATCCAATTTACTCCAAATTGATTCTTTAAATTTAAACCAATTAAATGCATACTATGTGGCGGACCTGTTGTTATAACAACATCTATTTTATTTTTTTTTAAATACTTCTTTAAATATTTTACTGAAGGTTGCACCCAAAATTTTCGAGCATCTGGAATAAAATAATTTGCACGAATATATCGTAATATTTTTCCTGAGATTGAAGGAGTTGGATTTAAAAACCCTGCACTTTCCGTCTTTTTTTTCTTAAATAAATTAAAAATTCTGTTTGGCTCCCAAATTGATTGTTTTAGAATTTCTAAATCTTCTGGAATTTCTTTTAAAAGTGACTCATCTTCAATAGGATAGTTTGGGTCTTTAACCGTATAAATAACTGGTTCAACACCAAACTCTCTGAAATATTTTACAAACTTAAGCCATCGTTGCACTCCTGATCCGCCTGCTGGAGGCCAATAATATGTGATTATAAGTGCTTTTTTCATGAACTTAAATTAGCGTATAAATTTATTAAATTTTTAGCTGTTTTCTCCCAATAAAATTCTTCTTCTACAAATCGTTTCCCATTTTTCCCCAAACTATCCCTTAAGTTTTTATTAGTATATAATTCTACTATTTTATTTGTAAAATCTTGTACATCTTTTTCTAAATGAACTAAACCAGTATTTGTTCTTTTAATTAATTTTTTCTGAGCTGTAGCATTACTCACCAAAACTGGTTTTGAAAAACTCATATATTGAAATAATTTATTGGCATAAGTTGTATCATGGTGTAAATTTCTATGCAAAGGAGAAATACATACCGAACTTGCTTTTATGTAAGATGGGAATAATTTTTCGTTTTGCCAACCTACAAAATCTACAAAATGCTCAATTCCTAAATTTTTAACCTGCAATTTTAAAATTGAATCAGATGAATTACTTCCAACAATAACTAACTTAATGTTTGAAATTTTATCCTTTAAATTATTTATAGAAGCAATGGCAGTTTGTAGTCCTCTCCTTAATCCGGTATCACCTAGATATAATAGCACAAAATTATCTTTATAATTTTCAATTATATTATTTTGAATTTGTGCATTTTTATAATAAGATTTATGAACGGTGTTTGGAACAACAATAATTCTTTCTGACTTTTTATTTGTTCTTTTCGCAATTTCATTTTTTGACTCTTCAGTCACTACAATTACTTTAGTTGCAGTACTAATAAAAGTTTCTTCTTTTTGTTTCCACTTGTTTGCTGAAATTAAATACTTCCCAGGAAATTTTTGTAAATGAGGATAAAATTTCATTATTTCTGGTCTGTTTTCATGTAAATCTAAAACAATTTTAAGTTTTAATTTTTTATTTGCTCTTAAAACAGCTTCAGTTATTTGAATATCATGAATATGTATAATTTCTATGTTATGATGAATCAAAAAATGATTAATTTTTTTCGACATTACCATTGAATAAAATGGAATTGTGTAAACTAACGCCGACAATTTATAAATCAATTTATTTGATTTGTACCTTTTTACTTGAATTTCTTTTAAAACTTCATGGTCTTTTTCTTTATCATATTTTAAACAAAATAAAAATACTTCATGACCGTTTTCAATCAATGAAATAGCTTCGTTTTCAACCCTCGGATCAGGTGGAAACGTTTTGTCTAAAATCATTCCTATTCGCATGTTATTTATTTTTCAGCATAAATTGCATAGTAGCGCGGTGTAAACTTTCGCAAAATAGGTCTAAAACCAATTTTATCAATTGGACTTGTCCATTTAGCTTTCTTTTTAATATTCCACCCTGATTTTTCAAATAACCAATCAAATTGCCAATCTTCAAATTCATGATAATGTCTATCCCACATATCAATCTTACTTCTATAAGCTTTAGAAAACCACAAGTTAAGAGGTACGGTAGCTATAATTTTTTTACTTTCAATAGCATTTAAAACATTAAATGGAGAAACCAAATGTTCAAAAATTTCAAATGCAGTAACAGCATCTATAGTATGTTTTTTAACTATTTCAGGAACTAAGTCTAAATCTTCACCTAAAGTGTTATAAACTATATACCCGTTCTGTTCCATAATTTCACTAAAAGGGTTTCTAACTCCTAAATCTAAAATAGTTGCAGGAGCAGGCAACACTTTTTTTAAGAAATCTAAGGTATGTCTATATCTTTTATGAGGTAACGTATTGTACATTAATCAATTAATTAAGGCTGTAATTAGTTGGCAAGATATTGATTTTATTACAAAAAGTGTTACATAAATTTCATAAAAAAAAGGGCTTAATACAAAGACCTTTTTTCATTTTCATAGCTTATTTTATCTTTATCAAAAAATTTCCCTCTTATTTTGAGTTCACAAAAGCGAATGTACAATCATATAGTAATAATTAAAAATTCATATTTATAAACGTACACATTTAACATATAAAAGTCTTTTTTTAATTCATAAGCGCTATATTTGATTCTTAATATTAATATTTAATGTACCGATTTTTTCATCTTATTATTATTTGTTTAATATTTCAAACTACTTTACAAGCTCAAATACCCGGTTTTACACAGTTTAATAGTAATAATGGATTACCTAGTAATACTGTTTACGATATTAATCAGGATGAAAATGGGTTCATTTGGATAGCAACTGATTATGGTTTAAGTAGATATGATGGTCTTTCATTTAAAAATTATACAATTGCTGATGGGTTGCCTGACAATGAAATTTTGCAACTATTTAAAGACTCAAAAAACAGAATTTGGTTGATAGGATTTAATGGTAAGATGGGCTATATTCAACACCAAAAAATTTATAACTCAGAAAACTCTGATTTACTTAACGACTTAATATTTGAAAACTTTATTTCAGATATATTTGAGGATAGTAAAAATAATATTTGGTTTTTACAATCTTTAAAAACCTTGAAAAGGTTAGATATAAACAATCAAATTACTAGTTTTAATATAAAAAGTCTTTATCAAAGAAACAGTTCAAAACAATTACAAATTGTAGAAAATATTAATGGTGAAATACGAATTTTAAAATCTATTTCAGAAAATGAAAATAGTAATAAAATTTTTAGTTCATCTATTACTAATCTTAATTGGACGAATCTCAACCTTAACCTTTATGATAATAGTACTATTTTAAAACTACGAAATAAAAAAACTGAAGCTTTTAAAAATCTTGATAGTGTTTCTATGAAAATTTCTAAAGAAATTTTCAAAAACTATGCCTATAAAAACTCAAACAATCTACTTTACAGAACTACTCCTTTTGAAGATTCATTTCTTATTACAAATCTAAATAAAGGAGCGTTAATCATAAATCTAAAAAATAAGCTTAAAACTAAAAATATACTTCCTTTAACACAAACGACTAGGGCTTTTGTTGATTTTGAAAAAAATATTTGGATAGGCAGCCAATCTAATGGAATTTACCTTTTCCCAAACCTTAATATTAACGGAATTCAATTTGAAGATAAAACTCAAAACAATCTATTTACCGTAAATGAATTTCAAAATAAGTTAGTTCTTGGAAATGGTCAAAGTGAAATTTTTATTTTAAATAAAGAAAATTTAGAAATAATATCTTCTCTAAAACTAAACAAAAACCCCAAAAGAATACGGCAATTAAAAGTCCATAATAATTTATTGTATATTCTAAGTGATATTAATATTTATACTTTAAATTCAAAATTTGATATTGAAAATTCCATATCTTATAACTCTGATTTAAAAAAAATTTATTTAAATAATTTTAAAGATATTTTTATTTCAGAAAATTATGTGTATACAGCAAACAGCAATGGTATAGGAAAAATAGATAAAACAAAAAATACGTCTAAAAAAATATGGGACAAAAGAAGTACAGCTATTTATATGGATAGTATTGAAAACTTATGGATTGGAACAACTTCTGGACTTTATAAATACAATAAAAAAACTGCTAAAAAATATAACTTAGGTGAATTGTTTAACAGTAGTATTATTTATGCCATTGAAAACTCTAAAAAAGGTTTATTAATTGGGTCAAACTCTTATGGTTTAGGTATTTTAAAAAAAGGAGTATTTAAAATAATTTCAACAAATAATGGCTTATTAAGTAATTATATTAAATCTATTTTTGTAGATAAAAATAATAACATTTGGCTTTCTACTAATTTTGGCTTGAATTGCGTTGAGTTAAATTCTTCAAATAAAATTATTTCAATTAAAAGTTATACAACTTCAGACGGGTTGTATAGTAATGACGTTAGAGCTTCTTACGTTGATGAAAATAAGGTGTATGTAGCAACTTCAAAAGGGCTAAATATTATTGATCTTACTAATAAGTTAAATCCCATTTTACCACCAACAGTTCATATCAATTCTATTCTTATAAATAATAAAAAAATTGATATAGCTAACAACCAGCAATTTAGTCATCGCTTCAATTATTTTCAGTTTAACTTTTCAGGAATATCATTTAGAAGTTTAGGAAATATTACATTTAAATACCGTTTAAAAGGGCTAGAGAATGATTGGATTACATCTAAAACAAATACAGTAAGGTTTTCATCATTAAGGCCTAACAACTATACATTTGAACTTAAAGCAATCTCTAAAAACGACTTAGAAAGCGACCCAGTTTCATTTACTTTCACAATAAATCCTCCTATTTATAAAACTTGGTGGTTTAGAACTTTAATTATACTTGTTCTCATTGCATTAGCAACCTACTTTATCAATCGTAGAAATTCAAAAATTCAACAGAAAAGAAAAACAAAAGAACAAATATCAAATTTACGTTATCAAGCTTTAAATGCACAAATGAATCCGCATTTTATAAATAATTTATTAGTAAATATCAATAGCTTGGTTGATAAAGGGGAAGTAAAAGAAGTACGTGAAAGTCTTAATAAATTTGCCGAACTTGTAAATTTAATTTTAGATGCTACAAAATCAAACCTCATCAATTTAGATGAGGAAATTAGAATGACTAAATTATATTTAGAACTTCAAAAATTGAGATTTAATAAAAATACTACGTACATCATAAATACAGTTCAAATTTCATCTGATTTAGAGAGTATTTTTGTTCCTCCAATGATTTTACAACCAATTATAGAAAACTGTTTTAAACATGGTTTTAAAAATGGAAACAAAACCAATACTATTAGTGTAGATTTTAAAATTGAAAATGATGAATTCCTTATTTGTGAAATTTCAGATAATGGAATTGGAATTCAAAATATTCAAGGCATCCCTAAATCTAATAATTATGGAATCTCATTTTCAAACATTAATGAGCGTCTTCGTTTAATAAATGAATCCAAAGATGAAGAAAAATTGATTTTTATCTCAAATTTAACAGATGAATTTGATAATTTAGTAGGCTTAAAAGTAACTTTGAAAATTCCATTAATTAGTTTTTAAAATATTTGTATGGTTAGAGCCTTAATTATTGAAGATGAAATTGCAGCATATACGCATTTAAAAAATATTTTAGAAACTAGTTTTAGTACTCAAATAGCCATTTTAGGTCACGAAACTAGTGTAGAAAAAGGAATTCAATTGATAAAAGAAATAAATCCACAATTAATTTTTTTAGATATAGAATTAGTAGATGGCAATGGCTTTGAAATATTAGATTTCTTTTCATTTTCTTCAAAATTTGAAGTAATTTTTACGACAGGGTTAAAAGATTATAAAGAAAAAGCCATGGATTATTTTGCCTTTTACTATCTAAATAAACCTATTTTAAAAGAGCAACTAATAACTGTACTCAATAAATTCTTATCAAAACAAACAGCTTTTGATACAGAAAAATATCTCGCATTTAAAAATCAACTTGAAAACAGGCAGAAAAAAATTTCTCTACCCATGAGTAATGGTGATTTTTGTATTATAGACATTGATGATGTTATTTATTGTGAAGCTGATGGAAGCTATACCCATTTTCATACAAAAGACAATAAAGTATATACAACTTCTAATAATTTAAAATCGGTTGAAAATATATTAAAACATGCTACTTTTTTTAGAATACACCGTTCTTTATTACTTAATTTAAAACATATTATTCAATTTAATAATACTGGTGAAATAACACTTACTAACAAGAAAAAACTACTAGTTTCATCAAGAAATAAAACAAGTTTTTTGCGCGTATTAAAATTAATGAATTATTCTATTTAATTTTTCTTCTTTCAATAAAAAACCAACCTAAAGGTATCATCAATAAAAAGGCATAAGAAATTAAGGTTATACTATTTCCTTTTTTTATTACTATTGGATCAAATTTAAATTCTATAATATGCTCACCTTTGGGAATTTCCATTCCACGTAAAACATAATCAACTCTAAAATGCGGTTTTAATTCACCATCAACATAAGCGTTCCACCCATTTTTATAGTACATTTCAGAAAACACTGCAAACTGATCTTTTATTGTTTCCGATTTATAAACTAGTTTATTTGCTTTGTATGCTGTTAACTGAATGCTAGCAGTTGAATCAGTTCCATAATTAGTATTAAAGTCGTTTTTAATTTGCTTTGAATTTATAATAGCTTCTTTTTTAGTATTTAAACTATCTAAAGCTACAATTTCTTCATTTGCATTATTTACAATTTTTAATGTATTTACAAACCAACTATTCCCATTAGCATTGGGATTTTGCTGTAAAGCAGTACGCTGATTTCCATCTTCAAAAATGAAATATTTTGTATTTAACATATTCAATATTTCAATATTATTTTTAGCTATTTGAAAATTATATAGTTCTTGGTAACGTCTAGGTTTTGCAGCGTGATAACCTCCAATAGACTTATGAAAATAAGATGTTGCTCCATCTGACATTATGTTTTTGGTGAAATTTGCAACACGATAAATGCCCTTATCTTTTAAAATTTCTTTATCAATTTCTGAAGCTATAAATGGTTTGTCAATTTTTCTAGCGCTAAAAAAATCTTTATTATTAACATATCTCTTATCTACTAAAACTAAATCAAATAAAATCAAGCATCCCAAAACTAAAATTGCACTATTTTTAGATAATTTTTCTTTAATAAACAGCCACAAAACACCTCCAGATATACTAACTAATAACAATGTTCTTAAACTATCTGTAAAGAAAATTTCTTTTCTATCTTCAATAATAGCATTTAAAAAACCTGGTAGTATTTTATCATAATAATCATCACTAATTCCTTCAAAAGCAAAAAGACTTGAGCCAAATAATGTAAATATTAATGCAAATCCACCTACAACATATATTGAATATTTTAATGCTTTTAGCTTAACTTCCGAAGTTTTATTTGCCGAAAAGAATTCTTTTAAAGTAAGTATTCCCATTAATGGAATTGCCAATTCTGCAATCACTTGAATAGATGAAACAGCTCTAAATTTATTATACATTGGAACGTAATCAATAAACAAGTTTGTCAACAACTCTAAATTTTCACCCCAACTTAAAAGAATTGAAAAAATAACTGCACCTACTAACCATTTTTTTAAATTACCTTTTAACAAAAATATACCCAATACAAATAAAAACATAAATATTGCCCCAATATAAGCTGGTGCAGCAACAATAGGTTGTTTACCCCAGTACATTGGTGCATTTTCTACAAACTGTTTAACTTGTTTGGGGTTTATTTTACCATTTAAAAAATTATAAATATTTGATTCTAAACCTAGATTTTCATAATTTCCCCCCCCCATAAATCGTGGAATAAACAGGTTAAAAGTTTCAACTTTTCCATAACTGTATTCAGTAATATAATCTTTGGATAAACCTGCAGTAGCTTCTTTGGATGAACCATCAGGATTAATGGTTAATTCGCTTTTACTGCGTGTGCTTTGCTCAGAATACTCCTTCATGGCAAGCAAACTAGTTGCGTTTGTTCCAATTGCTAAAATCACAGCAACTACTAAAATCCCTACACTTTTAGCAAAATGAGGAATTTCTTTATTTTTTAATGATTCCATTAATTGAACAATTCCAAAAATTAGCACTAAAAACATCAAATAATAGGTCATTTGAATATGGCTTGCACTTATTTCCAATGACATTGCAAGTGCAGTTACAACAAAGCCAAATAAATACTTTTGTTGAAAAACTAATAAAATTCCTGCTAAAACAAGTGGCATATAAGCAATTGCATGTGCTTTTGCATTATGACCCACACCTAAAATTATAATTAAATACGTTGATAATCCAAAACCTAAAGAACCAACTATTGCTAGTTTCCAATTAACTTTTAAAACTAATAAAAGTACAAAAAAGCTAAAAAAATACAAAAATAAATAATCTGCTGGATGTGGTAAGAAGCGTAGTATTTTATCAACTTTTTTAATAAAATCATTTGGATAATACGTACTTACAGCATAAGAAGGCATTCCTCCAAAAGAAGTATTTGTCCAATAGGGTTCTTCATTATTTTCATTTCTAAAATCTTTAATTTCTTTTGAAGAACCAATAAATTGAGTAATATCACTTTGTTTAATTTTCTTTCCTTGTAAAACAGGCGAAAAATAAGCTACTGCAACAAAAGCAAAAATAAAAATCGCTACTATATATGGTGCTATCTCTTTGAATGTAAATTTCATTTATTTATCATCTTTTACTTCTTCATAATCTACATAATCACCCACATTTTTATTACTTTCTTTAGTCCCTTCTGGCTTCTTAGCAATCACTGTTTCACCTATATTACCAGATTCCTGTTTGTATTGATTTTCTTGTTGCTCTCTCATTTTCTTCTCAACATTTTTAACCACGCTTTTTAAAAACAACGGCATAATATACTTTCCTATAAACTTAAAAGCATAATAAATAATAATAAAATATGCTATTGTCTTTGCTAATCCTACAACCATTTAATAAAGTTTTTATATTTTTCAAAAATAACAATTTGCCCGTAACTAAAACGTTTAATTATATAAAATCTTATATTTGACACATAATCAATCATAAACTATGAAGCGAGTTTTATTACTATTATTTATTTTTAACTATGCCCCAATAATTAATGCCCAATATACAGAAATTATCAATTCTAAACGGCCTGGTTTTTCTGAAAGCCCATACAGTGTTGGAACAGATGTTCTCCAATTTGAAACTGGTGTATTTTATAGAACGAGTAATAATAAAGTATTATATGCAAAACCAAATTCAATTGGTGGAGAATTATTTTTTAGATATGGAAAATTTCTTGACAAACTTGAAATTAATGCTAAAGTTGCCTATCAAAAAGATGAGATTTTAAATAATCCTTCTGAAGCCATCACTAATATTAGTGGTATTAGTGAACTTACAATTGGTGCTAAATACTTATTTTACGAGCAAAAATACACTGATAAATCAAAAGAAATTAGAAGTTGGAAACGTAGGATGGCATTTGATAAAAAAAGATTAATCCCTTCGGTTGGTGCTTTTGTTGGAGTTAATACTAACTTTTTAGGTGATGGTTTTAAAGAAAATGAACTTACACTAAAAGGCGCAATTTTATTACAAAACGATTTTTCCGACCGCCTAGTTTTATTAACTAACTTAATTGCAAATAAAATTTTATCCAACTCCAATGAATATTCATATATTGCCACTATGACCTATGCCTTAAACTATAAATGGTCTTATTTTATTGAAAACCAAGGGATATTTGAAAAACACTATACTCCTAAATTTCATTTTGGAACTGGAATAGCATATTTGTTATCACAAAATTTACAGTTAGACGCTTCAGTAAGAACTAATTTTTTTGATGATTATTCTTTTCTTTACTCATCTATAGGTGCTGCTTGGAGATTAGATAGACATTCTGATGAAGTAATTATCAAAAAATCACCAAGAGCTCGGCTTAGTAAAAAACGTAAAAAAGGAAATTTCTTTTCAAGAATACTTAAAAAGAAGAATAAACGAAATTAATTTTATGATTACACTTCAAGAAATGATAACCAAAAAGGAGATGAAAGCTTTTGTTAAGTTTCCTTTTAAATTATATGAAAACAATCCATATTGGGTACCACCAATTATTAATGATGAATTAGATTCATTTGATAAAAAAATAAATCCAGTTTTTGAACATGCAGAAGCACGATTTTTTATTGCTAAAAAAAACAATGAAATTGTTGGGCGTATTGTAGCTATAATTAATTATACTGAAATAAACCAACAAGAGTTAAAAAAAATGCGTTTCGGTTGGTTCGATTTTATTGATGATCTTGAAGTTTCAAAAATACTACTTAATAAAGTTGAAGAAATTGGAATTCAAAACAATTTAAAATTTATGGAAGGTCCTGTAGGCTTTTCAAATCTAGATAAAGTAGGCGTTTTAACAGAAGGATTTGACCATATTGGAACCATGATAACTTGGTACAACCACGCTTATTATAAAGATCACTTTAAAAAATTAGGTTTTACAGTTGAAAAAGAATACTTAGAAAATAAATTTGCTTTTAAAAATGTTAAACGTGCGCCACTTGAAAGGATTAGTAACATTATAAAAAAACGTTATAACGTTAAATCACTTAATTTCACAAAAACAAAAGACATAATGCCTTATGTAGATGAAATGTTTGATTTGTTTAACGAAAGTTATGCTTCACTACCTTCATTTGTACCAATTTCTAACATTGAAAAAGCCTATTTCAAAAAGAAATATATCAGTTTTATAAATCCTGAGTATATAAAATTTGTACTAGATAAGGATGACAATATTATAGCTTTTGCCATAATTATGCCCTCATTTTCAAAAGCATTACAAAAAGCAAAAGGGAAATTAGTACCTATTGGTTTATTCCACTTATTAAAAGCAAAAAGAAAAAATAAAGACGTACTTCTTTATTTAATTGGCATACATCCAAAACATCAAGGCAAAGGTATTCACGCATTATTATTTCTTGAATTGCAAATTTCTTGCAAACTAAATGGTATAGAAAATTGCATTAGAACTCCTGAGCTGACAAGCAATAAGCCTATTGCTGCTCTTTGGAGAAATTTTGCTCCAGAAACTTTTAAAAAACGTTGTACTTATAAAAAAGTTATTTAAATGCAATTATTTTACAATTCAGAAATATCAACCAAAACCCAACAATTTACTTTTAATAAAACTGAAAGCAGACATATTGTTCGTGTTTTAAGAAAAACCGAAGGTGATACAATTTTTATTACCAATGGTTTTGGATACTTATTTACTTCAGAGATTGTAATAGCAAATGATAAAAAATGTTTGGTTCAAATTACTGAAATAAACAATTTTGAAAAGCCTTGGAATTATTATTTACACATGGCAATTGCACCTACAAAATTAAATGATAGGTTTGAATGGTTTTTAGAAAAAGCAACTGAAATAGGTATTGATGAAATTACACCAATAATTTGTGAACATTCTGAAAGAAAGGTAGTTAAACCAGAAAGATTAGAGAAAATAATTCATTCAGCTGCAAAACAATCTTTAAAATATCACTTCCCAAAATTAAATGAATCAAAAACATTTAACCAATTTATCAATTCGAATTTTGAAGGACAATTATTTATTGCTCACTGTGAAGAAACAACTAAAAAATCATTAAAATTAGCATTAAAACCACAGCTTAAAACTACCATTTTGATTGGTCCAGAAGGTGATTTTTCAATCAAAGAAATTCAACAAAGTTTGGAACATAACTTTATTCCTGTATCTTTGGGAGAAAGCCGTTTACGAACAGAAACTGCAGGTATTGTTGCAGTTCACAGCGTTTCTTTTACAAATGAATAAATAAATGAGGGAACTTTTACAATTACACTTTAAAACTTACAACCTTAATTTAAAGATAATTCTCTTTTCTTTTTTCTTTTTTCTTTTTTCTTTTTCTAATATTTCAGCACAGCAAATTGCAATTTTAAAATATAACGGAGGAGGTGATTGGTATGCAAACCCAACTGCAGTACCAAATCTAATAACTTTTTGTAACAACAATATTAACACTTCTTTAAAAACGAACCCTGAAACTGTTGAAGTAAGTAGTTTAGATATTTTTAATTACCCAATACTATTTATGACTGGGCACGGAAATGTATTATTTTCTGATAATGATACTAAAAACTTAAAAAACTACCTACAATCTGGAGGCTTTTTACACATTTCTGATAATTATGGGTTAGATACTTATATTAGGAGAGAATTAAAAAAAGTGTTTCCAAGTCAAGAATTTCAAGAAATTCCATATAATAATCCTATATTTCACCAAACATTTAATTTTGAAAATGGAATTCCCAAAATTCATGAACACAATGGTAAACCTCCGCAAGGATTTGGTTTATTTTATAAAGATAGATTGGTTTGCTTTTATGATTATGAAGCCGATTTAAGTGATGGTTGGGAAGATGAAGAAATACATAACGACAGCTTTGAAATTCGTGAAAAAGCACTAAAAATGGGTGCTAATATTGTAGAATACGCTTTTAAAAACTAATATGCAGGAAAACTTAGATTCTCTTAAAATAAATTTTGATACTGAAGGTTTATGGGTTTTAAACATTACACTAGCACTTATTATGTTTGGTGTTGCGCTTGGAATTACTCTAGATGATTTTAAACGACTATTTAAATCTCCTAAAATTTTATTAACAGGCGTTATTTCTCAATTCTTCCTACTTCCATTTGTTACTTTTATTTTTATAAAATTAGTAAATCCAATGCCAAGTATTGCATTAGGAATGATGATGGTTGCTGCTTGCCCCGGTGGAAACATTTCTAATTTCATGACACAAATGGCTAAAGGAAATGCAGCTTTATCAGTTAGTTTAACCGCTTTTGCTACATTAATTTCTGTAATAATGACTCCTCTTAACTTAGAAATTTGGGGAAATTTGTATGCACCAACAGCTAAAATTCTTCAAACTATAGAATTAGATCCTTTTGAATTAATGAAGTTAGTAACACTAATTTTAGGTGTTCCTCTTATTATTGGAATGCTAGTTCGAAAATACAAATCTGATTTAGCTGCTAAATTATCAAAAATATTGAAACCAATTTCATTAATCATTTTTATGTTATTTATTGTAATCGCTTTTTATGATAATTTTGATATTTTCATAAACTATATTCACTATGTTTTAATTTTAGTCATTGCACATAATATTTTAGCGTTACTTACAGGGTTTTATTTTGCAAAAGCAATGAAATTATCATTTAAAAATCAAAAAACATTATCTATAGAAACTGGAATTCAAAATTCTGGCTTGGGTTTATTATTAATTTTTAGTTTCTTTAATGGGCTTGGCGGTATGGCATTATTAGTTGCTTTTTGGGCAATTTGGGATATATTTTCTGGTTTAGCATTGGCAACTTATTGGTCAAAACAAAAAACAACTAAATAAATGAAAAGCCTTTGGTATTACATAATGAGGGCTTATTTAAAAGTTGGATTGTTTTTTTTACATAAAAAAATAACGGTTGTTGGCAAAGAAAATATTCCTAAAAAAGGTGCAATATTATTTATTGGAAATCACCAAAATGCGCTTATTGACGCTATTTTAATTCCTATAAGTACTAAAAGAGAAATTCACTTTTTAACACGCGCAAGTGCATTTTCAACTAAACTAATTTCTAAATTTTTAGAGTCACTAAATATGATTCCTGTTTATAGAATTAGAGATGGAATTAGTACAATTGAAAGGAATTTAACAATTTTTGAACAATGCTTTAAAATCTTAAATAATGAAGGTGCTATTGAAGTTTTTGCTGAAGGAAATCATGATTTAAAACGCCAAATTCGTCCATTAAAAAAAGGATTTGCTCGTATTATTTTAGGAACACTTAAAAAACACCCAACACTTGAAATTCAAATTGTGCCAATTGGTTTAAATTATAATTCACACTTAAATTTCCCAAGTAGCGTTTCAATACACTATGGTAAACCCATTTTAGCCAATAATTTTATTAATATTGAGAACCCAGATCTTCGATTTAAGGCTATTATTAATGAGGTTTCTTCAGCATTAAAAAAACTTACACTTCATATTGAAAACGATGAAAATTACAATGAAATTATTCAAAAATTAGAAAATTTAAATGTAGATTATACCAATCCTATAAAAACTAACAAATTAGCTAAAAATATTAAAGTCCAATCCGCAAAAGCAATCATTAAAAAACAACAAATAAACTGGTTTACCCCTATTCATTTATTAGCGAAGATTAATAGTGTATTCCCTTTGTTGGTATGGAAATATTTAAAATCAACTATAACAGATGTTGTTTTCACTAATACTTTTAGATTTGCTTTAATTATAACTATTTTTCCTCTATTTTATGTAATTCAATCGGTATTAATATTCTATTTTTTTAATATAAATTATGCTTTAATTTATTTGGTAAGTAGTATTATTTTAGGAATTATAACGACCAAAACAATGGCAGTTAATCTATAATTGCATCTTGAATAAACTGCTGTATTTGAGTTCTTATATTATACTTTATTAAACCTTTATTATTCATTGTTGGGTACACTCTATTTGATAAAAAAACATAAATAATTTCTGTTTCTGGGTCTGCCCAAGCATAAGTACCCGTAAAGCCACTATGCCCAAAACTTTTGTCAGAAACACAGCCACAAGTCGCTTTTTCTCTCTCACGCAATTGAGGTTTATCAAAACCAATGCCTTTCCTCACCTTATTATTTGCATAGTATCTATGATTAAATTTATCCATGGTTTTTGATTGAAAATAACGTTTACCTCCATAATAACCCTTTTGTAAAAACAACTGCATAATTTTGGCAATATCATTGGTATTTGAAAATAAACCTGCATGTCCACCAATACCACCTTGCATTGCTGCTCCCATATCATGCACATACCCATGAACTAATTGGCTTCTATAATAATAATCATTCTCTGTTGGCACAATACTTTTTTTAGAAAATTTATTTAATGGTAAATAAGTAGTTTTATTTGCTCCCAATGAATTATAAAAATGCTGTTGAGTAAGTTTATTTAAATCTTTATGGTAATAATTTTCAATAAAATCCTTAAAAATATAAAATGGTAAATCGCTATATTTATAACCAATTCTTAATCGTTGTTTAGCACTTATAATACTATCCATCATTATAGTTGTATAATCACTTCTTAAAAATAAGTTATCTGCAATTTTAATACTAAAATCATCTGATTTTTTTTCTCTATAAAATTCAATAGAAGGTTGTTGGGTTACACTATCTAATGTGTATAAATAAAATGGAATCCAAGATTTTAATCTACCATAATGAGATAATATTTCCTTCACAGTTAATGTATCTTTATTCGTATTTTTGAATTTTGGTAATAAACTCCCTAAAGCACTTTCTAATTTCAAAGCTCCTTTTTCTTCTAACTCCATAATTAGAGGTAATGTAGCTAATATTTTAGTTAATGAAGCAATATCATAAATATCATTACTGCTTACAGCTACTTCCTTTTTACTTGTATGATAACCAAACTCTTTTTGATAAACTATTTTGCCTTTTCTTGCAACCAACACTTGTAAGCCAGGAGCCATTTTTTCTTTCAGAATAATTTTAGCAATAGAATCTATTTTACTCAATTTTCGACTACTTAAGCCAACATCTTCAGGTACAGAATATGCCAAACGTTTTAATGAAGTTGACATTAAGCCGTGTCCTTTAGAAAATATATTTTTAATTGAAACGGGGAGCTTTCCTTTAGTTTCTAATGCTCCAAAAATCATTTGAGCAGAAATTTCTTGTGAAATTTTACTGTTCTGGTATGAAAGTAATAGTCCGTTTATATTTTCAAAGGTTTTAAGTTGTAGCAAACTATACGGACTTGCAAAAATATCTAAAATCACAGTATTGGTTCTTGCAATTTCTTGCAACCAAACCAATTCTTTATCTTTAAATTTATAGTCTTTCCACGGACTTAAATTAGATGAATGATAACCTACAATTACGAAATTATACGGTATTAATTTTGTAATTAATTCGTTTAAATTTTTACTAGAAACTACATCAACATTCGTATAGTTTTTTAGCATACTTATAAACTCATTATTCTTAGCATCACCCAATTTTACGTATGCTATTTTCTTTTTATCTAAATTTTGAATTGGAAATACTAATGATTCATTTTTTAATAATGTTATCGAGTTTTCAACCAATTTACGATGTAGTAACTCATCAGAAATTGAGTTTAAATCTTCCTGTAAATTTTCCAAATCCACTAATTTAAATTCATTTAAACCAGCCCAATATTTTGCTTTTAATATTTTTCGAACTGAAAAATTTAATCTTTCTTCAGAAATAACATCTTCCTCTAATGCATTTTTAATTTTACCAATTGCTACAGGAACATCTTCAGGTATTAATAACATATCGTTTCCAGCCAATAAAGCAGCTAATTCTATATCTCCAGGTTTTGCAAAATTTGCAACTCCCTTCATATTTAAAGCGTCCGTTAGTATTAAACCTTTAAAATTTAATTGTTCTTTTAATAATTTTGTAACTACTTTATATGAAAATGACGTTGGCAATTCTTCATTAGGCTCTAGTGCTTTAATACTTAAATGAGCAACCATTACACTTGCTAAATCACTATTGCATAATTGTTTATAAGGATATAATTCAATAGAATCTAATCTTTCAAAACTAAAATCTAGTATAGGTAACATTTTATGAGAATCTGTAGCAGTATCTCCATGTCCAGGAAAATGCTTTGCACAAGCTAACACATGTTGACTTTGCATTCCTTTTATAAAAGCCAACGCTTTTTGGGTAACATTTTCTCTTCCTTCTCCAAAAGAACGATTACCAATTATTGGATTTTGAGGATTTGTATTAATATCTACAACAGGTGCAAAATTAATATGAATTCCTAATCGCTTACAGTGTTTCCCTATTTGTTCACCAAAATCTTCAATTAGTTTGTTATTTCTAATAGCACCAAGTGTCATATTCCAAGGAAAACGATAGGTGTTTTTTAAACGCATCTCTAAACCCCATTCACCGTCAAAACCAATAAGTAAAGGAATTTTAGAAATGGATTGGTATTTATTATTTAATTGGGCTTGTTTTTTAGGGGTTCCCTGCATAAAAATAAGTCCGCCTATATGATACTTTTTAATTAAATTTTCAATAAAATCACTATGCTTTTCATTTTTATTTGAATACGCTTGAACCATAAATAATTGACCAATTTTTTCATCAATAGTCATCTTATTCAATAAAGTATCTACCCATTTATTTTGAGCTAATGAATCACTAGCCATTAATGGATTGAACTTTTGTGCTTGCATAAAAACACTAGTTAATAAAATACCTATGAAAAGTATATTTTTTTTCATCGTGTAATTAAATTCGAAAAAAAATAGAATTATTGTGCCAAAAATCGTTTGTGCCAACTTTTGTCAGCTGTTACTTCCCAATTTTCAGATAAATCTCCAATGGTTGAAACCATATTGTTAAACACCACTGTTTTAGAAGTTATTTTATGTTGTTTGGCATATTTTTGAAAATTGGCCATACTAACGATGTTTATATTCTCTTTATGTTTGAATGAGATATTTAATTTATTAGTTAAATCTAGCTGAAATTCTTTTTCAATATCCTTTATAAAATTAACCGAAGCATCAATTGAACAACCAGAAACTTCATTATAATTTTGATCAACCGCTATCATTATAAATTGATTGTATTTAATTTGAAATGAAGCTTTTATTTGATCTCCATGACCTAACCAATCTTCAATAAATTCTTCTGTTTTATCTTTAATTTCAATAACTTCACTCTCAGAAAACGCTCTATTAGATTGGTATATCCAAACTCTTGAAGAATTTTCTAAACTCTCAAAATTCACTAACATCTTTATATTTTTTGATTGAATTTATTTTTTAAATCATCTAAAGTAGTTTCTTTCTTTTTAGGAAATGTTTTCTCTTTTATTTCACTTAATACTTTTTTTGTATATAAAGGAAAATCAGCATTTTGAATCCAAGAAAAATAGCCTTTATCTTTCTTTAAAACATCTTTTACTCTTTGATTTTTATATTTTCCAAACGTGAAAATCTCATCATCTTCATTATTATATTGAATAAACCCTGCAAAATCGGCTCTTTTATTAAATGTTGAATATTCATTTAAAAAATTTACATTATTTTCTAAATCCTCATATTTATCTAATTGTGCTTTCAAAATTTCATAAGTAGCCAATGTATCAGCTTCTGCTGAATGTGCATTTTCTAAACTTTCACCACAATAAAATTTATAACCTGCACTCAACGTTCGTTCTTCTTTTTTATGAAAAATAACTTGTACATCAATTGCTACTCTATCATTCATATCAAAATCAACTTCAGCACGTAGCATTTCCTCTGCTAACAAAGGAATATCAAATCTATTTGAATTAAAACCCGCCAAATCACAACCTTCAATAAGTTCACTTACTTGTAGTGCTAGTTCATTAAAAGTTGGCTCTGCAACAACTTTTTCATTAGTAATTCCATGAATATCTGAAGATTCCTTTGGTATTTCCATTTCTGGATTTACCAACCAAGTTTTACTTTCTTTATTTCCATTTGGAAATATTTTTAGTATTGAAATTTCAACAATTCTATCTTTTGCAATATTAATACCTGTTGTTTCTAAATCGAAAAATACAATTGGTTTTTCTAATTTTAATTCCATAGTGAATTTTAAATAATTAAGATGTAAATATACAATTTGTAATTTATGATTTATGCTTTTAGATAAGTAGTTTTATTGATTTTTTAATAAAATTTTAAATTACTCACTTTCAAGTTGTTTTTTATAATTTTCTATTTCTACTTGGTACTTTTTGGGGAGTTTAGGCTCTTTAAAATTATATGTTTTTAAGGATTTTAAAATTGTTTCTGCAACTAACAGCCTAGTTGTTGGCTTATCATCAGCGGGAATTATAAACCAAGGAGCATTTTCTTTTGACGTTTTGTTTAACAAATCTTCATAACAAAATCTATATTCATCCCAAAGTTTACGCTCTTTTAAATCGCCTGGTGAAAATTTCCAATTTTTTTCTTTTAGACGCAATCTTCTTAACAACCTATTTTTTTGTTCTTCTTTAGAAAGATTTAAAAAGAATTTTAAAATGATAGTCCCATTATTTACAATATGCTCTTCAAAGTTATTTATTTCTTCCATCCTATTCGTAAAAAAATCATCATCTAACACCGCAACACTTGTTGCTGCAGGTATATTTTCTCCAATAATATATTCAGGATGTACACGTGTTACTAAAACATTTTCATAATGAGTTCTATTAAAAATTCCTATTTTCCCTCTTTCTGGTAATGCTATATAATGACGCCATAAATAATCATGTTTTTTTTCTAATTCTGAAGGCACTTTAAAACTATGAACGTTAATACCTTGCGAGTTAACATCTTTAAAAACTTCTCTAATTAAACTATCTTTTCCTGATGTATCCATGCCTTGTAAACAAATTAAAACAGCGTATTTTCCTTCAGCATACATTGTATTTTGAAGTTTACTAAGCTCTTTTCTTATTTTTTTTAGCTTTTTTTCCGCATTTTTATCAACTACTTTTGTGGTAGTTTCTCTTAAATTTACTGTATTATTAACTTTATATTTATTCATTTTACTAAATTTTAGGTAGATTTATTTACCAATTTCAATTAAAAACCAACTAATATTATTTTAGGATATTTTCAAAGTTTTTAATATTTCTATTTTACATTATTTTTATCGAAAATACTAGATAATAAAGAATTAGTGAAATTATACAGCTTTTTATTCAAAATATATTTGATAATTAAAACTAAATTTAAAAAATACAGATTGCAATTAGTAGTAAAACAAACACTTACAAATAGAAAAAAACTTAAAACTTTTCAATATTTAGAGTGCAAACTATTAATGATAATTACCTCAGATTGACATTTATCATAGTTATTACAACGTTTTCGTTATATCTTTGAGGATAATAAAATTACAACGTATTATTTATATATAAAATTATTAATATGGCAAAAGTTAAAGGAGCAATTGTAGTAGATAATGAAACATGTAAAGGATGTGAGGTTTGTATACCTGTTTGTCCTGAAGATGTAATTAGTATGTCAACCGAAGTAAATAGAAAAGGATATCACTATGCATATATGAGTAACCCTGAAGCATGTACAGGTTGTACAAACTGTGGAATTGTTTGCCCAGATAGAGCAATATCAGTGTATAGAGTAAAAGTTCAAGCATAAATTAATAAACGAATTAGAATGGCGGAATTAAAATTAATGAAAGGTAACGAAGCATTGGCTGAAGCTGCAATAAGAGCAGGAGCTGACGCTTATTTTGGCTACCCAATTACACCACAATCTGAAGTTATTGAATATTTAATGGCAGAGCGTCCTGAAAAAAGAACGGGAATGGTTGTATTACAAGCAGAAAGTGAAATAGCAGCAATAAATATGGTGTATGGTGCTGCCAGCACTGGTAAAAAAGTATTAACATCTTCATCTAGTCCCGGTATATCTCTTAAATTAGAAGGAATATCATATTTAGCAGGTGCTGAATTACCAGCAGTTATTGTAAATGTTGTTAGAGGTGGCCCTGGTTTAGGAACAATTCAACCTTCACAAGCCGATTATTTTCAATCTGTAAAAGGTGGTGGACATGGTGATTACAAATTATATGTATTAGCACCAGCATCAGTGCAAGAAATGTCTGATTTTGTTGAAGACGCTTTTGATATTGCTTTTAAATATAGAGCTCCTGTATTAATTCTTTCCGATGGTCTAATAGGTCAAATGATGGAAAAAGTAAATTTAAAAGACCAACAACCTCGATTGACAGATGAAGAACTTATTGAAAAATATGGAGATTGGGCAACTACTGGAAAACCAAAAACACGTGAACGTAATATTATTACTTCACTTGATTTACAATCAGAAAAAATGGAGGCTAGAGTTCGTCGTTTAATGAAAAAATACGAACAAATGGAAAAAGAAGATTTACGCTATGAAAAAATAATGTGTGATGATGCAGAATATTTAATTGTAGCTTATGGATCAAGTGCAAGAATTAGTCAGAAGGCTGTTGAATTGGCTCGTAAAAAAGGCTTAAAAGTTGGTTTATTAAGACCTATTACTTTATTCCCTTACCCTAAACAAGAGTTGTTTGAATTAGCTGATCAGGTAAAAGGTATATTAAGTGTTGAGTTAAATGCAGGACAAATGGTTGAAGATGTTAGACTCTCTGTTGAGTTTAAAGTACCTGTTGAACATTTTGGTAGAACTGGAGGAATTATTCATACTCCTGAAGAAATTCTTGAAGCATTAGAACAAAAAATCATAAAATAAATGGACATATTAGATATTATAAAACCAGAAAACCAAGTATTTTGTAAAACAAAATTAATGACCGACACACCCTTGTCTTATTGTCCTGGTTGTGGTCATGGTACTGCGCATAATTTAACCATGGAAGTGATTGATGAAATGGGAATCCAAGAAGATACTATTGGTGTTGCTCCAGTTGGTTGTTCTGTTTTAGCTTACGATTTTATGAATATTGATATTACACAAGCTGCTCATGGACGTGCACCTGCTGTTGCTACAGCTATTGCTAGAACTTGGCCAGAGAAATATGTATTTACCTACCAAGGTGATGGTGATTTAGCAGCCATAGGAACAGCAGAAACAATCCACGCTTGTAATAGAGGTGAAAATATTGTTATTATTTTTATTAATAATGGTATTTATGGAATGACTGGTGGACAAATGGCTCCAACTACTTTAGAAGGAATGAAATCTTCAACCTCACCCTATGGGAGAGAAATTGAAACAATGGGATCTCCTTTAAAAATGACTGAATTAGTTGCAAATTTACCTGGTGTATATTATGTAACTCGTCAAGCAGTTCACAATCATAAAAGTGTGAGAAAAGCTAAAAAAGCAATTAGAAAAGCTTTTGAAAATACACGCCTTAAAAAAGGGCTTTCGTTTGTAGAAATTGTATCAAACTGTAATTCAGGTTGGAAAATGACACCTAATGAATCTAATATTTGGATGGAAGAAAATATGTTTCCATACTTTCCTCTTGGAGATATTAAAGTTAATGGTAAATTAAAATAAAAATTATGACAGAAGAAATTATAATAGCAGGTTTTGGTGGTCAAGGAGTACTATCAATGGGGAAAATATTAGCCTATTCTGGCATAATGCAAGATCAAGAAGTTAGTTGGATGCCATCGTATGGACCAGAAATGCGTGGTGGTACTGCAAACGTAACCGTTATTTTAAGCGATGATAAAATTAGTTCTCCATACTTACAAATATTTGATACTGCCATTATTTTGAATCAACAATCAATGGATAAATTTGAAGAAACTGTGAAACCTGGAGGCATTTTATTATATGACCCTAATGGTATTTCTCATCATCCTACAAGAACTGATATTAACATTTTCCAAATTGAAGGTACAAAATTAGCTACTGAAATGGGAAACAAAAAAATATTTAATATGGTGGTATTAGGTGCATTTCTAAAAGTAAAACCTATTGTTAAATTAGATAATGTAATTGAAGGATTAAAAAAATCTTTATCTGAACGATATCATCATTTAATACCATTAAATAAAGAAGCTATTACTATGGGAATGAATAAAGTTACCCCATTAAAAGTTACTGAAAACATTTCATAACTTAGATTTTAATTGTTAGTTAATTAAAGATTCGATTACTTTTCTTTCTTATTAAGAATAAAGTAATCGAATTTTTAATTATAAATCTAATACAAGTAATTTTACCTCACTAAATTCTCTATTATTTCTTTAACCGGTAAAATAGCCTTGGTATACTCAATACTTGGTCCAGCAACCCAAACTGTTTTATACGTAGCTTTTGTGGCTGCATTTGTAACGGTATTTGTGCCAATTAAAAAACGAATTAGTTTTACCCATTTTTTTAGTTTCTTATTCTTGTTTAAAAATGATTCTATCCAAGATTGTTTTGTCCCAATTTTCTGAACATAAGGTGTATTTATAACCGTACAAGGAGTTCCAGAAATTCTTTCTGTCATTATTATATCATCAGCTCCGTTATCAACACAGGCTTGTTTATATTCCGCTGTTACGCTAGCTTCCAAAGAAGCTATAAACGGACTTCCAACTGAAACGCCTTCAGCTCCATAACTTAACATTTTATCAATATCTGCTTTACAACCAACGCCACCAGCTGAAATTACAGGAATGGTACAGTTTTTAACTAGTTCAGTTATTAAATCTTTGGGTGAAATAGCTCCTCTATGACCACCTGCTTCATTATTTACAGCAATAATAGCATCTGCTCCTAAACTTTCAACTTTTTTAGCAAATTTTAAATCGGTTACATCGCAAAATACTTTAATATTCTTTTTATGAGCTTGATTTATAGTTTCCTCAGGACTACCCAACGACGTAATTATAAAATCTACACCTTCTTCACAAATTACCTTTAACTGATCTTTATATTTAATATTTGATTTATTCACAATAAGGTTAAACCCAAACGAACCTCCTTCAAGTTTTGCTGTTCTTAGTTCTTTTATTGCGACTCTTAATTCTTTAAGAGTTTTATAATTTAAAGCCGGAATACAACCCGCAATACCACTTTTCATAGCTTCAATTACCATTTTAGTATTTGACACTAAAAACATTGGTGCTTGAATTATTGGGTATTTAATGTTTAAAAGTTTATTTAATTTAACACTTTTCATTTTGGTGATTTTTTCAAATATACTAAATATTATGCGTGCATAACAATTTGATTTTAACAAAAAAAACACTTCCATTAAGGAAGTGCTTTTTAAAATATTTCAACCAATATTATTTATCTTCTTTTACCTCTTCAAAGTCAACATCTTCAACATTATCATTTTCATCTTTAGGTTGTTCATTTCCAGCATCACCAGTTGGTGCACCTTGCCCTTCAGTCTCTTGTTGTGCTTTATACATTTCTTCACTTGCTACTTTCCAAGCTTCATTTATCTTTTCCATTGCGGCATCAATTTGTACAATATCTTTAGATTCGTGTGCTTTTTTTAATTCTGTAAGTGCAGCTTCAATTGGATCTTTTTTATCTGCTGATAATTTATCTCCAAACTCTTTTAATTGCTTTTCTGTTTGAAAAATCATAGAATCAGCTCCATTAATTTTTTCAGCAACTTCTTTTGCATTTTTATCAGCATCAGCATTTGCTTCAGCATCAGCTTTCATTTTTTGGATTTCTTCATCCGTTAAACCAGAAGAAGCTTCAATTCTAACATCTTGTGTTTTATTAGTAGCTTTATCTGTAGCTGCTACGTGAATAATACCGTTCGCATCAATATCAAAAGTTACTTCAATTTGTGGAGTTCCTCTTTGTGCTGGTGGGATACCTTCTAAATGAAAACGACCAATTGTTTTATTATCTGCTGCCATTGCACGTTCACCTTGCAGTACATGAATTTCCACAGATGGCTGATTATCCGCAGCTGTTGAAAATACTTGCGATTTTTTTGTTGGAATGGTTGTATTAGCATCAATTAATTTAGTCATTACATTTCCCATAGTTTCAATACCTAAAGAAAGTGGCGTAACATCTAATAATAATACATCTTTCACATCTCCTGTTAAAACCCCTCCTTGAATTGCTGCACCTACTGCAACAACCTCATCTGGATTTACACCTTTTGAAGGTGCTTTTCCGAAGAATTTTTCAACTGCTTCAACAACCGCAGGAATACGAGTTGAGCCACCAACTAAAATAATTTCATCTATATCACCTGTTGATAATCCTGCTGCATTTAACGCTGTTTTACAAGGTTTAATAGTTCTTTTTACTAAATCATCAATTAATTGTTCAAATTTAGCTTTTGTTAAACTACGTACCAAGTGTTTTGGGCCGCTTGCAGTTGCAGTAACATACGGTAAATTTATTTCAGTAGTTGCAGAAGATGATAATTCAATCTTTGCTTTTTCAGCGGCTTCTTTTAAACGCTGTAAAGCCATAGGATCTTTTCTTAGATCTATATTTTCTTCAGCTTTAAACTCTTCAGCTAACCAATCTATAATTTTTTGATCAACATCATCACCACCTAAATGTGTATCACCATCAGTAGCTAATACTTCAAAGACACCATCTCCTAATTCTAATATGGAAACATCATGTGTTCCTCCACCAAAATCAAATACTGCAATTTTTTTATCTTCATTTTTCTTGTCTAAACCATAAGCTAGTGCTGCAGCTGTAGGTTCATTAATAATACGACTTACTTTTAAACCTGCAATTTCACCTGCTTCTTTAGTTGCTTGGCGTTGCGCATCGTTAAAATATGCTGGTACTGTTACAATTGCTTCAACAACTTCAGTTCCTAAATAATCTTCTGCTGTTTTCTTCATTTTTTGAAGAATCATTGCAGAAATTTCTTGTGGTGTATACAATCTTCCATCAATATCAACACGTGGTGTGTCATTATCTCCTTTAACCACTTTATAAGGTACGCGTTCTGCTTCCATTTTAGATTCAGAATACTTATTACCCATAAAACGTTTAATTGAATAAATTGTTTTTAAAGGGTTTGTTACCGCTTGTCTTTTTGCAGGATCTCCTACTTTTCTTTCACCACCTTCAATAAATGCAACAATAGAAGGTGTTGTTCTTTTTCCTTCTGCATTTGGAATTACAACAGGCTCATTTCCTTCCATTACAGAAACGCAAGAGTTGGTAGTTCCTAAATCTATTCCTATAATTTTACTCATAACTATATATTTAATTTTTTGTTTTTAATTTTTTTTAAACTCACATCAACAAATAGTCAATGATTATGCCATTAGAAAAAATATGTCAAGTTGTCACAATTAATATAAAACATTTGTTTATTTGTCACTGAAATAGCGCAAAAGTAAAATAGCTTCTATTATTGACATTATATTTTACAAAAGCATATATTTAAGCACTAAAAATGGAGTGTATTTTAATATTTGATATGCTTTAAATAGGTGTTGAACCTTCAAGTTCACATACTTTAGGACCTTGGCGCGCAGCTGGAAGATGGATAAATCACTTAAAAAAATTAAAGTTGATTTATATGGTTCACTATCATTAACCAGTAAAGGTCACGCTACAGATTTAGCCATTCTTTTAGGCTTAGAATGTAAAGATCCAGAATATGTTTCTAGTTAATGTGCACTTCTTATTGATAATATTAAAAAGTTAAACTCTATTAATTTTGGTGGACATAATTATAATCGATTTTAATCCTTCAACCGATATTATTTTCAATAGAGAGTTTTTACCATTTCACTCAAATGGTATAAAATTTATAGGACTTAATAAAACTACTAAAATTTACAATACTTTTCCATTCCCAATTCAAAAGGTAAAAAATATGAACTCCAAATACAAAGAAATTTTAGAAGGAGATTTCGCAGTAAGTATAAATATAGCAGATTGTTAGCATAAAATTACTTCATGCAAATAATATTTTTTATATTTGATTATAAGAACTTTATTATTAATAAAAAAATTTGTTATTCATGAGTAAATTTGATGAAAAAATAGCACTTTATCAAGGTGCAATGAAAGATTTAGGGATTAGCTTTGATGCTGATTTATTTGCAAAAGTTACTAAAGGTTTAGGACCTTCAATCTACAAAAAAGATGCTGAAACTGTATCTGGGTCAGATGCTAAAGAACTTGCAACTGTAAAAAACAACTTTTTAATAAAAAAGTTAGGACTTTCAGATGATGCTAAATTAGATAATGCTATCGCCACTGTTATGGGGAAAATGGGGAAATCTAACCGTAATAAATATAGAGCAATTGTTTATTATTTATTAGTAAAAGAATTAGATCAAGAATCTAAATACTAAATATTACCATTCTTACTAAAATAAAAGCCCGCTAAAAGCGGGCTTTTATTTTATATTAATTGAATTAGAATTTTCATAAAATTATCGAGTAAATACTAATTCACTTTCAGAAGATAAATTGGCGTCGAAAGCATAACCTTCATAATTAAAACCTTTTAAATTTTCTGTATTTTCAATATTATTATTAATAATATAACGCACCATTAACCCTCTTGCCTTTTTTGCGAAAAAACTAATTATTTTAAGTTTCCCATCTTTATAATCTTTAAAAACAGGCGTAATTACAGGCACTTTTAAAAGATTCGGTTTAACTACTTTAAAATATTCGTTACTTGCTAAATTTACAAAAACTTCATTTTCTACTAATTCTTCATTGATAGCTTTGGTGACTGATTCTCCCCAAAACTGATACAAATTATTTTTTCTACTAACTTTTAGTTTTGTTCCCATTTCTAAACGATATGGTTGCATTAAATCTAATGGTTTCAATACTCCATATTGACCAGATAAAATTCTTAATTTATGTTGAAGTTGCTCTAGCTGATTTTCAGAAAGTGTGTACGCATCTAATCCAATATAAACGTCACCTTTAAAAGCAAAAACAGCTTGCTTTGCATTTTCTAAGGTAAATGGCAAATGCCAATCTTGATTTCGTTGCCAATTTAATTCTCCTAATTTTGGAGATATACTCATTAATTCTGATAATTTTTTAGGTGATTTCTTTTTTAAAACAGCATTTAATATTGAGGCTTCATTTAAAAAAAATCCTTGTGTGAATTTTGAAGTTGGAGTTTGAGTTTCAAAATCTAATGATTTGGCTGGTGAAATTACAATTTTCATTTTTTATGATTTACTTCTAGTGTAAAATTACCACTATTTTACTATTATAAATACAACTATTAATTCAATACAATTATTCTGAAATAAATAAAATTTATACTAGCCCATGAATATATTCTTGCATCTTCTTATAAAGAATTCCTACTTGAACCCCATCCATTAATGCGTGGTGAACTTCAACAGAAAAAGGTATTTTTTTTAGATTGTTTTCATCAAATAATTTTCCGAAAACAATTTTTGGAATTCCTTTTGTTCTTTCATCTCCATTTCTTGCATGTTTAAAACTTGTGAATGAAACCCAAGGCAAAGTTGTACAGTGTACTAAATTTAAACCTTCTCCTTTAGGTTCAAACTTTTCTACCTTTTTATGATGATTTTCAATAACTACTTTTCCCTTTTCTATAAATTCAATTAAATTAGGTTGATTTTCAAAATAACAAAACGAAAAGGTTTCATTATCATTTAATATAGTTGAGCCAATATCTAGTTCATCAAACAAATAAACTTCTCCATTTTTAAACCGTAATTTAAATTCCATAATTTCATTCATAGCCTTTAATGCTACGTACAAACAAGCCAATGAAAATGATAATTTATGCTTTTTACAATAAACATAAAGGTTGGTAACTTCTAAATTTGCAGTTAAATTAAAAAATGGATCCTCATACTCTTTAAAAAAATTAAATTGTGTTTTTCGGTTCCATTTATCAATATCAAACTTTTTCATTTTATTACTTTTGATTTAAGGTATATGCCCTCCATTTTTCTAAACATTGCTCAATGTCTTGAGGTATATCGCAATTAAACCTTAAAAATTCTTTAGTTATTGGATGCTCAAAACCTAATGTTTTGGCGTGCAAAGCTTGCCGAGGTAAAATCTTAAAACAATTTTCTACAAACTGCTTATATTTTGTAAATGTTGTTCCTTTTAAAACCGCATTACCTCCATAACGTTCGTCATTAAAAAGTGTGTGGCCAATATGCTTAAAATGTGCTCTAATTTGATGGGTTCTTCCAGTTTCTAATTTACATTGAACTAAGGTAACGTAACTAAAACGCTCCAAAACTTTATAATGTGTTACCGCATGTTTTCCAAAATCACCTTCTGGAAAAACATTCATTTGAAGTCTATTTTTTAAACTTCTACCAATATTTCCTTCAATTTTACCTTCGTCTTCTTCAATATTTCCCCAAACTAGTGCATAGTACAAACGCTCTGTAGTTCTGTTAAAAAATTGTTTTGATAAATGAGCCATTGCAAATTCAGTTTTTGCAATAACTAATAAACCACTGGTATCTTTATCAATTCTATGCACTAACCCAGGACGTTCATTTGAGTTTGTTGGTAAATTTTCTATATGATGAATTAAAGCATTTACCAAAGTACCACTATAATTCCCGTGACCTGGATGTACCACCATTCCAGCTGGTTTATTCACCACCATCACTTGGTCATCTTCAAATAAAATATCTAAAGGAATATCTTCTGCAACTAATAAATTTTCATGTGGTGGATGCGATAAAACAACACGAACCACATCATTTGGCTTTACCTTATAATTAGATTTTACAGGTATTTCGTTTACTAAAACATTGCCAGCTTTAGCTGCTTGTTGTATTTTATTCCGTGTAGAATTTTCAATAAAATTCATTAAAAATTTATCCACTCTCAAAGGTTCTTGACCTTCGTGAGCTACATACCTAAAATGCTCGTAAAACTCATCTTTTTCTAATTCTTCAACATTCATTCCTTTTCCTTTGCTTTACTTGGTTTATACTGTCCACGTCCTCTTCCATCACCTAATTTTAATGTAATCACAGAATTTTTAGGGATTTTATCACCAGCTTTTACATCTTTTCCCATAAACCTTAATCCTCGCACAACATCTTTAGCAATATCCGATACATGTAAATCTTTCGAGTTAACTCTAAATCCAATAGCTAATAACTGAGAATTTGCTTGTCTTTTTGTTTTACCATATAAATCCGGAACCTGAACATCTGCATAATTTGATGGATTTAACGTTAAATAAATTTTTCGCCCTTCTTTTACAAAATCACCAGCCTCAGGATCTTGAGAAATTACCGACTTATTTGGATAATTAGGGTTATAACTAGCAGAATCAATTACTATTAAATTTAAATCTAGCTCATTTAACGTCTCTTCAACCTTACTTAAACTCATTTTTTCCAAATTTGGAACTTCAATTTTTTGATTGTGATTTGTTGTAATATCTATCCATTTCATTACAGCAAAAATAAATAAAGTAAGCCCCACAACAGCAAATAGTAGTTGTTTTGCAAAGGTTTTAGATATCATAAATTGAAAAAGACTCATATTCTATTTTTAAATTTTGAGCAAAGATACTTTATAAATACCAACTTCCAAACTACCAAGTATTGTAGTTTTAGTATTGAATTATAGTTTTTTTCAAAAGTACTCAACAACTTTAAACATTAAATATGTAAGTTTGTAATTACGGTTTAACTATAAACATAAAATGAGAAAAAATATTGCCATAATAATGGGTGGTTATTCTTCGGAAGTTGATATCTCTTTAAAGAGTGGAACTATTGTTTATCAAAATATTTCAAAAGAATTATACAATACTTACAAAGTTCATATTCTTAGAAATAAATGGGTACTTGTTAACGAAAATGATGAAGAGTTTCCTATTAACAAACACGATTTTTCTACTGAAATAAATGGTATGAAAATAAATTTCGATGGTGTTTTTAACGCCATTCACGGACATCCTGGTGAAGATGGAACTATTTTAGCTTATTTCGATTTAATTGGTTTAAAACATACTTCAGCTCCATTTTACCAAATGGCTTTAACATTCAATAAACGTGATACATTAAGCATTGTAAAACAATCTGGTATAAAAACTGCAACTTCATATTACTTAGATAAAAATGAATTTATTAATGTTGAAAAAATTATTGAAAAAGTTGGGCTACCTTGTTTTGTAAAACCTAACAATGCGGGCTCTAGCTTTGGAATTTCAAAGGTTAAAACTTCTAAAGAAATAATTCCAGCAATTGAAAAGGCTTTTAAAGAAGATTCACAAATTTTAATTGAAGAATTTCTAGATGGTCCAGAAATTACAATTGGTGTTCTAAATTATAAAAATGAAGTAAAAGTATTACCAATGACTGAAATAGTTACTTACAATGATTTTTTTGATTATGAAGCAAAATATTTAGGAAAATCTGAAGAAATAACTCCTGCAAGAATTTCTGATAAAATTCATAAAAAATTAGAGAAAACAGCTAAAAAGGTATATAAAATTCTAAATTTAAGTGGTTTTTCAAGAGCTGAATATATTTTAGTAAATAATGAGCCTCACTTTTTAGAAATAAATATGGTACCCGGTTTAACAAATGAAAGTTTAATTCCACAACAAGCTGCTGAAGCAGGTATCAATTTACAAGAACTTTTTCATAACGCCATTGAAATGGCTTTAAATAAACAATAATGAAAAGAGCTATTTTTCCAGGGTCGTTTGATCCAATAACATTAGGACACGTTGATATTATTAATAGAGCATTACCGCTTTTTGATGAAATAATTATTGCAATTGGTATTAATACTGAAAAAAAATACATGTTTACGCTAGAAGAACGTGTGAAATTTATTAAGGAAAATTATAGCAATGAACCTAAAATAAAAGTTGAAACATACACAGGTTTAACTATTGATGTTTGCAATAAATTTAATGTCGATTTTATTTTAAGAGGTTTAAGAAATCCTGCCGATTTTGAATTTGAAAAAGCAATTGCTCAAACAAATAGAAAAATGTCAACAATAGAAACTGTTTTTCTATTAACCTCGGCAGATACGTCCTTTATAAGCTCAAGTATTGTGCGCGATATTCTTAGAAATGGTGGAAACGTTGAAGGTTTTGTACCTAAAAGTGTACTCCAAAAATAAACCTGTTTTATGAAAAAAATAAGCTGCCTAATTCTAGTTCTTCTATTTTCTTGTACCAATCAAACAAAAAATTCAACGTTTGATTTTACTACAAAATTTGAAAAATCCTCAAGAACTGAAACAGCAACTTATCAAGAAACAATTGAGTATTATAAAAATTTAGCTGCTATTTACCCTGAGATTTCCTTAATTAAAATGGGAGAAACAGACAGTGGTTTACCTTTACATTTAGTCGTTTTTAACAGCGCAAAAGAATTCGATTTTTCCAAAATAAAAAACAGTTCTAAAAATATTATTTTAATAAATAATGGAATTCACCCTGGAGAATCTGATGGGATAGATGCTACAATGATACTTTTACGTAATATTGTTCAAGATTCAAAAAAAATAAAACAGTTAGAAAATATAATTTTAGCCGTAATTCCAATTTACAATGTTGGGGGTTCTTTAAATAGAAATAGCACTACACGCACCAACCAAAGTGGGCCAAAAGAGTATGGTTTTAGAGGAAATACGAGGAATTTTGATTTAAATAGAGATTTTATTAAAGCTGACACTAAAAATGCACGTGCATTTGCTAAAATTTTTCATACTGTAAATCCCGATATTTTTGTAGATAATCACGTAAGTAACGGAGCTAATTATCAATATGCAATTACACACTTATTTACTCAACATAATAAATTAGGTAACGATTTAGGAGAATTTATTGAAACTAAAATGAGACCCGCTATTGAAGCGTCTTTACTAAAAAAGAATATCTCAATAACGCCTTATGTAAATGTTTGGGGTAAAACTCCCGAAGAAGGATTTAGCCAATTTTTTGATTCTCCACGTTATTCAAGCGGTTATACAACATTATTCAATACGTTAGGTTTAATGATTGAAACACATATGCTAAAACCTTACAAACAACGTGTTGAACAAACATATAGTTTTATGGAAAGTATCATAGCATTCACTATTAAAAATGGAACAAAAATAAAAGAACTTCGGAAAAATGCTATTTCAAAAATTTTGGAACATAAAACATATCCTATTGCTTATAAATTAGATAAAAATACGTTTACTACGTTACAATTTAAAGGTTACGAAAGTAGTTTTATTGATAGTAAAGTAACTAATGGAAAACGTTTATTTTACGATAAGTCTAAACCCTATATAAAACCTATAAAATATTACAATGAGTTTAAAGCTTCAAAAGAAATTAAGATTCCAAAAGCATATATTATAAAGCAAGGTTGGTGGAAAATTTTAGCCCGATTAAATGACAATAACATTGAGTATTCTATCCTTAAAAAGGATACTTCATTTATTGTTAATGAACAGCATATTAAAAATTACGAAACAAGTTCAAGACCGTATGAAGGTCATTATTTGCATTATAATACTGAAGTAAAGTCGACTCAAAAAATAGTAAATTTTCAAAGAGGTGATATTTACATCCCTGTAAATCAACAAGGTTTGCGATATATACTTGAAACTTTAGAAGCCGAAGCAACAGATTCATTTTTTAATTGGAATTTTTTCGATACAATTCTTCAGCAAAAAGAAGGTTATTCAGCGTATGTTTTTGAAGATATTGCGGAAGATTTTTTAATAAATAATGAAGCAATAAAAGATTCTTTAAACTCTAAAATGTTAATGGATTTAAATTTTGCAAAAAATCCTAGAGCACAATTAGATTTTGTTTATAAAAACTCTCCACATTATGAATTAGCACATTTAAAATTGCCTATTTATAAAGTTTATAATTAATTTCAACAGCTAATTCTAGATTAGTAAAATGTAAATGGATTTAAATTCTAAAGATATTCAACTACAGTATGAAGGGTTTCTTAACACTCAGCAATTATGGATTAGTGATGTTGTTTTTGGCTTAACTCAAATAGAAATTCCTATAGAAAAATATTCAAAATTTAATGCTACAATTTTAAAAAATCTTCGCTTAGGAAAACGTGTAGAACGCTTTGTTAAAAATGAACTTGAGAAAATTTCATCAATTAAAATAGTAGCAGAAAACGTTCAAATACAACATAATAAAATTACAGTTGGAGAAATTGATTTTATTATTCAACAACACAAAACACCAATTCATCTAGAAGTTGTTTATAAATTTTACTTGTACGATGAAACAGTTGGAAATACAGAATTAGAACATTGGATTGGACCAAATAGAAAAGATAGTTTGGTGAAAAAACTAACAAAGTTGAAAGAAAAACAATTACCATTAATTTTTCGTTCTCAAACAAAACCATATCTAGATAAACTTCAAATTGATACCAAAAAAATAGAACAGCAAGTTTATTTTAAAGCTCAATTATTTGTTCCTTACAACTTAAAAAAATCTTCTTTTAATTTGATAAATAATGAATGTATTAAAGGATTTTATATTTCTTTTGATAGACTTATAGAATTTAAAAATTGCAAATTTCACATTCCTACAAAAATAAATTGGTTACAGAAAGTTCAAGTACAAACAAGTTGGAAAACTTATAACCAAATTTCATCAAAAATTGAACTCTTAATTCAAAATCAAACTTCGCCATTATGCTGGTTAAAATATTCTAATGGAGAGGTTGATGCATTTTTTATTGTTTGGTGGTAACAAAATTTCAAATGCTATTGAATAATTAAATATTAATTCCGTTCATTAAACTTAAAATAGTAGTCAACATAGGATTTCTATTGTTTTTATCCCAAATAACAGATAAAACAGTACGCTGAGGAATCATATCTAATTCAATAAACTTAATATTTAAATTATTTTTTTGTTGTAAAGATTTTGGTACAATTGAAATTCCAAAATTATTCTCTACCAATTTATATATAGAACTTGCATGAATTGTATTATGCGACACCAATGGAACAAATCCACTATCATCAAAAATCTGCATTACTTTTTCGTAATAAGAAGCGCTATAGTTAGAATCGAATAAAATAAAAGACTCATCTTTTAATTGCTTTAAACTATTAAAATTATGGTTATTAATTACGTGATTTTTTGGCAACACTAAACAAAATGGTTCTTTTAAAACTGGGAGAATGTTTAAACTTCTAGGCACTCTTTCTAACCTAACAAAACCCATATCAATATCTTGTGCTAACAAACCTTCAATTTGTTTATCATTATCCATTTCAGTTAAACTAAACAACACCTCTGGATATTCATTTCTAAAATTCAGCAATAAACCTGGGATAATTTTCTGCATTGCCGAACCTACATAACCTAATTTTAAATTCCCAAACTTCCCTTTATCTAATAATTTTGCATGCTCAAAAATATAGTCTAATTTTTTTAAATGTATAGAAAGTTCATTTTTTAAATATTCTCCTGTTTTGGTTAATTTTACCTTTCTATTATTTCGTTCAAATAGTTTAATTCCCAAATCCTCTTCCATTTGTTTAATTTGCCTGCTTAGCCCGGGTTGTGAAATATACAAGCGTTCTGCTGCTTTTCTAAAATGTAAATCTTCAGCAACTGCTAGAAAATAATTTATATGCCTCAATGCTATTTGATTACTCATAGTTATCAATTATTAATAAAATTGGTATTATTAGTTATCAAAAATAAGAATAACTTTGTTACAAATCAATGATACTTTAAAAATGACATTTAAATACGGAATAGATCAACTTACGGTTGATAAAGTTTTAAGCATCTCTAAAGGAACCTTAAAAGCAGAAATAACTTCAGAAGCAATTGAAAAGGTAAATGAATGCAGAAGAAAGGTAGAAAAAATGGCTAATTCTAATAAAGCTGTTTATGGTATAAACACAGGTTTTGGGCCATTATGTGATGTTCAAATTTCACCTAAAGAAACAAGTAAACTGCAAGAAAATTTAATTATTACACATGCTGTTGGTGTTGGAAATCCGATTGAGAAGGAACTTTCAAAAATAATGATGATTTGTAAAGTGCACGCTTTATGTCAAGGATTTTCAGGTATTCGATTAAAAGTTATTGAACGTATTCTATTTTTTATTGAAAATAATTTACTCCCAGTAGTTCCTGAACAAGGATCAGTAGGAGCTTCAGGAGATTTAGCTCCATTATCACATTTGTTTTTACCATTATTAGGTGAAGGTGAATTTTGGGAAAAAGATACTATTGTTTCTGCAAAAAAAATATTAGCTAAAAACAAACTTCAATATTTACAATTAGAAGCAAAAGAAGGTTTGGCCTTAATAAATGGTACACAATTTATTTTAGCTCACACCATTATAGGATTAAAAAAAATGGAATATTTATTGGATTTAGCTGATGTTGCAGGCGCTATGAGTTTAGAAGGCTACCAAGGAAGTGCTTCTCCATTCAAAGAAGCTTTGCACAAAATTCGCCCATTTAAAGGTAATTTAAAAGTAGCAGAACGTATGAGAATGTTACTGAAGGAATCTGAAAATATAAGATCACATGAAACTTGCGTACGTGTGCAAGATCCATATTCAATGCGTTGTATTCCACAAGTTCATGGTGCTTCAAGAAATGCCTTTTATCATTTAAATGAACTAGCAAAAATTGAAATGAATTCTGTAACAGATAACCCAATTGTATTAAGTGAAACCGAAGCTATTTCTGGTGGTAATTTTCACGGGCAACCATTAGCAATGGCACTTGATTATGGAGCTCTTGCTTCATCAGAGCTAGGAAATATTTCTGATAGAAGAAGCTATTTATTAATTGAAGGTAAATATGGTTTACCTCGTTTGTTAACAGAAGCCGGTGGACTAAATTCAGGTTTTATGATTCCTCAATACACAACAGCAGCTTTGGTTAGTGAAAACAAATCTCTATGTTTCCCTGCTTCTTCAGATAGTATTCCAACATCTCTTGGGCAAGAAGACCATGTTTCTATGGGTAGTATATCTAGTCGGAAATTCAATCAAATATTAGGTAATTTAGAAAAAATATTAGCTATAGAATTGATGTATGCTGCACAAGCAATGGAATTTAGAAGACCTAATAAATTTTCAAAAATTATTGAAGAAAATTTCAAAATAATTAGAAATAAGGTTAGTAAATTAGAAGAAGACAGAGTTTTAAAAGATGATATAAATAATATGGTTAAATTGGTGGAACATCAATCTTTTAAAGTAAGATAAAAAATTAGATATGACATTTCAAGAACAAATAAAACAAGGAATACCGGCAGAATTACCAGCTAAAAGAAAGCTTGCAAAAGATGTAAATAGAGCTCCAAAAAGGAAAGATATTTTATCTAATGATGAAAAAGAATTAGCTATTAGAAACGCACTTCGTTATTTCCCTAAAAAATGGCATGAAACTTTAGCTGTAGAATTTGCACAAGAACTGAAAGATTTTGGTCGTATTTATATGTACAGATTTAAACCAGATTACAAAATATTTGCCAGACCAATTAGTGATTATCCTGCAAAGTGTACACAAGCAGCAGCTATTATGTTAATGATACAAAATAATTTAAATCCTGCTGTAGCACAACATCCTGAAGAACTTATTACTTATGGTGGAAATGGTGCTGTATTCCAAAATTGGGCACAATATTTAATTACAATGCAATACTTGTCCATAATGACAGAAGAGCAAACTTTGAATATGTACTCCGGACATCCAATGGGGTTATTTCCCTCTTCTAAAGAAGCTCCAAGAGTAATTATTACTAATGGAATGATGATTCCTAACTATTCTAAGCCTGATGATTGGGAAAAATTTAATGCATTAGGAGTCACACAATATGGACAAATGACAGCTGGCTCTTTTATGTATATTGGCCCTCAGGGAATTGTACATGGAACAACAATTACCCTAATGAATGCTTTCAGAAAAATATTATCAAAAGAGGAATCTCCTGCTGGAAAAGTATTTTTAACTTCTGGCTTAGGTGGAATGAGTGGAGCACAACCAAAAGCTGGAAACATAGCTGGTTGTATTTCAATTTGTGCTGAAGTAAATCCAAAAGCTGCCACAAAGCGTTTTGAACAAGGCTGGGTTGATGTATTAATTGATTCAATTGATGAATTAGTGATACGTGTAAAAAAAGCACAAGAATTAAAAGAAGTAGTTTCAATTGCATTTATTGGAAATGTTGTAGATGTTTGGGAACGATTTGATAAAGACGAAATATATGTTCATGTAGGTTCTGATCAAACATCATTACATATTCCTTGGACTGGTGGATATTATCCTGTTGATGTTTCTTACGAAGAATCAAATCGTTTAATTAGAGAAGAACCGAAACTATTCAAAGAGAAAGTACAAGCTTCATTGCGTCGTCAAGCAGCTTCTATAAACAATCATACTGCCAAAGGAACCTATTTTTTCGATTATGGAAATGCCTTTCTTTTGGAAGCATCTAGAGCTGGTGCAGATATTATGGCTGAAAATAACATAGATTTTAAATATTCATCTTATGTGCAAGATATATTAGGCCCCATGTGTTTTGATTATGGATTTGGACCATTCCGTTGGGTTTGTACTTCAGGAAACCCCGAAGATTTAGATAAAACCGATGAAATTGCAATGCGAGTGCTACAAGAAATTATGGAAAATTCTCCTAAAGAAATACAATTGCAAATGCAGGATAATATTACTTGGATAAAGGATGCAAAAAAAAATAAAATGGTGGTTGGTTCACAAGCACGTATTTTATATGCTGATGCTGAAGGACGTTCTAAAATTGCCGAAGCATTTAACAAAGCAATTGCTGAAGAAAAAATAGGACCTATTGTTATTGGTAGAGATCATCATGATGTAAGTGGTACAGATTCTCCATATAGAGAAACGTCAAATATTTATGATGGAAGTAAATTTACTGCAGATATGGCTATTCAAAATGTAATTGGAGATAGTTTTAGAGGTGCAACCTGGGTCTCAATTCACAATGGTGGTGGCGTAGGCTGGGGAGAAGTTATTAATGGAGGTTTTGGAATGGTATTAGATGGTACACCAGAAGCTGATTCTCGTTTAAAAAGCATGCTTTTTTACGATGTTAATAATGGTATTGCCAGACGTAGCTGGGCTAGAAATAATGAAGCCTTATTTGCTATTAAACGTGAAATGAAGCGTACACCTAGTTTAAAAGTTACGATACCAAATTTGGTTGATGACAGTCTTTTAAAAGATTTGTTTTAATAAAATAATTTGTTTCTTTAAATTAAGCCCATTAGTCAATAAAATTATTGAACTAATTGGCTTTTTATTAATTTACAATTCTAATTATCAGACCAAACTGCTAATTCATTTCCAGAAGGGTCGGTAAAGTGAAATCTATGACCTCCTGGAAAAAAGAAAATATCTTTTGAAATTTCACCACCAAATTTTACAATGCTATCTTTTATTTCTTCTAGGTTTTTATAATACAAAACAATTAAAGCTCCATTTACAATTTTATCGTTTGTTAGTTCAAACCCTCCTTTAAGTCCACTTTCAGAAAAAGAAACATACGTAGATCCATAATCAGTAAATTTCCAATGGAATGCATTGCTAAAAAAATCTTTCGTTTTTTCAATATCTTTTGACTTCAATTCAATATAATTAATATGGTTATCCTTCATATCCATTGTCTTAAATTTTAAAAATTATTCTGGCCAATTAATAGTATCATCATCAATAAATAAAGGCGACCATTGAATTTCATCCAACACTCCATCTATAAACCAAAAATTAATTGATTTTTCATCAATTTCAATTACTTTATGATTTTCACCATCACGTTCTGAAACATCTTCTAAAGATGAATCCTCAATATTTAAAGAAGTTAAAATATCTTTTTCAGATTTTCCAATCAACGATTTCCCTTCAAACTCATAAAAATCAGAATTTACAGACATCATAATTAGTTTCCAAGATTCTTCTTCATCAAAACTAAGTGATAATTTTAAATCATCATATTCCCAAGATTCCGTTAAATCATTATTACTATCAGAATGAGAATATTTATCTTTAAAAGACGGTTCTCCTAAAATTAATTTAACTTCAGTTCTTATCATTCCAAATTTTAAAACTCCTAAACCAACACCTGGTTTTATTTCTTTTAAAGCTTTTTTCATAATTGATTAAATCGTATTTACACTTACAACTATAATTACTTAAATCTAAACTATTTTTTAGAAACATCGTTTATTTGCTATTCCAAACACTAAAGTTTAAAATTAACTTTTTGCTAATTTTCTCAATGCAACCCATTGTCTAAACATATCTCTAGAATCTGTCGCAGGATATCCTACTACTGTTTTACCTGCAGCAACATCATTCATAACACCAGAACCACCACCAACAACAGCACCTGAATGAATGGTAAGGTGGTCTTTTATTGAAGAGCTTCCTCCAATAATAACGCCATCTCCTAAAGTAACAGAACCTGCTAAACCACTACTTCCCGCCATAATACATGAACGTCCTAAAATGCAATTATGTGCAATTTGAACCAAATTATCTATTTTACAACCATCACCAATTATTGTGGAACTAAATTTCGCACGGTCTACTGTAGAATTTGCGCCAATTTCAACATAATTTCCAATTACAACATTTCCTATTTGAGGAATTTTAACCAGTCCTCTCCCATCATCACTTGGTCTGTATCCAAAACCATCAGCGCCAATACTAACATTGGTATGAAAAATACAATAACTTCCAATTTCACATCTTTCACGAATTACAGTGCCAGACCAAATAATAGTATTATTTCCTATTATTGTTTCATCAAAAATGGTAACATTTGGATATAAAACTGCACCATCACCTATTACAACATCTTTCCCAATATAGCAATTAGCACCAATTTTAGAATCTTTACCAATTATAGCCGATTTATGTATAACAGCCGTAGAATGAATATCAACTTCAAATTTTGGTGAACTAGGGTTAAATAATTCTAATATTTTTGCCATTGCTAAATCGGCATTGTTAACCTTTATTAAAGCGCGATTTTCTTCGGGCTCAATATTTAAATTTTCATTCACTATAGCTGCACAAGCATTAGATGTTTTCCATAAATGAATATATTTTTGGTTCCCTATAAAACTAATTTGATTTGAGGTTGCTTTTTGTAATTCTTCAGGGCCTTTTATCTTTTGATTGGTATTCCCTAATAATTCCCCTTTTAAAATTGCATTAATTTCTTGAATTGTAAATGACTTCATTAATTATAAGTTGTTTTTTGAATCAAAAATAAATTTCGTTTACAAATATTTTCGTTAAATATATACTAAATATATTGCCCAAAGCTTCTAGTTATAATTATTTAAACAATTTCCTGCTAAACAATAAATCTTAACAATAACTTCAACTACATTATTTTCATTTATTAAGACTATTATAAATAAAAGTACTTTCCTAATATTTAAGTCAAATTTCCGTATTTTGCAGACTTCAAAATTAATAATATTATGAAAGTATGTATTGCCGAAAAACCAAGTGTTGCTCGTGAAATTGCTACTGTATTGGGAGCAAACACAAAACGTGATGGTTACTATGAAGGCAATGGTTACGCAGTTACCTATACTTTTGGGCATTTATGCACTTTATTTGAGCCTAATGATTATAAACCTCATTGGAAAAGCTGGGATTTGAATAATTTACCTATGCTTCCTGAAAAATTTCAAACCAAAGTTGTTTCTAATGATGGGATTCAAAAACAATTTAATATTGTTAAAAGTTTATTTGATAAAGCCGATATTATTATAAATTGTGGTGATGCAGGGCAAGAAGGAGAATTAATTCAGCGCTGGGTTATTAATCAAGCTGAATATAAAGGTGAAGTACAGCGACTGTGGATCTCTTCATTAACTACGGAAGCTATAAAAGAAGGATTTCAAAATTTAAAACCTTCTGAAGATTACGATAATTTATACTACGCAGGGTTTTCAAGAGCAATTGGAGATTGGTTATTGGGAATGAATGCCACAAGATTATACACTGTAAAACACGGTGGTTTTAAACAATTATTATCGGTTGGAAGAGTGCAAACTCCAACATTGGCAATGTTGGTAAACAGGTTTAAAGAAATTGCAAATTTTAAACCTCAACCTTATTGGGAGTTACAAACATTGTACAGAGAAACTCTTTTTAATTGTGAAGAAGGTCGTTTTTTAAAAAAAGAAGAAGGTGAGATTTTTGCAAAAAAAGTAAAAGAAAGTGATTTTGAAATTGTTTCTGTAACCAAAAAAGCAGGTAAAGATTATGCTCCAAAATTATTCGATTTAACTGGTTTACAAGTATATTGCAATAACAAATTTGGGTTTTCAGCAGATGAAACATTGAAAATAGTTCAGAAATTATACGAACAAAAAGCAGTTACCTATCCTAGAGTTGATACTACTTTTTTACCTAACGATGTATATCCAAAAGTAGCAGGAATATTAAAAAACTTAACAAATTACAGTAAGTTAACTCAACCTTTACTCACTAAAAAAATAAAAAAATCAAGCAAAGTTTTTAACGATAAAAAAGTAACCGATCACCACGCAATTATTCCAACGGGTGTACAAATTAACTTACAGTACAATCAACAACAAGTGTATAATATCATTACAAAACGTTTTATTGCTGTTTTTTATGATGATTGTAAAGTTTCAAACACTTCGGTAATTGGAAAAGCTAACGATGTGACTTTTAAAACTACAGGCAAAGAAATTTTAGAAAAAGGCTGGCGAATTATTTTCGAATCTTCTAAATCTGAAGAAAAAACAGCAATAGGCATTTTACCAACTTTTATAAAAGGTGAAAAAGGTGCACATATTCCATCTTTTTTAGAAAAAGAAACCAAGCCACCAAACCAATTTTCAGAAGCAACACTTTTACGTGCAATGGAAACTGCCGGAAAGCAAGTGGATGATGATGAAATGAGGGAATTAATGAAAGAAAACGGTATTGGGCGGCCTTCTACACGTGCTAATATTATTGAAACACTTTTTAAACGTAAATATATAGAGCGTAAAAAAAAGCAACTTTTACCAACTCAAACTGGTATTCAATTAATTGACATCATTCAAAATAAATTATTGAAATCGGCTGAATTAACGGGTCTTTGGGAAAAACAATTAAAAGAAATTGAAAAAGGAAATTATAATGCAGGAACGTTCATAAAAAACATGAAAAAAATGGTAGATGATTTGGTGTATGAAGTTCGTTCTGAAACTGTGAGAGCCAATATTTCAGCAGTAACAAATACAAATCAAACAAAATCTTCATTGGTAAAAACAGCAACTAAAAAAGCTAATATTTTCTCAGAAAAATGTCCAAAATGTAATAAAGGAACCATTATAAAAGGAAAAACAGCTTTTGGTTGTAGCAACTATAAAAATGGTTGTACTTTTAGATTGCCTTTTAGCTTTTTAGATAAAAAAATATCAGAAAATCAATACATACGTTTGTTGCAAAAAGGATGTACCGTAAATTTAAAAGGCTTTAAATCTGAAAATGGTAAAGTTGAGGGTTTGGTTCGATTTGATGAAGATTTCAACTTAAAATTAGAAGAAAAGAATACTTCAGAAAAAACAATACCTGATACATTAATGTGTCCTAAATGTAAAAAAGGAACTATTTTAAAAGGAAAAACAGCTTATGGTTGTAGTGATTATAAAAATGGCTGCGATTTTATTTTCAGTTTTGATGAAATACGAAAAAGAGCAGTAGGAAAAACACTTACCAAAGAATTAGTTTATGCTATTTTAAATGGAAAATACTAATCATCAAAAACAACATCAGCATTTTATTATTTTTAAACCACATGGTTATTTAAGTCAGTTTGTAAATAATCAAACAAAACGGAAAAACAAGAAAATGTTGGGTGAGTTATTCAATTTTCCTAAAAATACGATGGCAATTGGACGTTTAGATGAAACTTCAGAAGGATTATTATTATTGACTACAAACGGAAAAACTAGTGAATTTATTAGAAGTACTAAAATTGAAAAGGAATATTACGCTCAGGTTGATGGGAAAATTACTTCAGAAGCTATTAAAAACTTAAAAAATGGTGTAGAAATTAGTACTGAAACTGGAAAATATTTTACAAAAAATTGCATCGTAAAAAAGTTAAGTGGAATACCTAAATTACCTGAAAGAGCAAAAAAAATAAGAGATGAACGACACGGTCCAACAAGTTGGATATCAATTACATTAAGAGAAGGCAAATTTAGACAAGTACGTAAAATGACTGCCGTTGTTGGTTTTCCAACACTTAGATTAGTACGCATTAGAATTGGAAATATTCAACTTTCAACTATGCAGCCTGGAGATGTAATTGAAACAACAAGTTTAATTTAAGATTTGTTAATTTACAATTAAACAAAATCCTCTAAAATGATTTATAAAATAATTCTTAAATTGTTCATCTAAACTAACAACTACTAAAAATTTATGATTACACTTCGTATAAATGGAGAAAAACATACTATTAATGTTGCTCCAGACATGCCTTTACTTTGGGCAATTAGAGACATTATTGGACTCACTGGTACAAAATACGGATGTGGAATTGGTGTATGCGGTTCATGTAAAGTACTTATGGATAACTCACCTGTACAATCGTGCATGATTCCTGTTTCAGCTGCTGAAGGAAAAGATATTTTAACTATTGAAGGAGAATTTGAAAACTTACAATTGCTACAAAAATCTTGGGTTGAATTAAATGTGGCACAATGTGGATTTTGTCAGCCAGGTCAATTAATTGCGGCGGCGGCTTTGCTAAATAAAAATGATAACCCTACTGAAAAAGATATTGATGAAGCTATGATTGGTAATATTTGCAGATGTGGTACTTACCAACGCATTAAAAAAGCGATACATAGAACTGTTGAACTTAAAAACCAAAACTAATTATGAATCTTATAAAAAATATAAGTCGTAGAACTTTTGTTAGAAGTATTGGTTTAGCTTCAGGTGGTTTAATTTTAGCTTGTAATACTTCCATCTTTTCAGACAAAGAAAAGGGAGAACTAAAAAATTTAGGAGGTTTTAATCCAAATCTTTTTGTACAATTAAATTCTGACGGAAGTTTAATTTTAATTGCTTCACGCTCTGAGATGGGAAATGGCGTTAGAACTTCATTAACATCGGTAATTGCTGATGAAATGGATGCAGATTGGAATAAAGTAATTGTAAAACAGGCAACTGGAGACGCAAAATATGGCGATCAAAATACGGATGGTTCTCGTAGTGTTCGTTATCTATATGAAACAATGCGCCAAATGGGCGCTAAGGCTAGAGCGATATTAATTGCTGCCGCTGCTCAAAAATGGCAAGTACCAGCATCTGAATGCACTGCTGAAAATCATTTTGTAATCCATTCAAGCAGTAAAAAAATAGCTTTTGGCGATTTAGTTGAAATAGCAAAAACATTAGAAATTCCTACTGATGTACAACTAAAAAATCCGAAAGATTTTAAATACATTGGAAAACATTTACGTAGTGTTGATGCTGAAGAATATTCGAACGGAAGTGCAGTTTATGGGTTAGATAAACGAATTCCCAACATGAAATTTGTTGCAATTGCACGTTGTCCTGTTACTTTTGGAACGGTAAAATCATTTGATAAAACGGAAGCCTTAAAAATAGCTGGAGTTGAAGATGTAATAGAAATTCCTAGAATTGAAAGACCTTTCGGAGCACTGGGTGGTGTTGCTGTTATTGCTTCAAACACTTGGGCTGCTTTTAAAGGAAAAGAAGCTTTAAAAATTGAATGGAATTATGGTGATAATGAAAGTTATGATTCAGAAAAATACATGATTCAAATTACTAAAAACGTTCACAAACAGGGAAAAGTTGGAAAAGATACCGGAAATGTAAATAAAGCTTTTAAAAATGCCGATAAAATTGTAGAAAGCACTTTTCAATTACCTCATTTATCTCACGCTCCAATGGAAGTTCCAAATGCTGTTGCTTGGGTACAAGGAGATAGTTGTGAAGTGTGGGCTCCAACACAAGCTCCTCAAACAGCTCGAAAAGAAGTGGTTGATTATTTAAAAACTTCAGAAGAAAAAGTAACTATAAACGTAACTTTGTTAGGTGGTGGATTTGGCCGAAAATCAAAACCAGATTATATTGTGGAAGCTGTAATTGTTTCAAAAGCAATCAATGCTCCTGTGCAAGTAGTATGGACTCGTGAAGATGATATTAAACATGGATATTACCATACTATAAGTGCCCAATATTTAAAAGCTTCATTAGATAAAAATGGAAATGTTACAGGTTGGTTACATCGATTTGCCTTGCCTTCAATTACCTCTACGTTTATGCCTGGAGTAGATTATGCTGCTGGTTTTGAAATTTCAAGTGCAACAAACATTCCTTTTGATATAAAAAATATAAAAGTTGAAGTTGGGAAAGCACCTGCTCATGTTAGAATTGGTTGGTTGCGATCTGTTATTAATATCCCTCACGGATTTTCAGAAAACGTATTTGCTGATGAATTGGCCTTTGCTGCTGGAAAAGATCCTTTAGAATTTCGATTAAATTTAATTGGAAAAGATAGAATTGAAGATACTCCAGATGAAATTAAATACAATACAGCTCGACTTAAAAATGTATTGAAAATTGCAGCTAAAAACGCCGAATGGGGAAAAAAACTTCCTAAAGGTCATGCGTATGGTTTAGCTGTTCATTACAGTTTTTACTCTTATGTAGCTTCTGTTATAGAAGTTTCTATTGAAAATAACAAAGTTAAAGTTCATACTATATTTACAGCGATAGATTGTGGAACAGTAGTAAATAGAAATACTGTCAAATCTCAGCTAGAAGGTGCTGCAATTTTTGGAATGTCATTAGCTTTTTATGGAAAAATCTCTACAAAAAATGGTACAATTGAACAAAGTAATTATAATAATTATCCTATGGTTCGAATAAATGAAACACCTAATATTCATGTTGAAATAATTGAAAGTACTGAAAGACCTACTGGTGTTGGCGAACCTGGCGTTCCTGTAATTGCTCCAGCAATTGTAAATGCAATTCATAAATTAACAGGAAAAAGATATTATAATTTACCTTTATCTGATTATAATTTAGCATAGAATTTTATGAATAATTGGATTGAATTATTACACGATTTTAAATCTAAAAAACAGCCTATTGCATTAGTGACTATTACAAAAGTTTTAGGTTCTGCACCTTGTAAATTAGCTTCAAAAATGATTGTTACCAAACAAAAGGAAATTTTTGGAACTATTGGCGGTGGAAAATTAGAATTTCAAGTAATTGATGAAGCTGTAATTGCAATTAACGAAAATAGTATAAAAGAATTCTCATACACTTTAGGCCCCGCATTTGAACAATGTTGTGGAGGTAAAGTAGAATTAATTATTGAACCTATGAATCAAACTCCTGAATTATTTTTGTTTGGCGCCGGACATATTGGCGTAGAAATTTGTCATATTTTAAAAGACACTCCATTTAATATCACCCTACTTGATACTCGTAAAAACTGGAAAAATCAAATTGATATTGATAAAAGCACCACCTTTTCTAATATTAACTTTGAGTTGTACAAACAACATGTTAATTGGGGTGAAAATTGTTATGTGGTAATTATGACGCATGACCATAAATTAGATTTTGAAATAACTGCTTTAGCTTTGTATTCTAAAACAAAGTATATTGGCTTAATTGGAAGTAAAACCAAAAAAAATAAATTTAATAATATGCTTAAAAATGAATTAAATTTTGAAGCTGGTATTTCTCCTGTTCATTGTCCGGTTGGTTTAAATATTGGTGGTCATACTCCAAAAGAAATTGCCATAAGTATTGCTGCTGAATTGTTGAAAGTGTATTATGAAAAATAATACCGTTTTTGTATTGTTAGCTGGTGGAAAATCTAAAAGAATGGGTGTTGATAAAGGTTTATTGAAATACCATCAAACATTTTGGATTTTAGAACAACTTAACAATATTTCAAAAACCCCAGTTTCAGAAGTTTATATTGGTTTAGGTTATAATTATAAAAATTATTTTAATGCAATTCCGTGGTTTGAAGATGCTCTTACAAATTTTATTGATTTTCAGGAATTAAAAATTAAAGTTATCATTAATAAAAATCCTGAATTAGGCTCATTTTCAACCCTTCAAACTATTTTAAAAAAAATTGATACTTCAAAAAACATAATACTAAATCACATAGATGTTCCGCTATTAAATTCTGAAGAATTTCAAAAAATAATGGAAATAAAAAATATAGTTGTAATTCCTAATTATGAAGGTAAAAATGGTCATCCTATAAAAATGAAATCTAAGTTTTGGAAACAATTAATTCACTTAAATCCTAGTAATGAAGAAGCTAGGCTTGATTTCCAAATAATGAAATTACAATCTATTGAAATTACAACAATTAGTGTAAATGATGCTGCTGTAATAAAAAATTTAAACACAACATCTGATTGGATTTCTTTCTTGAAAAATACTAATTAAATTTTTCTGGATTTTCAGCAATATGATATCTTGGATCATCAATATCATTAATAATTACCTCATGAAATCTTGTGTTCGATTTAAATAAAAGCACTTTACATTCCTCGCTTAAATGCTTTAAATGAATTGTTTTACCAGCTGTTTCATATTTTTCAACAATATTAAAAATTGCTTCCAATGCTGAATGATCGCTAATCCTAGATTCCATAAAATCTATTTCTACATTTTCCGGATCATTTTTAACATCAAACTTATCATTAAAAGTTATAATTGAACCAAAGAATAAAGGTCCCCAAATTTCATACACTTTAGTTCCATTTTCCTTTACAGATTTTCGTGCTCTAATTCGAGTGGCATTTTCCCAGGAGAATACTAGCGCACTAACAATAACACCAGAAACTACAGCTATTGCTAAATCAAAAATTACTGTTAAAGCTGAAACTAAAACTAGAACAAATAAATCGGTTTTAGGTATTTTATTCAGAATTCTAAAACTACTCCATGCAAACGTTCCTATAACTACCATAAACATGACTCCTACCAGCGCTGCAATTGGAACTTGTTCTATATAACTTGAACCAAATAAAATGAATATTAAAAGTAACACAGCTGCTACAATTCCTGAGAGTCTTCCTCTTGCTCCTCCTTTAATATTAATAATTGATTGACCAATCATGGCGCATCCTCCCATTCCACCAAACAAACCTGTAACAATATTAGCACTTCCTTGCGCTACACATTCTCTATTTCCATTTCCACGAGTTTCAGTTAAATCGTCAATTAAATTCAAGGTCATTAACGATTCTATTAACCCAATTGCAGCTAATATTAATGCGTACGGCAAAATAAATATTATAGAACCTAATGTAAATGGTACTTTTGAAAAAGTTTCTAAATTTAATGTTGGCAAACTACCTTTTAAACCTTCACCGCCACCATCTTTAATAAATGAACCAACTGTTGCTACATCAAATTTTAATAAAATAGCTAACATACTTACCACTAAAATAGCAATTAAGGCTTCTGGTAATTTTTGTAGTTGTTTAATTTTTGGTAAACCCCACATTATTAGCATCGTTAAAGCAACCAACCCAACCATTAAATACAATTGATTTCCTTGTAACCATACTTTTTTATCACCCATAGTTTTTTTAAACATTCCTAATTGTGAAAGAAAAATAACAATCGCTAAACCATTTACAAACCCCATCATGACAGAATGTGGAATTAAACGAACAAATTTTCCGAGTTTTAATAAACCTGCTAATACTTGAATAATACCCATTAAAATTACAGTAGCAAATAAATAGTATAACCCTAAATTTTCATCAGGGTTTCCCATTTCATTTCCTTTAGCTACCAAAGTAACCATTACAACTGCTAAAGCTCCAGTTGCTCCTGAAATCATTCCTGGTCTTCCTCCAAAAATTGAAGTGATTAAGCCAACCATAAACGCAGCATATAAACCAACTAATGGATCAACACCCGCGACAAATGCGAAAGCTACAGCTTCAGGCACCAAAGCTAAAGCTACAGTTACTCCAGAAAATATTTCATTTCTTATATTTGAAACGCGCTTTTCAATAAATTCAGTCATAGGTAGTTATTTGTAAAAAGCGGCAAATATAGTGTAAATATTTGAAAATAAAATTTATGATTATTTGGAATTCTTAAAATAGCAACTTAATATTTTCGTATGTATTTTGTAGTGCTTCTTTTACTCCAATATTATTTTTAAAAACGGCTATTTCTATATCTTCTTCTGTTTGAGGAATTAGTTTTCCTGTGAAACCTGACTTCATTAAAAACCAGTAAGTAATTTTTAAAATAGTTTTACCATTTCTTTCAAATATATGATACGTAGTTTCTAGTTGTTTTTCAATATGTAAATTAGATATTCCACATTCTTCTTCCACTTCTCTAATAGCACAATTTTTTAAAGATTCTCCTTTTTCTAATTTACCTTTTGGTAAATCCCATTTTCCTAAACGATAAATAAAAAGTACTTCTTTTTTAGAGTTTAAAACCTTCCCTCCAGCAGCTTTTTGAATTTTAAATTTACTCATAAACTGTTGCCAACATACTTCTAAGTTAGTACAATACAAACAAACACCTTTCAATTCTCCTTTAAAAATAGACTCTACAATTTGTGATATAGTATTCCTCTCAAATTTTTTAATTTCAAGTTCTGTTGAAATCTTCTTGGTATCTGTCAAAATAATTGAACAGTCATTCACAAAAACTTTATACATTTGCATTATGGTTATGAACAAAGATACTGCAAAAAAAACGGCTGAATTATTATTGCAAATAAAAGCAATTAAATTACGACCTAATGACCCTTTTACTTGGGCTTCAGGTTGGAAATCACCAATTTATTGTGATAATAGAATTACACTTTCTTTTCCTGAAATAAGAAATTATTTAAGTGAAAATTTAGCTAAAATTATTGAACAAGAATATGGTAAGCCCGATGTAATTGCCGGTGTAGCAACAGGTGCTATTGCTATTGGTGTGTTAGTAGCTCAAAAATTAAATATCCCCTTTATTTATGTAAGACCTGAGCCTAAAAAACATGGAAGAAAAAACCAAGTGGAAGGTTTACTTGAAAAAAATAAGAACATTGTTGTTGTTGAAGATTTAATTAGCACCGGTAAAAGTAGTTTAAATGCCATAAAAGCATTGAAAGATATTGAAGGAGCGAATGTAAAAGGAATGGTTGCCATATTTTCTTATGGCTTTAATGTTGCTTCAAAAAACTTTGAAGATGCAAATGTTAAGTTAAATACATTAAGCGATTATAATCATTTATTAGAGCAGTCTCTTGATAGTAATTATATTTCAGAAAATGAATTAAAAACACTTAAACAATGGAGAGAAAATCCAAGTGAGTGGAAACAATAAATTACAAATTATGAACCTAGAAAGTAAAAAAACAATTATAAATAAATCTCAAAAAGATTTTTTTGAATTTTTGAGTAATCTTCAAAATTTCAAGCAATTAATGCCTGAGAATACTGAAAAATTTGAGGTTGAAGGTGATTCTTTTATTTTTAGTTTAAAAGGAATGCCTGAAATAAGATTGGTTGTAAAAGAAAAACAAGAATTTGATAAAATTATTTTAGGTGCTGCAAGTAGTAAATTAAAATTCACCTTAACTGCAGTCATAAACACTGTTTCAGAACATAGTTGTGAAACACAATTATTATTTAACGGTGATTTTAACCCAATGATGGCAATGATGGTAAAAAAACCTCTTCAAAAATTTATAGACACTTTAACTGAGAAAGCTGAAAAATTATAAGAATTCAACTTATTTTATACGACTCGCAAATTTAATTTCTTTCAAACTAAATTTGCGAGTTTTTTCATTTTCTAATTCAATTATTAATTTTCCTTCTTCTGAAATATCAATAATTTTCCCTAAAAAAATAGCGTGTTCATAGTCTTCAAACATAACTGGTTTATTGTATTTATAAAGTGAAGCTATATATAATTGTTTAATTTTTTTAAATTCTGCTCTTTCAATATCATCAATATAAAATTGAATATTAGTTATGATATTTTTTAATAACTCATCTATATTAAAATTAGTATCAGAAATATTGTTCAATGAAGTAACATTTCCAATGCTCTTTGGAAATTTTTTTTGATTTACATTTAACCCAACTCCAATTATAGAATACTTAATGGCTTCACCTCTCAAAACATTTTCAATTAAAATACCCGCAACTTTGTCTTTACCTGCCAAAATGTCGTTTGGCCATTTAACAAAACACTGTATTTTAATAGCATTATTAACAGCGTCTAAAACACCTAAAGAAACTGCCATACTTAAATAAAATTGATGCTCAATTTTAAAGTTATTAAAATTAACTAACACGCTAAATGTTAGGTTTTTACCACCATCAGAAACCCATTTTGATCCAAGTTGACCTCTACCTTCTGTTTGATGTTTTGCTACAACAACAGTATAACTATCAATTGTAGTTTTATTGGCAAGTCTCTTTAAGTAAGAATTTGTAGAATCAATGGCATTAAGTTTGATTATATTCATGTAGAAAATGATAATTTTAATAAAATTCAAATTATTATAAAAAAATAATAACTTTGTAACAAATTAAAAAAAAATTAATGACAAAAAAAAATATAAGCGCAGACGACTCTATAGCTGCAATTTTAAAGGCTATAGATGAGGTTAAAGGTGTAGATATTCAAATTTTAGATTTGAGAGAAATTGAAAATACTGTCTGTGATTATTTTATAATTTGTACAGGAACCTCAAATACCCATGTAAATGCTATTTCTGGTTTTGTACAAAAACAGGTAAGTAAAGTAATTAAAGAAAAACCTTGGCATGTTGAAGGTGAAGGCAATGCAGAATGGATATTATTAGACTATGTAAATATTGTAGTTCATATATTTCAAAAACATGTACGTGAGTATTATGATATTGAAAGCCTTTGGGGTGATGCAAAAATCACAACTATATCATAAGCAAATTAAATTTTTACTCAATTATTGAAATCAAAAAAATAGATGAATCAAGATAAAAAAAATACACCAAAGAAAAACAATATAAAAACACCTAAGTTCAATTTTTACTGGATTTATGGTGCAATTTTTGTTTTATTTATTGGATATCAGTTTTTAAACAGTGGAAATTTAGGCTCAAAAAGCTTAAGTCAAAATGAGTTTAAATCTATTCTTTCCGAAAATGATATAGCTAAAATAATTATTGAAAATAGAAGTATTGCACATATTTATATTAAGAGTGAAGCATCAGAAAAAGAAAAACATAAAAAAAATAAAGGATCGCTTTATTCTGCTAATTCACCAATGTATACTTATTCGTTTGGAGATTTACAAAACTTCGAAAAAGAATTAAGTGCGGATAAGAAAACTTACGAACTAGATTTTGATGTTAAAAATGAAGAAAGAACAAATATTATAGACCAAATATTTATGTATTTACCTTTTATCTTCTTAATTGGTTTATGGATATATTTCATGAAAAGAATGTCTGGTGGTGGTTCTGGTGGTGGTGGACAAATATTTAGTATTGGAAAATCAAAAGCCAAATTATTTGATCAAGATCAAAAGGTTAAAACTTCATTTAAAGACGTTGCTGGATTAGAAGGAGCTAAAGAAGAGATTCAAGAAATTGTAGATTTTCTAAAAAGCCCAGACAAATACACATCACTAGGAGGAAAAATTCCAAAAGGGGCACTATTAGTAGGCCCTCCAGGTACTGGAAAAACATTATTAGCAAAAGCGGTTGCTGGTGAAGCAAACGTGCCGTTTTTCTCTCTTTCTGGATCAGATTTTGTTGAAATGTTTGTAGGTGTTGGAGCTTCACGTGTACGTGATTTATTTAAACAAGCACAACAAAAAGCACCATCAATTATTTTTATTGATGAAATTGATGCCGTTGGTAGATCTAGAGGTAAAAATAATATTACAGGAGGAAATGATGAACGTGAAAATACTTTAAACCAGTTATTAACAGAAATGGATGGTTTTGGGACTGACACTAATGTAATTGTTATTGCTGCAACCAACCGTGCCGATGTATTGGATAAAGCATTATTACGTGCGGGTCGTTTTGACCGTCAAATTTATGTAGATCTTCCTAATTTAACAGAAAGAGCTGAAATCTTTAAAGTACACCTTAAACCATTAAAGCTCAATAAAGATGTTGATGTTGAATTTCTATCACAACAAACTCCTGGTTTTTCTGGTGCTGACATTGCAAACTTGTGTAATGAAGCCGCATTAATTGCTGCAAGAAAAAGTAAAAAATCGGTACATCATCAAGATTTTTTAGATGCTGTTGACAGAATTGTAGGGGGACTTGAAAAGAAGAATAAGATAATTTCTCCTAAAGAAAAGAAAACAATTGCTTTCCACGAAGCTGGTCATGCAACTGCAAGTTGGATGCTAGAACATGCAGCTCCTCTTGTAAAGGTTACTATTGTTCCTAGAGGGCAATCATTAGGTGCTGCTTGGTATTTACCAGAAGAACGCCAAATTGTACAGGCTGAGCAAATGTTAGATGAAATGTGTGCAACTTTAGCAGGTAGAGCCGCTGAAAAACTAATATTTGATAAAATATCTACAGGTGCCCTTAATGACCTAGAAAAAGTAACCAGACAAGCAAAAGCCATGGTTACTGTATACGGTTTAAATGATAAAATAGGTAACATTACCTATTATGACTCTTCAGGGCAATCTGAATACAACTTCACTAAACCTTATAGTGAAGAAACTGCACAAGTAATTGATAAAGAAATTTCAAAAATTATTGAAGAACAATATAAAAGAGCTATTCAAATTTTGGCAGATAACAAAGATAAACTTACAACTTTAGCTGAATTATTGCTTGAAAAAGAAGTAATCTTTAAAAAAGATTTAGAAACAATTTTTGGGAAAAACCCTTTTGATGATGCTAAAGTGCCTATAAAAAAAGATTCAAAAGAGGAAGAAAACACTGATAAAGATCCAGACAAAGAAAATTCATTAGAAACACAAGAATAAATTCATATCTTTTTTATAATTTTGAATTTATTCTAAATAACTAATGAGTTTATTTAAAAAGTTTTTTAATACTCCAAAGAAAAAAGAATCTAAAGAATTATCTTTAGAATTAGAAAATTTACCCCTTGATCAAATTTTTGTACAAAATTTTATTAAGAATAGTGGTAAATTTCTCTATTGCACAACTTTAGAGGAGGTAATTTCAAATTTAAAAAATATAATTCAAGAAAATTCTTGGGATCATATAATTTGTATTGATACTGATTTGGCAAAACTCGCAAAAACCATTCAAATAAATACCACCGAAAATTATAGCAAAAAATTACCTTTATTTACTAGTTGCGAACATTTAATTGCACAAAATGGAAGTATTCTATTTTCATCTAATCAATTAAAAGAACATAAGATTTCAGCATTATCAGAAAATTTTATAGTATATGCAACTACTAGCCAACTAGTTAAAAACAATGGAGAAAGTTTAACTGGAATTAAATCGCGTTACCAAGGTAATATACCTAGTAATATTAGTGCTATAAAAAATTACAACCCAAATTCTAAAGAAATTGATTTTATGAATTATGGTAATACAAATGCAAAAAACTTATATTTGCTACTATTTGAAGATTTATAATTTATGAATAATTTTTTTAAACGTGCACTTTCAGGAATTGTATTTGTTAGTGTTTTAATATTCTCAATCCTATACAGTAAAATTTTTTTTATTGTGCTTTTTTTTATTTTAATGATGTTTTGCTTATATGAATTTAAAAAAATGATTCAACTAAAAAGTATATTTCCATATCTAATAGGAACTTTACTTTTTATTTTTGGAAATATATTAGGTGTTGAAGATATCCCCAGAAAAATGATATTTGATTATGTTGGCCTATCACTCTTTCTTACAATTTTCATCACATTTGCATCAATTTTATTTGCAAAAAAAGAAGAGGTTATAAGCCATTTGGGGAAAATATTTTTATCAATTATTTATATTGTAGTACCGTTTACACTAATTGTAAAAATACCTTTTCTAAATGCCGATTTTAACTATGTGAATACCACTATTTTAGGTGTTTTTCTTTTGATTTGGACCAATGATAGTTTTGCTTATTTGGTAGGTAAAAACTTTGGTAAACATAAGCTTCTACCACGTATTTCCCCAAATAAAACTGTAGAAGGATTTATTGGGGGAATGATTTTCACCTTTATTCTTAGCATTATTTTAGCACAACAATTTACGACAACACTTTCATTAATTCAATGGATTGTAATTGCAGGAATTGTTAGTGTATTTGGTGTACTAGGCGATTTAATTGAATCTATGTTTAAAAGACAAGCGGGGGTTAAAGATAGCAGCAATTTTATTCCTGGCCATGGTGGTTTTTTAGATAGGTTTGATAGTGTTATATTTGCTGCACCATTTATATTTATATACTTACAATTTGTACAATAACTATGTTTCATAAAGAAGGCTTTAAAATAATTTTAATTGCTACATTTATATTAAGTGCAGGAATTATTATAATTGAAAATTTTATTTCAACTAATTGGTTAAATAAATTATTAGCATTAATTTTATTAGTATTCTACATTTTAATTTTGCAATTTTTTAGAAATCCTCAAAGAAAAACAATTTTAAATGTCAATAATATTATTGCTCCTGTTGATGGAAAAGTAGTAGTTATTGAGGAAGTATTTGAAAAAGAATACTTTAAAGATAAACGCTTACAAGTTTCTATATTTATGTCTCCTATAAATGTACACGTAACTAGATACCCAATTAGTGGAAAAATATTATTTAGCAAATATCATCCAGGAAAATATTTGGTTGCTTGGCATCCTAAATCTTCCGAAGAAAATGAGCGTACAACTATTGTAATAAAAAATGAAACTGCTGGTGAAATACTTTACCGACAAATTGCAGGTGCATTAGCTAAAAGAATTGTTAACTACGCTAAAATTAATGAAACAGCTGTGCAAGGAAATGATGCTGGTTTTATTAAATTTGGATCTCGTGTCGATTTGTTTTTACCTTTAAATGCTAAAATTAATGTAAAACTAAATGATAAAGTTAAAGGCGGTGAACAAATAATTGCTACTCTATAACTTCTTTTAAAATAAAATTAATGAATGACAAATTAAATATTGAATTTAAAGAGGCTTATACATTTGCGTGTAATACAACAATTAAATTAGCACCTGATGTTATGCTTGCTTTTTATGCATATTATAAACAAGCAACAAAAGGAAATAATTATAAACAACCTTCAGGAGATATTCAATTAAGAAATTCATTTAAATTAAATGCATGGTTTCAATTAAGCCATTTATCTGAAAAAGAAGCAAAACAAGAATACATAAACCTTGTAAATAAACATTTAAAATAGAAATAATCATGAAAAAAGTACTTACTATTAGCTTGTTATTATTAACAATAATAACAATTTCATCTTGTAAAAACAAAGAAAAAAAAGAAAATACACCTATTAAAAAAGGATATACTGTTGAGGCAAAAACAACTACTATAAATTGGATTGCTTATAAAACAACAAATAAAGTTCCTGTTAAAGGCCAATTTACTGAAGTAACCATTGAAAATTCAAAAAAATCATCAACAGTACAAGAAGCATTAAATGGTCTAAAATTTGATATTTCCGTAAATAGTATCTTTACAAAAGATACTATTAGAGATGCGAAATTAAAAAAATTCTTTTTTGGCACTATGAAAGATACCAATTCTATTTCAGGTATCATTTCTATGAATAACGAAACGTCTGGTACTGTTGAATTAACTATGAATGGAATTTCTAAAGTTTTACCAGTAACTTATGTAATTAGCGATAATATGGTAACTATTGAAGCTGTTATGAATTTAGATAACTGGCAAGCGCAACTAGCAATTGAAACTTTAAACACTGCCTGCAAAGACTTACATTCAGGTGATGATGGTATTTCAAAAACTTGGAGCGAAGTTAAAATTGAAGTTACCACTTCTTTAAAATATGAATAAAAAAAAGCCTGCTTAAAGCAGGCTTTTTTTTTAATAATCTAACTTTTTTAAATATTCTAATTTGATTTTCCAAACTTCCAATTTATCTTTATAAACTGAAATATTACCCATCACATTCTTAAGTAATGGATTATCTGGAGACGCATTAGAAATAAATCCAATATTATTTTCTAATTGTTGAATTTCTCTAACCGTTTCATCAATCTTTTTTCTAACAAAAAGTTGTTCACCATTTAATTTGTGGTAATTTTTTTGTTCTAAATAGCTATTTATTAAATTTTCAAATTTAATCATTTCCACCTCTTTGGCATCAATTGAATTTGATTCAACTATTTTATCTATTAGTTTATTAAATTTAACTTCAATGTGCTTCATTTCATAAGGAACTCTACCTAAAGCTCTCCAATTATCCACATAAACTTTAAGATTTTCTAAAGTAATTTCTTCTTTAGAATCTACTGTTTTTTTAATCTCAGCTAAAAGCTCTTTCTTTTTAAGAAACACTTCTAATTCTACCTTATTCCCCGCATCTTGTTCAGAGTGTAGTCTATCAAAATAATGGTTACAAGCATCTTTAAACTCTTTCCACAATTTATCAGAATATTTACGAGGTACGTGACCAATATTTTTCCAATCGGCTTGTATTTTCTTCATTATACCAGTAGCAACATCCCAATCTTCACTATCTTTTAAAGCTATTGCACGTTCAATAAGTAATTTCTTAGCATTTAAATTATCTAATTGTTCTTTTTTTACTTCTTTAAAAAACTTATTTTTTTCTATATTGAATTTTTTAGTAGCATCTTTAAATTTCGCCCAAATTTCGTTACTTTTTCCTCTTGGAACTTGTCCAATACTAAAAAATTTATTTCTTAATTCTTCTATTTCTTTAATACTTTTTTGCCAATCAGATCGGCTTTTATTTTTTGAAGTATCTAAAGAATCAATCTTAGAAATAACTGCTAACTTTTCATCTACATTTTCATCAAATTTAGATCTTAAATCTTTAAAATAATCATGGCGTTTGTCATGTACTTTTTTTGTAGCTGCACTAAAGCGTTCCCAAACTTCTTCTCTATTATCTCTTCCAACAGGACCAATATCTTCTTTCCAAAGTTTATGTAATATTTGAAGTTCATTAAACGCTAAATTAATATCTTCTAATTCGGCTAACTCTTCTGCTTTAACAACTAGCGCTAATTTTTCTTCATAATTATGTTTAAAATCTAAATCACGCAAATCATTACTTAAATGTAATAAATCATAAAAGCGTTCAACATGGTGCTCATAAGTCCTCCAGGTATCATTATATTTTGCTCTTGGAATAGGGCCTATTTCTCTCCATCTATCTTGAATTCCTTTAAACATCTTATACATTGTTTCGCCTTCCGCATTATCAATTAAATGTTTTAAATCTTCAATTAGAGCTAGCTTATTATGAAGATTATCATTTAACTGACTATCTTGTTTCTTATAAAACTCATTCTTTTTAACCTTATAATCATAAAGAATGCTATTGTAATTAGATTTTACTGGATTACTATATTGAAAATCTATCACTTCACCTCCACCTTCAATAAATGTTGCTTTTTCTTTTTTTAATAATTCTCCAAACTTAATGTTAAACGTATTTTTAATAATATTTACATTATTATGAATACTTTGAACCGGATGTTCCTTTACTAATTTGCTTAGTTCCTTAACTAACTCTTCTATATTAAGTTTTTCATAATCAATCATTTCAATCACTTCATGTTCTGTTTTTTCTGAACTTTCTGCAATTTTACTTTCAATTTCATCAATAGCTTTATTTACTGAAGGAGTTTCATCTTCATTTACAACTTCAACTTCCTCATTCTCACCACTTTTTTCAGTAGCTGGTTCTAAAATATTTTCTTCTTTAACTTCGGAAGTTACTTTTTTAACTTCTTCAATTACTTTATTTGATGAAGAAACATCATCTTTAGTTACATTAGTTATTTGGTTTTCTTCTGAGGTTTCAGAATTTTGAGGAGTTAAATTGCTTTCTTCTTCGTTTGGTACTTTTTTACTTTCGTCTAACATATAAAAATGTTTAAGGTTCAATTAATTATTTTCATTAATAATTTATAAACAGTAATCAAATTACTGTCTCAATATAAGATGTATAATCTTATTATAAGTTGCGTAAATTTAAGAATTTCTTTTTTAGGAATTCCATATTTCCCAAGACTTTTCTGCTTGTAATTCAAGCATTTCAAGTCCATTTTTTATGATAGCTCCTCTTTTTTTACCTTCCTTTAAAAATTTAGTTTCGGAAGGATTATAAATTAGGTCAAATAATAAATGTTTATTAGTAATAAACTCATAAGGAATGTTTGGGGTTTCTCCAACGTTTGGAAAGGTTCCTAAAGGTGTACAATTTATTATTATTGTGTATTCCTCCATAATTTGTTGGTTTAAAATAGAGTATAAATACGTGTTTTCTGCGACACTTCTCGAAACAAATTCATATTTTATACCTAATTTAGACAATGCAAAAGCAACTGCTTTTGAAGCGCCTCCAGTACCCAAAATAAGTGCTTTTTTATGATGCTTTAGCAAAAGGGGTTCTAATGATTTTTGAAATCCATAAACATCTGTATTATAACCAATTATTTTATTTTCTTTTGTTATTTTTATGGTGTTGACAGCTCCTATTTTTTGAGCATCTGCATCTATATCATCTAAATATTTAATAATAGATTGCTTATATGGAATTGTAACATTAAATCCTTTAAATTCATCTTCTCGTTGATATATTACAAAAGGAAATTCTTCTATTTCTGGAAGATCATAATTAGTATATCTATAAGAATTTAAACTTAAATTTTTAAACTTCTCAGTAAAATATTTTTTCGAAAAGGAATAGGAAATATTTTTCCCTATCAAACCAAATTTACAACGATTATCCATCAATATATTCTTTACGTTCTGTTCCGTATTTATCTAATAATAATATTATTCCTAAACCAATTAGTATATAAAAAAGAGCAAACCAAGTTTCTTGCTGTGAAAAATCAGGGAAATATCTTTGAAAATTTTCTATCACTTTGTTTCCATTTGCATCAATAAGTGCTTTCCCATTTTCAAATTTATAAACTCCTTCTTTCCAGGGCCATACAATACCTAAAGAACCTGTTATAAATCCAATTATTACTGCTGTAACAATTTGATGCCAGCGCTTTAATACATATCCTAATATATGAGATGTAAATACTAAACCAAATGCTGACCCCCCTGTAAATGATGCTATAATTTTTAAATATCTTATCCGTTCTTGGTTATCAATAAAACTAAAATCTCCTATAAAAATTTCTTCAAAAGTTTTATATAGCATGGTTACAGAATCTACCAATAACAAAACATAATTACCCAATAAAATGAGTATAAATGAACCTGAAAGGCCTGGTAATGTCATTCCTGAGACTCCAATGATTCCACAAGCAAATACAAACCATAAATTGTCATTTTCTTTTGCTGGATCCATAAAGCTTATAGCAATTCCGAGTCCAACCCCAATAGCCATTGAAACAATATTACTCGTACGCCAATCATTAAAGTCTTTTGAAATGTAATAAATGGATCCTAAAATCATTCCGAAAAAAGAACTCCAAACATAAAGTTCATAATGTTGTAATAAATAATCTAGCACAAGTGAAACGCTAAAATAACTAAACATACTCCCTCCAAAAACAAGTAATAAAAATGTAGCATTGGTATAAGCATAAAAACTTTTAAACCTACCGTTAATAAGTAGTAAAAATGCTTTATAATTTATTTTCCGAAAAGAATATATCATTTCTTCATAAAAGCCTAATACAAATGAAACTGTTCCACCAGATACACCGGGAACTTTATTTGCAGCACCCATAGATAATCCTTTTATAAAAAGGAAAAATTTATCTAATATACCACGTTCTCTTGCCATAAATTAAGCTTTAATTATTGCTACTAGCTAATTTTTCTAATAAAATAATAACTGCAAAACCAATTACTGATAAAAGGATTGCATAAAATATTTGAGAATCACCATCAAATGAAAAAGGAGAAATACTTTGTTGGTTAAATGGGACTTCTATTCCGTGAGAATTAGTACGCCAAGTTAACGTTTTTTTCCATGGCCAAATTTTATTGAGTGACCCCAAAATAAAGCCTGTTAATACAGCTAATGTGTAATTTTTGTGATTCTTAAATAACCATTTTAATACTTTTGAAAAAGACAATAAACCTACAATTGCACCCAAAGCCAAAATTGCAATTAACTTAAAATCTTTGTTATGAATTGCTTCTAAAACCGGTTTATAAGCTCCCAGCAAAACCAATATAAAAGCACCTGAAATTCCAGGTAAAATCATAGCACAAATAGCAATTGCACCTGCTAAAAATAAAAATAGAGGTGATGAATTTACTGAAATTAAAGGTTCTAAAGTTGTAATATAGTATGCAATTCCAACCCCAGCTAATAACACAATAATGGTTATTATATTCCACTTTGAAATTTGCTTTCCTATATATAAAATACTTGCTAATACTAATCCAAAAAAGAACGCCCAAACCAAAATTGGTTTATGCTCTAACAACCAAGAAATTATTTTAGCTAATGATATTATACTTATAAAAATACCTATAAGTAATGCTACTAAAAAATTACCATTAATGGCTTTCCAGGCTGCTTTTACACCATTCGTTTTTAGCAATTTTAAAGTTCTAAAATTTACTGAACTAATTGAAGTTAACAATTCTTCATAAATACCTGAAATAAAAGCTATTGTACCTCCAGAAACTCCTGGAACAACATCAGCCGCACCCATGGCCATTCCTTTTAAAGAAATTATAAAATAGTGTTTAAATTTTCGTTGCTGCATTTGTCTTTTAAAAGTTAGATTGACAAATGTAATATTTTTATTATGAAGTTTTTTTGAAATTAGTTATAATGTCTTTCACTTCTTGCATTTTATAAACATCAGGAAATAATTCTTTTAAAGTATATTGATATTCAAAATCTATTTTCAATGCAGCCTTCAAATGCACTGTTCCTTTTTTTAAGTTTTTAAATTTAAAACATAAACCACTTAATCTATATTCAATTTCTGCAAAATCCTTAAAATAAGCCTTTGCTTTCAATAAATTAGATAAAGCATCCTCATATTCTCCAATAAAACACAAAGTATCACATAAACCTAGCCAAATTGTTATATCAAAATCTTGCAACAATATGCATTGTTGAAATGCATGTACAGCTTCTTCAAAAAAATCTAAGTTTAAATTAATTTCAGCATATTTACGCCAGTAAATACTATTTTGCTCATCTATTTCTAAAGCTTTATTAATATAAAAAAGAGCTTTTCTATATTTTTTTTCTTTTAAATATAATTTTGTAATTGCAATCCATCCCTTATCCAATAATGGATCTTCATGAACAGCCTTTTTAAAATACTGAATTGCAAGTGTAGTTTTATCTAATTTTTCGTAGCACTCACCTATTCTTAAAAATACAAATGACGTTGCATCATCTAACTCAAGGGTTATTTTATAATTTTCTATTGCTGCTTTATAATTATTTAACTGTTCTAATGTCTTCGCTTTTTCCAGATAACCTCCAACAAAATACTCATCAATTAAAACGGCATAATCAAACGCCTTTAACGCTTCTTTAAAATTCTCTATAATAAAATATTGCCTTCCTAATTGATGCCAAGCAACTTCACTATAGGGATCTTTATTAATATAATTATTTAAATACTCTATTGCTTCGGTATGTTTATTTTCCATATCAAAGCAGTAAATTACATTATACAGTGATGAGTAATCTTCAAAATCTACTTCTAAACATTTTGCGAAATTTAAACGTGCATTATCAAAATTGTCTAAAAATAAGTATTCCATACCAATCATTGATAAAATATCTGCTTCATCATCAGTATAAGCTAATGCTATTTTTAACAGGTTTATAGCTCCATTATGATCGTTTCTTTTTGAACAAATATTTGCTTGTTGTACGTAAATTTCTTCATTTGTTGGCTCTATCGCCTGTAACTCTTTTAACAAAACAGTAGCTTTATCAATTTCACCATCAAAAATCAAAATTTCAGCCCAAAGTAATTTTAACAGAACAGATTTTGGATGTTGCGCTAAACCTAATTTGATTGCTTTTTTTGCAAGTGAATTTTTACCTAAATCCAAATAATAATGTATAATCTCTTCAAATTCAGCAGAATCAAAAAAGTATACGCTATCAGTTTTGAGCATAGATTCAAATTTTGATAACGAAAGATTATTCTCTTTAGGAGTTAAAGACATACGAAAAAATCTATTTTTATTATAAAATAAAAGTACAAGAACTTTTCAAAGCATTTAAATTTAACTTCTAATGTTTTTAACAAATTAATTAACAAAATGCTGTATATTTGTATTCCAAACAATGTTTGGTATTACCATGAGTAAAAAAACACTACTTAACTCTAAAGAAATTGATATTATTTTACATCGATTAGCTTGTCAGTTAATTGAGAATCATCACCATTTTGAAAACACTGTTCTTATTGGAATTCAACCAAGAGGTATTTTTTTAGCGGAACGTTTAGTTGCTATTTTACAAACAGAATATTCGGTTTCTAATGTGAGGTTAGGACATTTAGATATTACTTTTTATAGAGATGATTTTAGACGGAGAGAAGCTCCATTAGAAGCAAATAAAACTCAAATAGATTTTATAGTTGAAGATAAAAAAGTTGTTTTTATTGATGATGTTCTGTATTCCGGAAGAAGTATTAGAGCAGCTTTAACAGCCATTCAATCTTTTGGCAGACCTTCAAATATTGAACTTTTAGTGTTAATAGATAGAAGATTTAGCCGTCATTTACCAATTCAACCCGATTATACAGGAAGACAAGTAGATGTTATAAATGAAGAAAAAGTAATCGTGAATTGGAGAGAAAAAGACACTAAAGATTCGGTATATATTATAAATAATTAATTATATGAGCCAGTTAAGCGTACAACACCTTTTAGGTATAAAACATTTAAATAAAGCTGATATTAATTTAATTTTTAAAACAGCCGACCATTTTAAAGAAGTAATTAACAGACCTATTAAAAAAGTACCATCTCTTAGAGATATTACTATTGCTAATTTGTTTTTTGAAAACAGTACACGGACTAAACTTTCATTTGAATTAGCTGAAAAAAGACTTTCAGCTGACATTATTAATTTTTCAGCAAGTCAATCTTCGGTAAAAAAAGGGGAAACTTTAATTGATACTGCAAACAATATTTTATCAATGAAAGTTGACATTATTGTGATGAGACATCCCAATGTAGGTGCTTGTGATTTTTTATCAAAACATGTAAATGCTAAAATTGTAAATGCAGGTGATGGCACTCATGAACATCCAACCCAAGCCTTATTAGATTCCTACTCTATTCGAGAAAAGCTAGAAAACGTTGAAGATAAAAAAATAGTAATTATTGGTGATATTTTACATTCTAGGGTAGCACTTTCAAACATTTACGCATTAAAATTACAGGGGGCTGAAGTTAAAGTTTGTGGCCCCAAAACTTTAATTCCTAAATATATTGAAAGTTTAGGTGTTGGCATTGAATACAATATTAAAAAAGCGTTAGATTGGTGCGATGTTGCCAATGTTTTAAGAGTGCAAAACGAACGTATGGATATTAATTATTTTCCATCAACTAGAGAATATTCTCAACTATTTGGAATTAATAAAAAACTATTAAAATCGCTGCATAAAAAAATTATAATTATGCATCCAGGCCCTATTAATAGAGGTGTAGAAATATCAAGTGATGTTGCAGATTCTGATCAATCTATCATTTTAAATCAAGTTGAAAATGGAGTTGCCATTCGTATGGCTGTAATTTATTTATTAGCACAACAAATAAAACAGTAGAAGCATGTTAATTTCAAAAACAAAAAATTACACCCAAATAAAATTAAATGAAGAATCAGTAACTGAATTTTTTAATAAATTTAAAAAACGTTATTCAGAATTTATAGGTGAACATATAATTATTGATTTTTCAGAAATATTTAACACTAAAATTGAAGAATTAATCTTATTTTTGAATTTTAGTGTACAACATAAAGAAAATGGCACAAGTTTTGTGCTTATTTCTGAAGGAATTAATATAGATAAAATACCTGATGAAATTAACGTAGTACCAACATTAACAGAAGCTATAGACATTCTTGAAATGGATGCTATTGAAAGAGATTTAGGATTTTAAAACAACGTTTGCATATTGATGAAAAAACTACTTTTAATTACTTTTTTATTGTTTTACTCATTTTCTTTTGCGCAGCAAAATGAAAAAGAGTTTACAATTATTAAAAAAAGTAAATTACAAAGTACGTTATCATCTGTTTCTGCGTATCCAAACCCATTTAATGTAGCCACAAAAATTAAATTTCAATCTACAAAAGCTCAAAAAATAGAATTTACTGTAAAAAATCTATTAGGAAAAACTGTATATTTTGAGCAATTTAATGCTAAAACCGGCAACAACACAATCCCATTCAATCGTTACAATTTAATTAAAGGAATGTACATTTATACACTTCAAGCTGAAAATGACATCATTTCAAAAAGGCTTGTCATTAGATGAGTTTAAAGCTTACAATTTTAGGCTGTCATTCTGCTTCACCAAGAGTAAACGCTCATCCAACTTCTCAATTTTTAGAAATTAAAAATCATAATTTTTTAATTGATTGTGGAGAAGGAACTCAAGTACAATTAAGAAGATACAGCATAAAATTTTCTAAAATAAAACATATTTTTATTTCACATTTACACGGTGACCATATATTTGGTTTGGTTGGATTAATTTCTACATTTAGGCTATTAAACAGAGAATCTGAATTACATATTTACGCTCCTAAAGGGTTAAAAGAAATAATTACATTACAATTGAAACTTTCGAACTCTTGGACAAATTACCCTTTATTATTTCATGAACTCACTTCAAAAAAAAGTGAGCTTATTTTTGAAGATGAGAAAGTTGAAGTATACACAATTCCTCTAAACCATAGAATTTACACAAACGGATTTTTATTTAAAGAAAAAATAGGAGAACGAAAATTAAAAATGGAAAACATACATAAATATGATGAAATTAAAATTTGTGACTACCAAAATCTTAAAAATGGTAGAGATTTTATGTTAGAAGATGGAACAGTTCTTGAAAATAAAAATTTAACTACAGATCCTTCAAAACCAAAAAGCTATGCATTTTGTAGTGATACTTCCTATTTCCCTGAAATAGTACCCATTATAAAAAATACAACTTGTTTATACCACGAAACAACCTTTTTAAATGACCGTGAAAAGTTAGCACTAAAAACAAAACATTCAACGGCCTTACAGGCTGCAAATATTGCAAAGCAAGCAAATATAAAACAGCTAATTATTGGGCATTATAGTGGGAGATATAAAAATATAAATGATTTTGAAACTGAAGCTAAACAAGTTTTTAAAAATACTCTTTTGGGTGAAGCTGGGAAAGTTTTTGAAATAAAATAACATCTATGAAACACTTTGATAAACAAGCTATAAATTGGGATAAAAGCCCAACGAAAGTAGAACGTGCTGAAATTTTCGCAAAAGAGATTATTAAATTCATCAAACCAAAATCAACTGATACTGCTTTAGAATTTGGTTGTGGAACTGGTTTACTAAGCTATCAATTAAAAGATGCTTTTAAAACAATTACACTTGCTGATAATTCAGAAGGAATGATAGAAGTTTTAAAAGAAAAAGTTAAAAATAAATCTCTTAACAATTTTAAACCGCTACTTGTAGATTTACTCAAAGAAGATTTAGATATTGGTACATTTAATGTGATTTATTCATTAATGACAGTACACCACATACTTGATTTAAACAAAGTTGCCAACATATTTCATTCTTTATTAAAAACTGATGGCTACTTATGTATTGCAGATTTAGTTCAAGAAGATGGTTCTTTCCATACAAATCATCCTAATTTTGATGGTCATAATGGTTTTGACAAAGAAAAATTAAGTCATCTTTTAATAAACAATGGTTTTAGTATTGAATATTACACTATTAGCTATGTGATAGAAAAAGAGTTAGAAGATAACATTAGAAAATATCCTTTATTTTTAATGATTTGCAAAAAAATATAAGTCGATAAACAAAATAGAGTTATCATTTTAAAGTATACTATATTTACATAATTGCAAAATATATGAAGTACACATTACTCTCGTCACCGCTACAAGGATTTACCGATTTTAGGTTTAGAAATGCTTTTAATAACTTATTTGGTGGTATTGACACTTTTTATTCCCCTTATATAAGATTGAACGGAAAACGCACAATTAAACCTGCTTACCAACGTGATATTTTACCTGAAAATAATGTTGATTTAGACGTAATTCCTCAAATAATAACTAATAATGCCGATGAATTTTTATTTGTAGCCAATTATGTTCAACAATTGGGTTATAAGGAATTAAATTGGAATTTAGGTTGTCCGTATCCAATGGTTACAAAATGTGGTATGGGATCTGGACTAATAAATGACCGTGCAAAAATTAACGAAATTCTTACCAAAGTTCATTTAAAGTCAGATATTATAGTATCTATGAAAATGCGCTTGGGGTATGAAAACAGTGAAGAAATTTTAAAGGTTTTACCAGTTCTTGATACTTTTCCGCTTAAAAATATTGCCATACACGCCCGTATTGGGAAACAACTGTACAAAGGTGGTGTAGATTTAAATGCTTTTCAACAATGTATTGAAACTACAAAACATAAATTATATTACAATGGCGATATTACTTCGGTAGCTAAATTTCATAAAATGCAAGAACTTTTCCCTACTATAGATCATTGGATGATTGGTAGAGGTTTAATTTCAGATCCCTTTTTACCAAGTATGATAAAAAATAATACCACTAAATATCCTGAAAACAAACTTGAGCTTTTTAGTGAATTTCATAACACACTTTATCAACAATATGGAGAATCTCTCTTTGGAACAAATCATCTTCTATTAAAAATGTATCATTTATGGGAATATTTTTCAATACAATTTTCAAATCCACGTAAAACATTAAAAAAGATTAAAAAAGCGAAAAACATAAGAGCCTATGAAGCTGCTGTAAAGGAAATTTTAAATTCTGAAATGCAATCTCAATGAAAAAAAAGAGCATCAAAATGTAAAGAGTTTGATACTTTAATAGAGGTATTAGATAATTTACATCTTTCAGGAGCTTTATTAGATATTTTTAAAGAAGAGCCACTGCCTACCATCATTTTGAAAGCATTCTAACATTCAAATTACACTGCATGTAGCGAATTTAACAAATGTAAAATGTGCTATAAATCAAATATTAAAAAATAGAGTTTCACTAAAAAAAGGGTATTAAATTCTACTTTGATACGTATATAAATCGTAATATCTTCCTTTTTTTGCTATTAGTTCATTGTGCTTGCCACGTTCTACAATATTTCCTTCTTCAATCACCAAAATTTGATCAGCTTTTTGAATAGTGCTTAATCTGTGAGCAATTACAAATGTAGTTCTGTCTTTCATTAATTCTTGTAAACTTTTTTGAATAAAAGATTCACTTTCTGTATCTAAATTTGAAGTAGCCTCATCTAAAATTATAATTTTTGGGTTTGCCAACAATGCTCTAGCAATTGATATTCGCTGGCGTTGCCCTCCAGATAATTTTACACCACGTTCACCAATTACGGTATTTAAACCTTCATCAAATCTATCTGTAAATTCATTAACATACGCACCTTTTACAGCTTTCAGTAATTCATCTTCTGAAGCATTTGGGCGTGGGAATAAAATATTTTCTCGGATAGTTCCTTCATATAAAAAATCATCTTGCAACACAACACCTAACTGACTTCTAAAACTACTTAAATTTACTGAGCTTAAATCAATACCATCAATACTAATCATTCCTTTTGAAGGGTTTAAAAACGTTGCTGCTAAACCTGCAATAGTAGATTTCCCTGAACCAGATGAACCCACCAAAGCAATAACACTTCCCGAAGGAGCTTCAAATGAAATATTATGCAGCACTTCTTTACTCTCTTCATAAGAAAAAGAAACATTTTTAAATAATATATCTCCTTTAATAGCTTCTAAATGAACAGTTCTAACATCAGGATTATCTTCTTCGGTCATATTCATTAATTCTTGAGTACGGTCTAAACCTGCCATCGCTTCCGTTAACTGACTTCCAATATTACTCATTTGAACAATTGGCGCAATCATAAACCCTAAAAACAAGGTAAATGAAATAAACTCACCATACGTCATAGTATGTTGCATAATAAAGTAACCGCCAATTCCCATAATTCCTGCAGAAGCTAGCCCTAATAAAAATGTTGAAGAACTAGTAATTAAAGCTGTAGCTGTTAAACTCTTTTTAACATTTAAAAACAACTTTTCAACACCATTTTCAAAAGTTTTATTCTCTTGTTGTTCAGCATTAAAACCTTTAATTACTCTTACACCATTTAATGTCTCAGTTAATCTTCCTGTTACTTCAGCATTAATTTTTCCACGCGCTCTAAAAATAGGACGAATATATCCAAAAGCTTTCAATGCTATAATTGCAAAAATTGATACAGGAACTAATACAAAAAATGTCATTAAAGCATTTATTTTTATTAAAATAATTAATGAAATAATCGCTGTAAACGAACCACCAACCAATTGTACCAAACCAGTACCCACCAAATTACGCACACCTTCAACATCAGTCATTACACGAGAAACCAATGCGCCTGATTTATTGTTATCGAAAAAACTAATAGGTAAAGTGAGTAATTTTTTTTGAACTTTCGCTCTTAAAAGCGATATTAAATGTTGTGCTTCTACACTTAACAACCGTGTTAATGAAAAGGAACTTACTGCTTGTAAAAAAATGGCTACACAAACAATTATTAATAATGTTGTTAACGCCTTAATATCTTGTGCTGGAATTACATCATCAATTAAATTTTTACTAGCATACGGTAAAACCAACCCTGCTAAACTTCTAATAATTATTAGAATAATCCCAATTAAGACTATTTTTTTTCTTGGCCAAATAAATTCTTTAAATGCCCAATAAAACGAAACTTTATTTTTTTTCATAAGTAAATATAGTCGAATTTCAAGCCAAAAAACTTTAAATGACAATTCGGCAGAAAATAACTTGATGAAGTTTACCTAATTTATTCTTTTAAAATTAAATTTATAAATATCAAAACAAATATGAATATAAACACCTTAATTAATAATATTTAATCCGTAACTTTAAATTCGGTTGTATATTCAAAAAATAATAAAATGGCTTTTATAGACTATTATAAAATATTAGGTATTGAAAAAAATGCTACAGAGAACGAAATAAAAAAGGCATATCGAAAATTAGCAAGAAAGTACCATCCAGATTTAAATCCAAATGATAAAAATACTGAAAAAAAATTTAAAGAAATTAATGAAGCAAATGAAGTATTAAGTCATAAAGAAAATCGTAAAAAATACGATAAGTATGGAAAAGATTGGGAACATGCTGAACATTTTGAGAAAGCAGAAAAACAACAACAATACCAACGGAATACTCAACAAAGTAATTATTATAATTTTTCAGGTGGTGATTATTCTGATTTTTTTGAATCTATGTTTGGAGGAAGAGCTTCAAGACAAAAAAGTGGCAGTGTAAAATTTAGAGGACACGATTACAATGCCGAATTAAATTTAAACTTGGATGATGTTTATAAAACACACAAACGCACTTTAACAGTTAACAGCAAAAACATCCGGCTTACCATTCCTGCTGGAGTAAAAAACGGGCAAATTATAAAAATTAAAGGTCACGGTGGTGAAGGAATAAATGGAGGTCCAAAAGGTGATTTAATTATTAAATTTTCCATTAACAATAATACGAAGTTTAAATTAGATAAAAATAATTTATATACAACTGTAGATTTAGATTTGTACAAAGCGCTATTAGGTGGCGATCTTACAATAGATACTTTTGATGGGAAAGTAAAATTAAAAATAAAACCTGAAACTCAAAACGGAACAAAAATTAAATTAAAAGGAAAAGGCTTTCCTATTTATAAAAAAGAAGGCTCCTTTGGTGATTTATACATTACGTATCAAATAGTTATACCTACAAAACTTACCCAAAAAGAAAAAAAACTATTTACAGAACTTTCTAAATTAAGAATGTTATGAGCAAAAAAAACTTTATACTTGTAAACAACTTATGTAAACACTATAATGTTGAAATGTCATTTTTTAATAGTTTAAATGAATTTGGGTTAATTGAAATTATTTCAGTTGAAGGATCTCAATATATTCATTATGATAAAATTATTGATGTTGAAAAAATAATCCGAATACATCAGGAATTAAACGTTAATTTAGAGGGAATAGATGTTGTGTTTAATTTACTAAATAAAATAGAAGAATTACAAAATGAGTTAATCATTACTAAAAATAGATTATTGTGAAATAAACAATTTAATGCATTCTATTTATTAATACTCCCCAATACTTAACAACACCAAAGTACAAGCCCGTTCAAAAGTAATATTATTCTTGGTTAATAATTGCTCAAAGAATGGGTTTTCAGTTCCTGGATTAAACAACACTCTTTTAGGGTTTAATTCAATAATATACTTGTAATATTCCTCTTGATTTTTAGCATTTAAATAGATTGAAATTGTATCAATATTTTTAAACAAAATTTTCTCTTTATAAATTTTCACTCCTTCCACTTCTCCCTCTTTTCTTCCTATAGCACTAACAATATGCTTACTATCTACTAGCCTTTGTATAGCTAAATATGAATATCTATTTGGATTTGTTGATGCTCCTAAAACTATCGTTTTTCTAATCATTTGTTAAAATTAGTTAAAGTATGTTAAACAGCGTAACATATTTTCTTATACATAGTCTTTTAAGCATAACAAATATTACAACTTTAAAATAACTAATTATGAAATCAATAATAACACAAAACAGCAAAACAACAAATTCAACCTTTGAATTAATGTCAAATAATAAACGTACTAATTGGAATAACCGAAGACGATATTCAAACCTTATTCAATTTAAATTTATTTAATATTTCAATCAATAATTAACTCTAAATAAACTAATGAAAAATTTAATTTTAATTTTTAGCATCTTATTTTCAATAACCATTTCAGCACAACTTCCTTCAAACAACAATTTAAAAACTGGAGTAGTTTTTGGGAAAGTAATTGATGCTACTTCAAATGAGGCTTTACCATATGTAAGTATCATTATTAAAGATGCAACCAATAAAATTAGTACAGGAGGAATTACAGATAATCATGGAAATTTTAATATAAAAAATATACCGGAAGGTAAAAATAGTATTGAAATTCAATTTATAGGTTATAAAACAGAGCAACAACTAATTACAATTACAAGAGGAAATTCTAGAATTGATTTAGGTACAATTCTTTTAAAAGAAGAAACCTCAAAATTAGATGAGGTTGTTATTATTGCGGAAACATCAACAGTAACACAAAAAATTGACAGAAAAGTAATAAATGTTGGAAAAGATTTAACTTCGGCTGGTACAACTGCTTCTGAATTATTAAACAATGTACAATCTGTATCTGTTGATAGTCAAACTGGAAATATAAGTTTACGAGGAAATGAAAATGTACGTGTACTTGTTGATGGAAAGCCAACAAACATTGATGCTTCACAGCTATTAAAACAAATACCATCTACTTCAATAAAAAGTATTGAATTAATTACAAATCCTTCAGCAAAATACAACCCTGAAGGTATGAGTGGGATTATAAACATTGTATTACATAAAAATGCAAATTTAGGATTCAATGGTTCTGTAAACACTGGGCTTACTATGGGTGAAAATAATAGATTTAATGGTTCTTTAGATATGAATTTAAGAACAGGAAAAATAAATTTTTTTGCTAATTATGGCTTAAATGATGGGAAAAGTGAAAACTATGGAAAGGTTACCAGAACTGATAATAACAATATTCAAGATTTTTTATTTTTAGAAGACAGAACTTCTCACCTTCTAAAAATTGGTACTGACGTATATCTAAACGATAAAAATACATTCTCATTTTATACTATCCAAAATAAATCAAATAAAACCTTTAATGGAAACACAAAAGTATCATACGGAACTACTTTAGATACAAATAGTCCAATGCTTGTTGAAGGTGAAACTAATTCTGAAACTTATAATTTTAATTACACTTTAGATTTTGAAAAGAAAGGTCACAATTTAGAATTAGAAGCTAATTTTTCAAATTCAGATGCTCCAGAAAATGCTTTTTACAATGAAACTTTAAACCCTTCAAATCTTTATTTAAATTATAATGATGTTATTATAAATGATAGAAGCAATACTTTATTAAATATAGATTACACAAATCCTATTTCAGAAAATTCAAAATTAGAATTAGGTGCTGAATTTAGAGTAAACGATACAAAAAACAATAGAGTTACTACACAATTTGATATCGATAATTCTTCATTTAGTTATGACAGAAATATTTATTCTGGTTATGTAAACTTCAATCAAAAAATTGATAAATTATCTATGCAGTTAGGAGCTCGGTTTGAACAATATGAAGTTGAAGGTACTTTTACAAAAGGATTAGAAACAGCTAATTATTCTGATGAAATATTTTCTGTATATCCTTCAGCATTTTTTACATATAATCCTTCTGAAAAAAATCAGTACCAATTAAGTTATAGCCGAAGAGTTGATAGACCTTCAATTAGCCAAGTAAACCCAATTAGAGAGTGGAGTACACCTCAAATAACATCTGTGGGTAATCCTAATTTAAAACCTCAGTTTACAAATTCATTTGAGTTAAACTACACGAGACAATACAAAAAAGGTACTTTTACTTTTGGAACTTTTTACAGAAGAGTAAATGATAATATTACACGCGTTTTAAATAAAGATCCATTTGATGAAAACAATGTTGAAATATCATACTCAAATACAGAAAGCAATAACCGTTATGGTGTTGAATTATCTAGCAATCATAAGTTTGCAAACTGGTGGAGAGTGAATGCAAGCTTTGATTTATATACTCAAAAAGAAAGTGGCATTGCAAATGGAGAACAACTTGAAATTACAAATAATTCACTAAATTTTAGAGTAAGCAATAACTTTAAAGCAACTAAAAACTTACGTTTTCAATTATTTGCAATGTATAGAGGTGGTGGAGAATCTATACAATTTAAAGTAGATCCAATGTGGATGATAAATACTGGCGCAAGTTTAAATGTCTTAAAAGGAAAAGGAACGGTAAGCTTTAGAGTTAATGATATTTTTGAAGGTATGAAATTTAAATTCGAATCTGAAAATCCATATCCATTTAATGGACAATTTAACTGGGAAAGTAGAACTGCTTATGTTGGTTTTATGTACCGTTTTGGTGGGGGGGAAAACAAAGCCAAAAGACGTAAATCAAGAGATAATAATGAAGCTCAAGGAAGTGGTGGATTTATCTAAAATTATTTAATTAACTAATTTTTAACATAATACGTGTAACAAAACTATAAAAATCTCGTCTATACAATAAAGAAATCATTAAGGGTTCTCATTATTAAATTTTATAAATTTAAAAAAAGCCTTTAAAAAAGCCTCAAAACTTGCATTTTTGGGGCTTTTATATTTTAATATAAATAAAGTTATTTACCAACGAATAATTATGCTTCCCCAAGTAAATCCACTACCAAAAGCTGCTAACACAACTAGATCATTATCTTTAACTTTCCCTTTCTCCCAAGCTTCTGTTAATGCAATTACAATAGAAGCAGCAGTTGTGTTACCATACTTCATTATGTTATTGTAAATCTGATCATCCGTTAATTTAAATTTCCTTTGTACAAATTGAGAAATACGTAAATTAGCTTGATGTGGAATTAGCATATCAATATCTGAAGCATCTAAATTATTAGTTTTTAACCCTTCTATAATTGCTTCAGAAAAACGAACCACCGCATGCTTAAATACAAATGTACCATTCATATAAGGGTAATACGATTCATCATTTTCATCATTTTCAGCAATTAATGCAGGTACCCAATGTTTAATACTAGGAGATTCTACTATTAATTCTTTTGCATGTTTTCCTTCAGAATGTAAATGAGTAGATAAAATACCTTTTGTATTATCTTCTGTTCTTGACAGTACTGCTGCTCCTGCTCCATCTCCAAAAATTACTGAAACACCTCTACCTCGTGTAGTTTTATCTAAACCTCCAGAGTGAAATTCAGCACCAACAACCAATACATTTTTATACATCCCTGTTTTAATAAACTGATCGGCTACAGACATTGCGTAAATAAATCCAGAACATTGGTTTCTAACATCTAATGCACCAACAGTTCTTAAATCTAACATTTCTTGTAATTGTACTCCGCATCCCGGAAAATAATAATCAGGGCTTAGTGTTGCAAACACAATAAAATCAATATCATCTTTTGTTAATCCAGCTCTTTCAATAGCAATTCGAGATGCTTTAGCTCCCATAACAGCGGAGGTATCCTCACTCCCATCTTTTATCCACCTTCTCTCCTTTATCCCAGTTCTTTCCTGAATCCATTCATCATTTGTAGCCATCATTTTTGACAAATCATCATTTGTTACAACAGTATCAGGAACATAAAAACCAAGTCCAGTTATCTTCGAATTATACATATATTATTATTATTATTTTATTATTTGTTTCAAACATACTAAAATTAGAATGTATTTACAACTATAATAGTTACAGCAATCCTTTTGAATTACTATTAGTTCTAATTGTTTTTATAAATTTAGTAAAATTTAAATTAATTCATTTTATATTTTATTAGAAAACTAAACTTCGATATTTTGGTATATTTATGGAAGCATTTATTAAATTAACTCAACCAATACTATTAAAGAATCTGTATTACATTTGCTTTGTGAGCAATATTAATGGTTAGAAACAGCTTTAAGCTACTTTTTTTTAATAAATATTCATTATTTTATCAATAGATTTTCGTTGAATATCTGGTACATAAGCTTTTTCAGCTTCATAGCCTACTGGCAACAACAAAAATGCTCTTTCGTTAGTTGGCCTATCTAATATTTTTTCTAAAAATCGCATTGGGCTAGGTGTATGTGTTAATGTTACTAACCCTGCATTATGAATTGCCGAAATTAAAAAACCACAAGCTAAACCAACCGACTCATTGACATAATAATTTTGATGCTTTGTCCCATCACTATTAATTTCATAAGGTCGTTTAAATACTATAATTAAATAGGGTGCAATTTCTAAAAATGGTTTATCAGCATCAGTACCTAAATGTTTTAAATCATCCAACCATTCATCACTCATTCTATTATTATAACTTTTACGTTCTTCTTCTTCCGCTGCAGTTCTAATTTGTTGCTTTATTTTTAAACTTTCAACAATACAAAATGTCCAAGGTTGTTTGTTTGCACCCGAAGGTGCAGTTGAAGCCGATTTTATAATATTTTCAATTATTTCTTTCGGAACTGGTTTATTTGAAAAATGCCTCACAGATCTACGTTTATTCATAAATTTAAAATAACTGTTAGACCTTTTTATCATTTCATTCTCAGGATAACTTTCTTGAATATGTCTAATATGTTTAAAACCATCAACTAAAATAAAATCGTCTTTTTTCATCAGTATAAATTAAGATTTTAAAAATAATCAATTAAAAATTTATGTCATAATGGCACAAAAATAAGTTTGGTATTTTTTTTGACTATTAAAAACCATAAAATTAAATTAAAAAAATTAGATATATGGCAACTGGAAATATAAATGTAACAGCTGAAAATATTTTTCCCATTATAAAAAAATTCTTGTATTCTGACCACGAAATATTTTTACGTGAATTAATTTCAAATGCAACTGATGCAACTTTAAAATTAAAACACTTATCCACTTTAGGAGAAGTTAAAGGCGATATAGGAAACCCTATTATTGAAGTTATTGTTGATAAGGAGAAAAAAGAAATTCGAATTATTGACCAAGGTGTTGGTATGACAGGTGAAGAGGTTGAAAAATACATTAATCAAGTGGCTTTTTCTGGCGCTGAAGAATTTGTTGAAAAATATAAAGATACTGAGACTGGAATTATTGGCCATTTTGGCTTAGGTTTCTATTCTTCATTTATGGTAGCTGGTAAAGTTGAAATTTTTACAAAATCTTTTGCTAAAGATTCAAAAGCTGTTCGTTGGGAATGTGATGGAAGTCCACAATATACTTTAGAAGAAACTGATAGAACTAAAAGAGGGACTGAAATAGTATTGCATATTGATGACGATTCTACCGAATTTTTAGAAGACGCTAAAATCACCGAACTTTTAAATAAATACAACAAGTTTATGCCAATTCCAATTAAATTTGGAACACGCACAGAAACATTACCTTTAGCTGATGACGCACCTAAAGATGCTAAAGCTGAAGAAATTACGGTTGATAATATTGTAAACAACCCTAATCCAGCTTGGACAAAAAGTCCAACCGATTTAAAAGATGGAGATTACAAAGCTTTTTATCGTGAATTGTACCCAATGCAATTTGAAGAGCCTTTATTCAACATCCATTTAAATGTTGATTATCCGTTTAATTTAACCGGTATTTTATATTTTCCTGTATTAAAGAATAATATAGATCCTCAAAAAGATAGAATTCAACTATATCAAAACCAGGTATTTGTGACCGATAATGTTGAAGGAATTGTACCTGATTTTTTACAAATGTTACGCGGTGTAATTGATTCTCCAGATATTCCTTTAAACGTTTCTCGTTCTTATTTACAAGCTGATGGTGCTGTTAAAAAAATAGCAAGTTACATTACACGTAAAGTAGCTGATAAACTAATTAGTCTTTTCAAAAATGACCGTAAAGCATTTGAAGAAAAATGGGACGATATTAAAATTATTATTGAGTACGGAATGCTTTCTGAAGAAAAATTCTTCGAAAAATCTGACAAATTTGCACTATACCCAACAGTTGACAAGCAATATTTTACTTTTTCTGAATTAGAAGAAAAAATTAAACCAATTCAAACAGATAAAGATGATAAATTAGTAATCCTTTACGCTTCTGATGAAAAAGCACAACATAGCTATATTGATGCTGCCAAAGAAAAAGGATATGAAGTATTATTATTAGATTCTCCTATTGTTTCTCATTTCATTCAAAAATTAGAAGGAAGTAAAGAAAACATTCAATTTGTTAGAGTTGATTCAGATCATATTGATAATTTGATAAAAAAGGATGAAGATAAAATCAGTAAACTTTCTGATAAAGAAAAAGAAACTTTAAAACCAATAATTGAAAAAGTAATTCCTAAAGAAACTTATACAGTTCAATTAGAAGCTATGGATTCTAAAGCTAATCCATTTATTATAACACAACCTGAGTTTATGCGTAGAATGAAAGAAATGCAAGCTACAGGTGGTGGTGGAATGATGGGAATGGGTAATTTCCCTGAAATGTACAACTTGGTAATTAATACAAATAATGATTTAGTTGGTGAGATTTTAAATACCAAAACTAAAAAGAAACAAGACCGTTTAATTCAACAAGCTTTTGATTTAGCAAAACTATCTCAAGGATTATTACAAGGTGAAGAATTAACAAACTTTATAAAACGAAGTTTTCAAATGGTAAAATAAAATTAGTTCAAAAAATAGTTTAACAAACAATTAATAAAAAGCCTCAATTAGTATTGAGGCTTTTTTTGTTATTTTTACCATATAAAAAAACTACTTTTTAAGAGTTGGCATTTTTTTTGAGGATATAGAATTTAAATATTACAATGAATACATCGTTAAAATCACTTTTTATAATTTTACTAATTAGTTTTAGTTCAGCAACTTCATTTTCTCAAAGTGATACAACTAAAACTATTATAAAGGAAAAGAGCATAATTAGTGAAATTTCAACTACAGGTAATTACAAACTTAAAGCTACAACTAAAGTAACACCTAACTCAAACTTCAAACTTCAAATTGATAAAAAGCTAAATACTGCCGCTATTGATAAAAATTTAGAGCAAAATAAATCTAAAAACCATAATTTTTTATTAGAAGAACTGCCTGAAGACCAGGATATTATTGGTAAAAAATATTGGAAAGGTAAAGATGTAACTCATAAAAGATTAGAGAGTAATTTAAGCTTAGGAACTGTTAATAGTAGTACTGAAACTGTGAGAATTGAATGCCGAGATCATAGTTATGTTGATGGTGATAGAATTAGATTGTATTTAAATGAAAAAATTATAAGTGATAATATTGGCTTAAAAAGTAATTATTATGTGTACTATATTAACTTAGAAAAAGGTTATAATAGAATTGATTTTCAAGCTTTAAACCAAGGATTTTCAGGGCCAAATACTGCAGAATTAAGAGTATATGATGATAAAGGAAATTTAATTTCAGCAAAAGAATGGAACCTTCCAACTGGTGCTACTGCAACATTAGGTATTATTAAAAATTAAAATTCTTTATGATTTTAGCTGCATCGGGAATTATTTTACAAAATAAAAAAATACTGTTACTTCAACGTTCTCATTACACAAAAAACTATCCTGAATTTTGGGGTTGCCCTGGTGGAAGAGCCGAACCAAATGAAACTGCCGAGCAAAATGTAATCAGAGAAGTAAAAGAAGAATGTAATTTAAATTTTACACCATCAGCAATTTTAAAAACTGGTGTTTGGCAAAACAGAAATTACTATCGCTTTTTAGGAGAATGGAACGGCGAAATTAAAATACAAGAACTCGAAGTTTTAGCTTATAATTGGTTCTCTTATCATGAAGCTATAAAACTAAAATTATCCTTTGATTATAAAGAAGTTATAGAATTACTTTATAAAAATAAATTATTATAATCTGTTACGCATTACTATAAAATTACATCAGGTTACGTGAAATTCTGAAAGAATTTAGTATCGAAATCCAGTAATTTCCGTATATAAAAACAGAGTTTTAAGCCAATTTTAATTAATTATTCTATACTTACGTTGGTTAAAATAAAGCAGTTAAATACCAAACTTAAAATTTGACACTTAACTGCTGTTTTCTTGATTAGCCCGAATTCCTTATTTAATTTACAGGAACCAATTCAGTTCCTCCTCCAGTTGTACTTGGAAGTACATCAAACAATCTATATTTCCAATCGCTACAACCACATTCATTAATTGCTTTAACTCCAATGTTTAATTGCCCACTTTGATATGGTTTAACATCTTTATAAGCAGAATCACTGTAATTTCTAACTTGACTATTAGGTATTAGCCATTCAAAAGTAAAATTAAAAGGTTCATTAACATCATATACTACTACAGAATAATTAGCCTTTAATTTTGTCCATTGTCCTATATATAAATTATAAGAGCCTATTTTTTGAATGGTTAATCCATTTGTATGGCTAGGCAAACCTACCAAAATACCTTTGGTAGGTTCAAAACTTGAATTAGGAATACTAACACTAATAAGCCCAGCATTTTCTAAATTTGTTGTGCTTGGAGCAATTGTAATGGTATTGTAGTTTTGTGAAATTATTTGTAAGTTAGAAGAAACACTCCAATTAATTGTTCCAATACAAGGGTGAGAGGGTATATTTACACTATATGTTTTTGTTTGATTACCACAAATTACTGAGTCTCCTGTTATATAAACATTTGCAAAAGAAGGTGCACCAATATTAATATTTTTTGTAAACGGTGCAGTTTGTCCACAAGAATTTTGCACAGTTGCAGTTATA
>NZ_JASFZF010000039.1:0-9344 GCF_046055765.1 Lutibacter sp. | reverse complement strand
AATTTTGGTAAGTATTTTTGCTTTTGAGCTTCACTTCCAAATTTCCAAATAGGATACATTACTAAAGAAGATTGTACCGATGCTGTTGAACGAACACCAGAATCTCCTCTTTCAATTTCTTGCATAATTAATCCGTAACTCATTTGGTCCAATCCAGCACCTCCATATTCTTCAGGAATATAAGGTCCAAAAGCACCAATTTCAGCCAAGCCAGAAACAATTGATGTTGGAAATTTAGCATCTTGTGCTGCTTTTTCAATGATAGGTGAAACTTCACGTTTTACCCATTCGCGAGCTGCATCTCGCACTAATATATGCTCTTCAGTTAGTAATTCATCTAATTGATAATAATCCGGAGCTTGATATAAATCTTGAGACATAAATATATGTTTTATATTTTTTTACAAATTTAAGAATTAAAGTCTTTACCAATTGATTTTTTAAAATCTTTTATTCATTACATTTGTGTTACCTATATAAGTACTTAAAGTGAGCTAAAGTAAAAAGTGCCTAAACACTTAGTAAAGTAATTTTTTTAATGGATAATAAAGAATTTAGTAAACAATTAGAAAACAGAACTAAGAGATTTGCACTTCGTATTATTAAACTATCCATTTCTTTACCAAATTCTGCTGAAGGGAAAGTACTAAAAAACCAAATTACAAAATCTGGAACAAGTATAGGAGCAAATTATAGAGAAGCAAACAGATCAAGAAGTAAAGCAGATTTTAAGAATAAAATTAAAATTTGTGAAAGTGAAGCAAGTGAAACAGTATATTGGTTAGAGATTATTATAGATTTAAACTTTATAGAACTTCAAAAAACTCAATATATTTTAACTGAGGCGAATGAAATATTAGCTATTTTCACAGCTATTGGAAAAAAATTAAGACTCTAGGCATTCTAGGCAATTTATAACTTTAGGCATTTTTTAAATGAGATTTACCTTAGGAAAAGAAGAAAAACTAAAAAGTAAAACAATAATTGAGCAATTATTTGCAGAAGGTAGTCGTGTAAAATCGTTTCCTCTTCAATTAATTTATTTAGAAAAAGAACATGATTCTCAATTTCCAATAAAAGTGGGGTTTACAGTTCCAAAACGTGCTGTAAAATTAGCGGTGAATAGAAATAGAATTAAAAGATTACTACGAGAAGTTTATAGAAAAAATAAACACCTATTTGCTAAAAATTTAAATAAACAATATGTATTTATGTTTATTTATATGGGAAATAAAGAGCTAAGTTTAAATGATTTAGAACAATCAATTATAAAGCTGTGTGATACGTTTTTATTTAAAATTACCGAAAATGAGCAAAATTAAAAAAATAGGAATAGGTATTTTTCTAAGTGTTTCTGTATTGGTTTCTATTGGATTTCAATCTAATTTTTTTGAAATAGCAAAACAAATAGATATTTATACTACATTGTTTAAAGAGTTAAATATGTATTATATAGATGAGGTGAACCCTGCAAAACTCACTAACAATGCAATTAACTATATGCTTAAAAATTTAGATCCTTATACGCGTTATTACGATGAGCAAGGAGTTGAAGGTGCTAGAATTCAACAAGCGGGTGAATATGGGGGAATTGGAATAATAACAAACTATAAAAATAAAACACTTGTCATTCGCGAAATTTTTAAAAATTCTCCTGCCGAAAAATCTGGAATTAAAACAGGAGATAAAATTTTACGTATAAATGATGTTATTGTAAAAGATTTTGAAGGGAAAGGTATCTCAACTTTATTAAACGGATTGCCAAAAACCAACGTAAAACTTCAAATAGAACGTCAAAATAAAAAAATCGAATTAGAAATAATTCGTAAAAAAATAGAAATAAACCCGGTGCCTTACTATACAATGTTAGCTGCTGAGGTTGGTTACATTTCTTTTACTAAATTTAATGAAAAAGCAGCTTCCGAAGTTAAAAAAGCTTTTTTAGAATTGAAAGAAGAAGGAATGAAAAAACTAATTATTGATGTTAGAAATAATCCTGGAGGTTTATTAATGGAAGCTGTAAAAATCACTAATTTTTTTATTCCAAAAGATAAAATTGTGGTAACAACAAAAGCTAAAATTGATAAATGGAGCGATACTTTTAAAACTAGAAATGAACCATTAGATTTAGAAATTCCAATTACAATACTTGTTAATAATCGTTCAGCTTCAGCATCCGAAATTTTAGCGGGTTCATTACAAGATTATGATAGAGCAGTTATTGTTGGAGAACGCTCTTTTGGAAAAGGTTTAGTGCAACGTTACAGAGAACTTTCCTACGGTACACAAATGAAAATCACCATTTCTAAATATTATACCCCAAGCGGAAGATGTATTCAAGAATTAGATTATACAAATAGAGATGATAAAGGAAATATTCCAAAATTTTCCGATGCAGGCAGAGAAATGTATAAAACAGCAATTGGTAGAATTGTTTATGGTGGCGGTGGAATTTCACCAGACATAAAAATTAAAAAACCAATAACCACTAAAACTACAGAAGAACTATTACAATCTGAGGCATTTTTTAATTTTGTCACCAACTATTTTTATGAAAATAAATCGATAGCAGCCCCTTCAAAATTTAAATTAAATAAGGGTATTTTTAATTCTCTAAAAGTGTATTTAACAAAAAACAATAAAGCTTTTGAAACGAAGACTGAAGTTGAATTTAAAAAAGCAAAGCAAAAAGCTGTTTCAGAAAACTTAAACGGTAATTTAGACAAAATATATACGGAACTATTAAAGAATATTCAGCTAGAAAAATTAAAAGAACTAGATAAAAATAAAGAAGAAATACTTCATAAATTAACAGAAGAAATTGTAAAACGTTATTATTATGATGAAGGAGTTTATATGCAAAAATCGGTATTTGATTCAACTATTAAAGAAGCAGTTTCAATTTTAAATAATTTAGACAAATACAATTCGATATTAAAAAAATAAAAGTTTAATGATAACACAATTTAACAAATATGCTAATAAACAGATAAGTTGTATCTTTGAAACCCAAAAATAACCTATGTCACATTCAAAAATTCAAGGAAGAACACGCGCTCAAGAATCATCAAAAGCTATAGAGCGTTTATATATATCAATGCGTCACTTATTTACCAGAGGTTTTTATAAACCAATGGGAATTTCAGGAGATGCTTTACGTGAATCATTACTAGTATTAAGACCAGAAATTTATGGTTCTATTGCTGAAGAAAAAGTAGAATTAAATGGGTTAATTTATGTTATTGAACGTTTACCCGCTGGAATTGAAGAGTGTAGATACATTAATTTAACTGCAGATGAAGGATATTCAAACTCTCATTTTAAACCAATTATACCACCTAAACGTAGAAGAACTTGTTTTAGAATTGATAAAGATCAAATGAACATTGAAGTAACTCGTGGAAGGTCTGAAATTTATGATATTCTAACACACTTAACTTTTTTGTTTGTAGAATCTTATAAAATTGCAAATAAAGTTTTAGTAACCGATGAAGGTGAAACTATTAGAGAATGGAAAAAAATAGAAGATACAGTGTTGCATAATAGAACGTTAACAAGAGATGGTAGAGATATTATGTTAGCGCATATGGCAAGTATTTTAGGTAGAACTTTTGAAGAAACTCAAAATATACATGAAGAATTAGGAGAAAAAAATAATCCAGATCGTTTTTTTCAAGTTATATATTGGTTAGGGCATATTGCCATTAATGAAAAAGTTCATAGTTTAAAAAGAGCCATTAATTTTAGTCCAATACTTAGAGAAAGAATTGGACATCATATTTATGGAGAAGTTTGGGCAACCAACATTAAAGATGTATTAAACGATCAAAAATTAATAAATAGACCAATTCATATTATTAGTGCAAATATGCACAGTGTAATGAACTCTATTTATGCGCCAATAGTTTTACCAAAACAAATTAAAAATAACGATACCATTTCATTATTTGAATTATTAAGTGATGATAAAAATGAAGATTTACGTAAAGAAGTAATGAATTATGCTGCTGAAAATGGGTTAACATTTATTAAAGATACTTCAGGAACCAATATAAATGTACAAATTATTGATACCGAGAAAATTGATATGAGTAAAACTCAATATTCTTTTGATCATAACCTTGAAAATGATGAAAAACCTGTTTTAATTGTGATGGATTATGCGTTTGGTGAACAAGCCTATGAAACTATGGATGAGCTTTTAAAACCATACATTTGTGGTAAGAATAAAAAGTACCATTTAAATGTTGAGTCTGTTTCAATTATGGGAAAGGCAGGCATTTTAGAAGGTGGTAAAGGAGATATTATGATTCCTTCATCTCATATTTTTGAAGGAACAGCAGATAATTACCCGTTCAAAAATCAATTAAAAAAGAGAATGTTTGAAGGATGTGGTGTTCATGTTTCTACAGGAACTATGGTTACAGTTTTAGGAACGTCACTTCAAAATAAAGATATTTTAGGATTTTTTCATGATTCTACTTGGAAAGTTATAGGATTAGAAATGGAAGGAGCACATTATCAAAAAGCAATACAAGCAGCCTCTAAAATTAGAGGAAACATTTCTAGTAAAGTGAAAGTTAGGTATGCATATTATGCGTCAGACAACCCATTAGAAACAGGGAGTACTTTAGCTTCAGGAGGTTTGGGAACAACCGGAGTATTACCAACGTATGTGATAACAGAAAAGATTTTAGAACAAATACTTTAGTCATTTTAATTGAAAAATAAGTCGTACATATTTCCGAAAAGAATTGTCGATATTGTATTTTCAGTGCTCATACTAATTTTAGTACTAAGTTGGCTTTTACCAATTGTTGCAATTTTAATTTATCTAGAATCTGGAGAAAACTTATTTTTTAAACAAGAACGAATTGGAAAAAATGGAAAACCTTTTCATATTTATAAATTTAAAAGTATGAAAGGAAAAGCTCCTTTAAATGACCCATTATTATCTAAAGACGAATCAGCACGAATTACTAAGTTTGGAAAGTTTATTAGAAAATATAGGATAGATGAATTCCCTCAATTTTTTAATGTGTTAAAAGGTGAAATGAGTATTGTAGGTCCAAGACCTGAACGCCAATTTTTTTTAGATGAAATTATAACTCACTTACCAAAATATAAGGAAATACAACAACTTAAACCAGGAATTACATCTCTTGGACAAATAAGATACGGATATGCCGATAATTTAGAGCAAATGTTAAAAAGGGCTAAATATGATTTAATTTATTTAGACAACTTATCTTTATGGACAGATTTTAAAGTAATTTTAAGCACAATAACAGTAGTATTAAAAGGTAAAGGAAGATAAAATGAACGTATTAATTCTAGGATCAGGAGGAAGAGAACACGCACTAGCTTGGAAAATTGCGCAAAGTAAGTTATTAAATCAATTGTTTATTTCCCCTGGAAATGCTGGAACAATGCAATTTGGGTTAAATATAAATGTGAATCCAACCGATTTTAGTGCGATAAAACAAACTGTTTTACAAAATAATATTAAATTAGTAGTGGTTGGTCCCGAAGACCCCTTAGTACAAGGAATTCATGATTTCTTTTTAAATGATGCTAAATTAAAAAATGTTGCAGTAATTGGACCCCAAAAATATGCTGCTCAACTTGAAGGTAGTAAAGAGTTTGCTAAAAAATTTATGATACGTCATAATATTCCAACAGCGGCTTATGAAAGTTTTACCTCTGAAAACTTAGAAAAAGGATATCAATTTTTAGAAACATTAAATCCTCCTTATGTTCTAAAAGCTGATGGGTTAGCGGCAGGTAAAGGCGTGTTAATTTTAAATGACTTGCAGGAATCAAAAGACGAGCTAAAAGAAATGTTAGCAAATCAAAAGTTTGGAATTGCAAGTAGTAAAGTTGTAATTGAAGAATTTTTAGATGGAATAGAATTAAGTTGTTTTATTTTAACCGATGGTAAAAGTTATGTTAACCTGCCAAACGCAAAAGATTATAAACGTATTGGTGAAGGTGATGTAGGTTTAAATACAGGCGGTATGGGAGCGGTTTCCCCAGTTCCTTTTGCAAATAACGAGTTTATGCAAAAGATTGAAGAAAGCATTATAAAACCAACAGTTGAAGGTTTACAAAAAGATAATATTCCATACAAGGGGTTTATTTTCTTCGGAATAATAAAAGTTGATAATGAGCCTAAAGTAATTGAATACAATTGCCGTATGGGAGATCCAGAAACCGAAGTTGTAATACCACGTGTTAAAAGTGATTTTTTAGAATTGTTAATTGCAACGGGTAAAAATGAATTACACAAAAAAACTATCGAGTTTGAAGAAAAAAGCGCTTGTACAGTTATGTTAGTTTCTGGTGGTTATCCTGAAGAATATGAAAAAGGAAAAATTATAAACGGACTAGGTTCAATAGAAAATTCAATTCCTTTTCATGCTGGTACAACTTTAAAAAATAATAAAATTGTAACCAATGGAGGTAGAGTTATTGCTGTTACTTCTTATGGAAATAATTTTAAGGAAGCATTACACCAATCGTATCAAAACATTGAAAAAATTAGTTTTGAAAACATGAATTTTAGAACAGATATTGGTTTTGACTTGTAAAAAAAAATTCTTGTCGCACCCTTAAATTGGGGATTAGGCCATGCAACACGTTGCGTACCTATTATTGATGCCTTAGTTAAGGCTAATTATGAACCTATTTTAGCAAGTGATGGTAATGCTTTGTTATTACTTCAAAAAGAATTCCCTAATTTAAAAAGTTACACACTTCCGGCATATAATATCAAGTATTCTAAAAAAGGTAAAAATTTAAAATGTAAACTTATATTAAGTGTTCCTTCAATAATTTTAGCAGTAAAAAAAGAGCGAAAAATAGTTACTCAACTTATTGAAAAAGAAAATATTATGGGAATTATTTCTGATAATAGATTTGGTGTCTGGAGTAAAAAAATACCTTCAGTTTATATCACACATCAATTGAAAGTATTTTCGGGAATAACCACTTGGATTACTTCAAAAATACATCAAAAAGTAATTAGTAAATTTGATGAATGTTGGGTTCCTGATGTGAATGGAAAGCCTAATTATTCAGGAGAATTAGGGCATTTAACAAATCATAAGTTTAAACTTAAATATTTAGGTGTTTTAAGTAGGTTTAAACATCAAAAATTAGATGTTAAGTACAAATTACTAGTAATATTTTCTGGACCTGAACCTCAACGAACTTTGCTAGAGAATAAATTACTAATTGAATTAAAAAACTATAAAGAAAAAGTACTTTTTGTAAGAGGTATTTTATCTTCTAAAGATAAAATAAAAGATTCAAGCAATTTTAAAGTGGTTAATTATTTATTGTCAAACGATTTAGAAAAAGCAATAAATCAAAGCGAAATAGTAATTGCGCGTTCTGGATATTCAACAATTATGGATTTAGCTGTTTTAGGTAAAAAAGCTTTTTTTATACCAACTCCTGGTCAATTTGAACAGGAATATTTAGCAGAAATGTTGCTTAAAAAACGAATTGCACCTTTTGCAACTCAGGAAAATTTTGAGCTAGATAATTTAAAAATTTTAACTAATTTTTCAGGATTTAAGCGAAATGAAACTAATATTCATTTAGATTTTTTCAACCTTTTCGAGCGTAAATGAAAAACTTGAACCTTTTTTGTATTCACTTTCTACAAAAATTTGTTCGTTATGAGCTTCAACAATATGTTTCACAATTGAAAGACCTAAACCAGAGCCTCCTTGCTCTCTAGATCTACTTTGATCTACTCTATAAAAACGTTCAAACAACCTTTCTTGATGTTCTTTTTTAATACCTTCACCATTGTCGAAAACTTTAATACGTATTTTTTCTTTTTTAAAATGTTCTGCACCTACTACTGTTGTACCACCAATTTTACCATATTTTATAGAGTTAACTATTAGGTTTGTTAGTACTTGCTCAATACGTTCAATATCACCAATAACCATTATTGGACAATCATAATGTTTGTCAAGAAGTAATGAAATACTTCTTTTTTTAGCTTTCATTTCAAGTAAATCGAATACATTTTGTATCACCTCAATAATGTTAAATGGTTGTTTATTTAAGTGTAAATCGGCTGTTTCTAATTTCGAAATTAAATCTAAATCTTTTACAATAGCAATAAGTCTATCAACTCCCTTGTTGGCTCTTTCTAAATATTTACGACTAATTTTTTTGTCATTAATTGCACCATCAGCCAATGTTAATAAATACCCTTGAACTGTAAATAAGGGTGTTTTTAGTTCGTGAGAAACATTTCCTAAGAATTCTCTTCTATAACTTTCACGTAGGTTTAAACTTTTAATTTGTTGTTGTTTATTTTCGGCAAATTTTTGGACTTCTCTAGAGAGTTTATCAACATCAGAAGTGATAGATGCTTTATTAAAATCTGAAGTATCTAAAATTGAGACACTATCATATATTTTTTTTAAGCGCTGGTAAATAAATTTTTCAAGCCTGTATTGAGAAATAATAAATGTTAGTATAAAAATGACACTAACAAAAATTAGAATAAAATTAAGCGTAATAGTAATATTTGACAAGAGATAAGCTACTATTAATAAGGTAAATAATGCAATAAAAGTAATGTAGATGGATGTCCAAAAAGCGAAAGAATATGTTTTTTTAATCTTCATCTAGCACAAATTTATACCCTACACCTTTAACTGTTTTAAAATAATCATCACCTATTTTTTCACGTAATTTACGTATATGTACATCAATAGTTCTACCGCCTACAACAACTTCATTTCCCCAAACATTATCTAAAATATCATCACGCTTAAAAACTTTACCAGGTTTTGAAGCTAGTAAAGAGAATAATTCAAACTCTTTTCTTGGAAGTGAAAGTTTTTTATCATCTTTTATAACTACATATTCTTCTCTGTCAATAATAATATCTCCAACAACTATAGTATCAGAAGATTGTGTATTTTTGTTAACTTTTAATCGTCTTAAAAGTGCTTTAATTTTACTAACTAAAACTTTTGGCTTTATGGGTTTAGTAATATAATCATCAGCTCCTACATCAAAACCGGCAACCTGAGAATAATCTTCGCCACGAGCAGTAAAAAAGGTGATTAAAACATTTTCTAATCCCTTTGTAGCTCTTATTTTTTCACAAGCTTCAATTCCATCCATTTCGGGCATCATAATGTCTAAAATAATTAAATGAGGAGTAGTTTGTTTAGCTTTAGCAATAGCTTCAATACCATTTTTAGCAGTATAAACAGTATAACCTTCACTCTTTAAATTGTAACCTACAATTTCTAAAATGTCAGGTTCATCATCAACTAATAAAATTTTAATTTCTGAATTTTTCATAT
>NZ_JASFZF010000038.1:0-18647 GCF_046055765.1 Lutibacter sp. | reverse complement strand
CCAAAAGCGCAAATTAAAGCTGATGATGTTATTATTTTCTTCAATTATAGAACAGATAGAGGTCGTGAATTAACAGAAGTACTTTCGCAAAAAGATTTCCCTGAATTTGATATGAAAGCATTACCTCTTCATTACAATACAATGACGAATTACGATGAAACTTTTAAAAATATCAACGTAATTTATAATTCAGATAATTTAGAAGAAACGCTTGGTGAGGTATTAGAAAAGTCAGGGAAAAAACAAATTAGAATAGCAGAAACTGAAAAATATCCACACGTTACATTTTTCTTTTCTGGTGGAAGAGAACAAGAATTTAAAGGCGAAAAACGAATTTTGTTAAATTCACCTAAAGTTGCAACTTATGATATGCAACCTGAAATGAATGCTTATGAAATTAGAGATGCTATTATTCCTGAATTAAATAAAAAAGAAGTTGACTTTGTTTGTTTAAACTTCGCAAATGGTGATATGGTTGGGCATACTGGTGTTATGGAAGCAGCAATAAAAGCTTGTGAAGCAGTTGATAAATGTGTTAAAGATGTAGTGAACTCAGCTTTACAAAATGAGTATACAACAATTATAATTGCAGATCACGGTAACTGTGAAACCATGATAAACCCTGATGGAACTCCTCATACAGCACACACAACAAATCCTGTTCCACTTATTTTAGTTGATAAAGAATTAAAATCTATTAAAGATGGAATTTTAGGAGATGTTGCTCCAACAATTTTAAAATTAATGGGAATTCCTCAACCTAAAGTTATGTCACAACATTCTTTAATTTAATTTTGTACTTTTATTGAAATTTAATTGAATCGCATGAAAAAAATATTTTTTAGTCTTATTTTAATAGCAACTTTAGGCTGCACAGCTCAAAAGAAAGAAGCAACAGCAGTTAAAGATTCAACTGGAAATTTAGTTGGAATTGCCCATAAAGAAAATTTCCTTCAGGAACCTTATAATAATTGGTTTACTCCCAATTATAATGAGTATATTACAGATGAAGCAACTATTAAAAAACTTAAACCACTATTAAAAAAAGTAACTATAAAAGCTTTTATGGGTACTTGGTGCGGAGATAGTAAAGAACAAACACCTGCCTTTTATAAAATTTTAGATGCTGCTGATTTTAATTACAATAATCTAGAGTTAATTACTGTTAACAGAAGTAAAGCAACTCCAAATAATTTACAAGAAGGTTTTAATATTGAAAGAGTACCTACTTTTATTTTTTATAAAAAAGGAAAAGAAATAGGACGTTTTGTTGAATATCCAAGAGAAACTGTTGAAGCTGATATGTTAAAAATTGTTAGTGGAGAACCTTATAAACATTCTTATGAAGATTAAATTATAATCCTATTTTTAACAAAAAAGCCGATATTTATAAATATCGGCTTTTTAAAAATTTGTTAACACATTTCTTCAAAAAATCCTCTATCAATTTGTTCTCTATGATCTGGATGCGCAATTTTCACTAATTCATTAGCTCGTTGTTTTATAGTTTTTCCATACAAATTGGCTACTCCATATTCGGTAACAATATATTGTACGTGGGCTCTAGTCGTTACCACACCTGCTCCTCTGTTTAAAAACGGTACAATTCTACTAATTCCATTTTTAGTTGTTGAAGGCATTGCAATAATTGCTTTTCCACCTTCACTTAAAGAAGCTCCTCTAATAAAATCCATTTGCCCACCAACACCCGAATACAATCTGGTTCCAATAGAATCTGCACAAACCTGCCCTGTCATATCAACTTGAATGGCTGAATTAATGGCTACCATTTTTGGATTTTTTCTAATATTATGTACGTCATTTACATAATCACATGAGCGCATTTCAATAAATGGATTATCATCTACATAATCGTATAATCTTTTTGAACCCATTAAAAAAGTAGTTAAAGCTCTTCCCTTTCCAATTCCTTTATAATTACAATTTATAACATCTTTTAAAATTAAATCAATTACTCCATCTGAAAACATTTCAGTATGCAATCCTAAATCTTTATGATTTCCTAATCTAGATAATACCGCATTAGGTATATTTCCAATTCCCATTTGTAACGTACTTCTATCTTCAATTAAGTTTGCAATATGATCTCCAATTTTACTTTCAATTTTATTAGGTTCAGGTAAAATAAATTCGTGAATAGGTGAATCTTCTTCTACAAAAGTATCCAATTCAGAAATATGAATAATTCCTTCTCCAAGTACTCTCGGCATCTGTTTATTAATTAAAGCAATTACATGTTTTGCATTTTCAATAACCGATAAAATTGCTTCAATGGAAACTCCTAATGAACAATATCCATGCTTATCAGGTGTTGAAACCTGAATTAAAGCAACATCAACAGGTAAAATTCCTCTTTTAAATAACATAGGAACTTCACTTAAAAACACAGGTGTATAAGAACCGTTTCCTGCTTTTAATGTATGTCGAACATTCGGCCCAATAAATAAGGAGTTCACATGAAAACTATCCTTATAAATAGGATTTGCATAAGGTGTTTTTCCTTCTATGTGTAAGTGGCAAATTTCAACATTTCTTAACTCTTCATGTCGTTCCGTTAAAGCATTTATTAAAGATTGGGGTGCAGATGCAGCCGCTTGAATATAAACTCTATCGTTTGATTTTACAACTTTTACTGCTTCTTCAGCAGTTACTGCTTTGTACATCATTCCTTATTAAAATTATTTTGCGAAAATACGAATGATTTCAACCAAAAACACTGTCAAAAGTCATATTTTAAAATTTGTTATTTCCTTATGAAACTGTAAGAATTCTAAGCTTAGAAATTATTTATTTTAAAGTACCTTTGCAAAACAAATTTTATACTTGAATGATTATAATTAAAACTAGTGAAGAAATAGAGTTAATGAGAGAGAGTGCATTAATTGTATCTAAAACTTTAGGAATGCTTGCTAAAGAAGTAAAACCTGGAGTAAGCACCTTATATTTAGATAAATTAGCAGAAGATTTTATACGAGAACAAGGCGCAATACCAGGATTTTTAGGTTTATACGATTTCCCAAACACCTTATGTATGAGTCCAAATGCTCAAATTGTTCATGGAATTCCTAATCGTAAACCATTAAAAGATGGGGATATTATTTCTATTGACTGTGGTGCTTTAAAAAATGGATTTTATGGTGATCACGCTTATACTTTTGAGGTTGGAAATGTTGCTGAAGAAACTAAAAAACTACTACAAATTACCAAAGAAAGTTTATATGCTGGAATAAGAGAATTTAAAATTGGAAATAGAGTTGGCGATGTTGGTTTTGCTATTCAAAATTATTGTGAAAAACACGGGTATGGTATTGTGAGAGAATTAGTTGGTCATGGATTAGGAAGTGTAATGCATGAAGATCCAGAAATGCCTAATTATGGTCGACGTGGTAGAGGTAAAAAATTTATTGAAGGAATGGTAGTTGCCATAGAGCCAATGGTAAATATGGGAACTCATCAAATTAATCAGTTAAATGATGGTTGGACTATTTTAACCAAAGATGGGAAGCCAAGTGCTCATTTTGAGCATGATATTGCTATAATAAATGGTAAACCTGAATTACTTTCTACATTTAAATACGTTTATAAAGCATTAGGAATTGAAAGTAAGGAAGAAGATGAGTTTAAACAATAAGTTTAAATTTTAAAGAACCATGTTTAAAGAAATTTCAAAAATTGAACAAAAAGAAGTCATGAAAGGCTTTAAAGGAAGGTTTTTTCATACCAATAGTTCAACTATTGCTTTTTGGGAAATTGAAGAAAATGCTATTTTACCTAAACATTCTCATATCCACGAACAAACAACTCAAATAATTGAAGGGCTGCTTGAAATGACCATTGGAGATAAGAAAATAATTCTAAAACCTGGCATGATTGTTTATATTCCTTCCGAAGTAAAACATAGCGGCAAAGCTTTAACAACTTGTAAATTAACTGATACGTTTTGTCCTACAAGAGAAGATTTGAAATTTGATTATTAAAACTTAACTCTTGAAAAGACTCTTTAAATTTATACTAAATACAATTCCAAGACCAATACTTATTAAGGTTAGCTTTTGGGTACGCCCTTTAATTTCATTCATTTTAAAAGGAAGTACTTATACAGACCCCATTGATGGAAAAAGTTTTAGCAGTTTTTTACCTTATGGTTATGGCTCACAACGTCCAAATGCCTTATCTCCAAGTACACTTTCATTAGAACGCCACAGACTACTTTGGTTGTACTTAAAAAATGAAACCGATTTTTTTACAACACCTAAAAAAGTACTTCATATTGCACCAGAACAATGCTTTTTAAAACTCTTTAAACAGCAAGAAAATTTGGACTATACCACAGCTGATTTACATTCCCCAATTGCAGATGTTAAAGCTGATATTTGCAACTTGCCTTTTGAAAACAACACCTATGATGTTGTTTTATGCAATCATGTTTTAGAACATATTGAAGATGACAAAAAAGCTATGAGTGAATTATTTAGGGTATTAAAACCTAACGGAATGGGAATTTTTCAAATTCCACAAGAATTAGATAGAGAAAAAACTTATGAAGATTTTACGATAACTTTACCTGAGGAACGTGCCAAGCATTTTGGACAGTATGATCACGTACGTATTTATGGTAGAGATTATTTTAACCGCCTAAGGAAAGTTGGTTTTACAGTCAATGAAATAGATTATTCTAAAAAACTTACTAATGAGATGGTTAAAAAATACTGTTTAGTAAAAGGTGAAATTTTGCCTGTTTGCTTCAAATAACTTAATTGTTGAAACTAGCCGATTTGTACGTTTGCATTTCTCCTTTTTCATTTGCATAGATTAAAAATACCTTTAATTCGGTGTGATTTTTTAAAAATTCTTTAGATTTCTCTAAACCCATTGCCATAAATGCTGTGGCATATCCATCTGCATCTGCACAACCAGATTTTGAAATTACTGATGCACTTAATAAATTACTTTCTGTAGCGTAACCTGTTTTAGCATTTATTGTGTGTACATATTTATTGCCATCATCATCAGTTCTATATTTACGGTAATTTCCTGATGTTGCCATAGATTCATTATGTAATTGAATAGTAATTGCAAAAGATCGCGTACCATTCTCATTTGGGTTTTCAATAGCTATTCTCCAAAATTCTTCATGTTGATTTACACCTCTTGCTCTAATTTCACCACCAATTTCAATCATATAGTTTTCAATTCCATATTGTTCAAATAACCTCCCAACAACATCTACTAAATAACCTTTAGCAATGGCATTAAAATCAAAATAAATCTCAGGGTATAATTTAGAAATGTTGTTATTGTTAAGTTTCACTTTATTAAATCCAACAAAAGTTAATAGGTCTTTAATTTTAGTAGCATCTAAATTTTTAATAGGTTTTTCTGGCCCAAATCCCCAAGCATTCACTAAAATTCCCACAGTTGGATCAAATTCACCATTTGTTTCTTTGTAAATCTTTTCTGATTTTAAAAATACTTCTTTAAAAAAATGATCTACAATAACTGTTGTATCTCCTTTATTTATTTTAGAAATATCTGAAGTAGGAATATAAGTAGATACTGATTTATTGATAGCTTGAATTAGGCTATCAATTTTAACTTCAAAAGTTAAATTACTTTCTGATAAATATCGAATAGAAAATGTAGTTCCGATGGCATTTCCTTTTAAAATTTTTAACTTATTTTCGGATTCATTACAAGAAATAAATAGAAATAATACAATTAAAAATAACAAATTTCTCATCCTCTTTTCTTATTAAAATTAGCTTGTGTAAAGATATCATTTTAAAGTTTCATAAATTCTTCATAAATTTTTTAAATAAATAAAATTCTAAACTTCTTTTTTCTAACTTTGTTTCGTATTAAATTATTTTAAATTATGAAAAAAATATTTGGGTTAATTATTGTAACATCAGTGTTATTAAGTTCTTGTGTATCACAAAAAAAATATACTGAACTAGAAGGAAATTTCAATAAAAAAAATCAGGAATTAGTTGATACTAAAGCTAATTTGATGAAATGTAGAATTGAGAATGAAAGTAAAATATCTTCACTTGAGCAACAAGTAGTTGATTTAAGAAAAGACAAAGAAAAAACATTAGAATATGTTGATAATTTGACTGTATTATCTAAATCCGCTTCCGATAATATTAAAGAAACATTAGCTCAAATGGGGAAAAAAGATGAGTATATTACATATATTCAAAAGGCAATTACCCGAAAAGATTCAATTAACTTGGCTTTAGGATTTAAATTAAAAAAAGTTTTAAAAGATGGTTTACATGATGATGATATTCAAATAAATGTTGAAAAAACAGTTGTTTACATTTCAATTGCTGATAAGTTATTATTTAAAAGTGGAAGTGCAACTATTTCAAATGATGCTAAAAGTGTGTTAGGTAAAGTAGCTGAAGTTATTGGTGCACAACCAAATTTAGAAGTTATGGTTGAAGGTTATACTGACAACAAAAAGGTTATTAGTAATGCTAGTATTAAAGATAATTGGGATTTAAGTGTAAAACGTTCTACAGCAGTTATTAGAGTTTTACAAAATGATTTCAATATTAAACCTAGCCGTTTAGTTGCTGCAGGTAGAAGTGAATATATGCCTTTAGAAAGTAATGACACTGTTGAAGGTAGAGCTCGTAATAGAAGAACTCGAATTGTTTTAATGCCAAAACTAGAGCAATTCTTTGATTTATTAGAAAATAAAGTTGAATAGCTAATTATAAAGTTATTAAACTAAAAAACCACGCAAATGCGTGGTTTTTTAGTTTAATTCTACATCTAATAATTGTAAGCCATCATATTGTAATAAATATTCATCGTGCAAGAATGGGGCCTTTGTTTTATCATGACTTGCACCTAATCCTATTCCTGCAAAAATTACTTTAGCATTGTTTTTACGAGCATGATTTTTAAAGGTTTCCATCCAAACTACATCATATATTATTGGGGTTTCAGAAATTTCTACGGCTTTTACAATCACAAAAAAACGTTGACTTTTCTTGTTAATACATACAAATTGTGGCTGTTTTTTTAATTGACTATTTATAGCTATAAATTCATAACCTTTAGCTTCTAAGTCTTTTCCAACTATGTTCATAGCTAGATTGTGTAATTCTTGTTTTGTAAGTTCTCTATTCATTTAAACGATATTCAAAAAAAATCCGACACAAAGGGTATCGGATTTTATATTGTTAATTATTTAATGTCTTCTAATTAACCACCAAAGTCATCAAATCTAATATTTTCATCAGATAATCCAAAATCTTCACCCATTTTTTGAACAGCATTGTTCATTAATGGTGGTCCACAAAAATATAATTCTAAATCTTCAGGAGCTTCATGTTTCGTTAAGTATTCATCAATTACTGCTTGATGTACAAATCCTGTAAATCCATCACCTTCTGTATCTAGATAATCTTTTTTATTTACCCAATTATCTTCAGGCATTGGTTCAGATAATACTAAGTAAAATCTAAAGTTAGAGAACTCTTTTTCTAATTTATAAAAATGCTCGGCATAGAACAATTCACGTTTAGAACGTCCACCATACCAATAAGTAACAGTTCTACCAGTTTTTAAGGTATTGAATAAATGATATAAATGTGAACGCATTGGAGCCATACCAGCACCACCACCAACATATAACATTTCAGCATCAGAATCATTGATAAAGAATTCTCCATAAGGGCCTGATATTGTAACTTTATCACCTTTTTTACGTGAGAAAATATAAGATGACGCTATACCTGGGTTTACATTCATCCACCCATTTTTAGCTCTATCCCAGGGTGGCGTTGCAATACGTACATTTAACATAATTTCTCTTCCTTCAGCAGGGTAAGAAGCCATAGAATATGCACGTTCAACTTGTTCTTTATTAGACATTTTAAGATCCCATAAACCAAACTTGTCCCATTCCATTTGGAATTTATCAGGAGTTTCGTGCTCTTCAGGATGTGCAGTAATATCCATATTCTTGAAATCAATTTCACAAGCTGGTATTTCAATTTGAATATATCCACCGGCTTTATAGCCCATATCTTCAGGAATTTCAACAACAAATTCTTTAATAAAAGATGCTACATTATAATTACGAACTACAGTTCCTTCCCATTTTTTAATTCCAAAAACTTCTTCAGGAATAGAAATATCCATATCCTGTTTTACTTTAACCTGACAAGCTAAACGAATGCCATCTTTTAATTCTTTACGTGTAAAATGAGGTGTTTCAGTAGGTAATGCTTCACCTCCACCAGAATGCACATGACATTCACATTGAATACAGGTTCCACCACCTCCACAAGCTGAAGGTAAAAATATTTTAGCATTTCCTAAAGTTGTTAATAATGAACTTCCTGAAGGAACTTCAATGGTGCGTTCCCCATTAATTTTAATCTTTACTGGGCCAGATGGCGATAGTTTTTGCTTAACAAATAATAACAAAGCTACTAATAACAATGTTAACAGTAAAAAGGCAGCTACTGTTGCCACTATGGTTCCTATTGTACTTGCTGCTAATATCATCATTATTCTTGTATTTCTTTTTCGTTATTGGCTAAATCTATTGGTTCTTTTATAACTTTAACTTGTACTGTTTTTTCTTCAGTTTCTTTTTCATCACCTCCTGTAAGCATTCCACCAAAACTCATAAATCCAATTGCCATTAAACCTGTAATAATAAAGGTAATTCCTAGACCTCTAAGCGGGGCAGGAACATTTGAATATCTAATTTTTTCTCGGATTGCTGCAATGGCTAAAATTGCTAAAAACCAGCCAATTCCTGAACTAATTCCATAATTAAAGGCCAATCCTAATGATTGGATTTCACGAGATTGCATAAATAATGAACCTCCTAAAATTGCACAGTTTACGGCAATAAGTGGTAAAAATATACCTAATGAATTATATAGTCCTGGAGAAAATTTCTCTACAATAATTTCAACTAATTGTACCATGGTTGCAATAGTTGCAATAAACATGATAAAAGATAAAAAACTTAAATCATATACTGCATATTCTGGGCCTAGCCAAGCTAATGCACCATCTTTTAAAATATAAGTATCTAACAACCAGTTTAAAGGGACTGTAATTGCCATTACAAATATTACAGCTGCTCCCAATCCAACTGCTGTTGATACTTTTTTAGATACTGCTAAGTACGAACACATTCCTAAGAATGTTGCAAATACCATATTATCTATAAATATTGACTTAAAAAATAATTCTATATGTTCCATTTTTTATAGTATTGAATATTGAGTTGTTAATATTTAAGTTTTTTTTTAAAAACATCTCAATCCTATTTTTAATCTTCTATTAATGATGTATTTCTTGAGCGTTGTACCCATATTATTAAACCCACAGTTATTAATGCCATAGGTGCTAACAACATAAAACCATTGTTTTCATATCCATAAGCATACACCCCTGTTTTCTCAACTGAATCTCCCAAAACTTTATACCCAAGTAAAGATCCTGAACCTAACAATTCTCTAAAGAATGCAACTATAATTAATATAATTCCATAACCTGCTGAGTTTCCAATACCATCTAAAAATGATCTCCATGGTCCGTTTGCTAAAGCAAAAGCTTCAAAACGCCCCATAATAATACAGTTTGTAATAATTAAACCAACAAATACAGATAATTGTTTAGATAATTCATACGCATATGCTTTTAATACTTGATCAACAATAATTACCAAGGCTGCAGCTATTATTAGCTGAACAATAATTCTAATTTTTGATGGTATAATGTTTCTTAATAGTGAAATAACCACGTTACCCATTGCTAATACAAACATAACTGAAATAGCCATTACTATTGAAGCTTTTAATTCGGCCGTAATTGCTAAAGCAGAACAAATACCTAATACTTGAATTGTAATAGGATTATTATCGGCTAAAGGATCTGTTATTAATTTAGCGTCTTTTTTTGATAGAAGTCCCATAAATTATTTCTTTAAAGTTTTTAAATATGGTAAATACATTTGCAAGTCTTTTTTTAACATTGCTGTTAAACCATTTCCTGTAATTGTTGCTCCTGCAATCGCATCTACTTCAAAATCTGTTTTGTTTATATTTTTAGGATCAGAATTTCCCTTTGCAACTGTAATTCCTTTAAAAGTATCTCCATCTAAAATATGTTCACCAACAAAATCATCCATAAAAAATCGTTCTTTGATGTTTGACCCTAAACCTGGTGTTTCACCAGCATGGTCAAAAAATACACCTTGAACTACTAATTGGTTATCTAATGCTACATATCCCCAAATTGCATCCCATAATCCTTTTCCTCGAACTGGGACTATATAGAAAAACTTGTTGTCTTTTTTACCAATAAATAAAGGTAATCTTCTTACATAGTTTGCGTCTTTTGCAGCAGCAGCCTCTTTTTTAATATCAATTAAATATGCTTTTGAATCTTCAACAGCATCTGTACCTGTTATTACATATTGTTTGATAATATATTTTGAGAATTTTTCACCAACAGTTGCTTTAGAAACAAATTCTACACTAGTTTCTTCATTTTCATTAACGTCCATTGCGTATAGAATATTTTGTTGTTTTTCTATACGTCTATTTTCAGCTATTTTTTCTTTTAAAGATTGGGCTACAAAAGCTAATAAAGACCCAACAATAAGTACCATTGCTATTGCAAACAGTACGGTATATGTGTTACTTTCTGTATTCCTTGACATTGTAAACTGTTTTTGGTTTTAAACGTTTTAATCTTCTTTTTACATTTCCTTGAACCACATAATGGTCTATAGTAGGTGCAAATACATTCATTAACAATATTGCCAACATTACACCTTCTGGATACGCAGGATTAAATACACGAATCATAATTGAGATAAATCCAATTAGAAATCCATAAATCCATTTCCCTTTATTAGTTTGTGAAGCTGTTACAGGATCTGTTGCCATAAATACTATACCAAATGCTAACCCTCCTATTAATAAGTGATGCCAGAACACGGTATTCATTAAACTATAGAATTTACTTCCTTCATGTATCCAGCCAGCGTTTATAACACCATTAAATATGAGTCCCATTACTAATGCACCTACAACAGCAGACAGCATTATTCTCCAACTTCCAACTTTGGTAAATATTAAATATAAACCACCTAACAATATTAAGAATGTTGAGGTTTCACCTACAGAACCAGGTATAAAACCAAAAAACATATCAGAAACTGAATAAGCTATTTCTTTTCCTTGAGCTAAACTTCCTAAAATAGTTTCTCCTGAAATAGCATCCAAATTTGCACCTGCAACAATTTCATTAGTTCTTTCAACTGCACCAGTTACCCAAACTTTATCACCGCTCATCCAAGTTGGATATGCAAAAAATAAAAAAGCTCTTATAGTTAATGCTGGATTTAATATATTCATACCAGTTCCTCCAAAAACTTCTTTCCCAATCACTACTCCAAAAGCAACTGCCACAGCAAGCATCCAAAGTGGAGTATCAATAGGAACAATTAAAGGAACTAACATTCCTGAAACAAAATAACCTTCTTCAACTTCATGATTGTTAATGGTTGCAAAAATCACCTCAATTCCTAACCCAACAACATACGAAACAATTAATAGTGGAACTAACTTAGTGGCACCAATTAAAAAGTTATCAAAAGTCCAAAAATCTCCACTTAGAAATGACATTCCTTCTTGATAACCGTTAATTGCAATATGTTGTTGAAATCCAACATTAAACATTGCAAAAATTAATATCGGAATTAGTGGTATTAAAACGTTCGTCATTAATCTTTTTAAATCATCTGCACCTCGTAAGTGACCACCTGAATGTGTTGTGTCATTTGGTGTGTACATGAAAGTATGGAAAGCAGCATAAGCAGATAGCCACTTTTTACCTTTTCCTTTTTCTTTTATATTATGTAATTTTTCTTTTAACCCCATAATTTTATCCTATTTCTTTTAACATTAAGTCTAAGCCTTTTCTAATAATTTCTTGATGTGGTTGTTTAGAAATACAAATAAATTCAGTCAAAGCAAAATCTTCAGGAGCAACTTCATACATTCCTAAACTTTCCATTTCATCTAAATCTTTATACATACAAGCTTTTAAAATTTGCATTGGATAAATATCTAAAGGAAATACTTCTTCATAAGCACCTGTAACTACAAAAGCTCTATGTTCACCATTTGTATTTGTGTTTAAATCATACTTTTTATTTGGGAATAACCAAGAAAAAGTTAATGCTCTTGTTGTTGATATTTTTTTAAAAACTGGCATGGTCCAACCAAAAAACTCATAATCATTTCCTTCGGGAATTACTGTTACTATATTACTATAGTAATCTAGATTCCCTTTTGAATCTACTGCTTTTCCTGTTAACACATTCCCACTAATAACTCTGTTATTATTTCTCGCCAGCTTTCCTTCAACAATTGAAGATATAGATGCTCCAATTTTTGTTTTATAATATTTTGGAGTTGAAACTGAAGATCCTGCTAAAGCAATTATTCGTTCAGCATTAAATTTTCCAGTTAATAATAACTCACCAATAATTACTAAATCTTGCGGAGAAACTGTCCAAACTACCTCTCCTTTATTAATAGGATCTATTTGTGCAATTTGAGTCCCTACATTTCCTATTGGATGTGGGCCAGAAACTTTATGTAATGAAATATCACTTAAACTAGCCAATGAAGAATTTGAATTTTCCCCTACAGAAACGTGAACTTCACCAGAAGTTAATTTACTTAAAGCAGTAACTGCGGCTTGTAGCTCGTTTTCTTTACCTGCCAATACATAATCGTAATCAGCTGCTAAAGGAGCACTTGCATAAGCAGAAATAAAAATTGCTTTTGGTTCGTTTTCCGGATTTGCAATTACATCATACGGTCTTTGCATAATAAATGGCCAACAACCTGCTGCTAATAAATGGGTTTTAACCTCATTAGCTTTCATTATTTTTGGGTCTTTTACTCCAAAATCAAAAAATTGTTGTTCACTATCAGCTTGGATTTGAATTGCTAATATTTTTCTTTTTTCACCACGTATAATATCTTTCACCTCTCCACTAACAGGTGAAGGAAATTTCATATCTTCATTAGTTTTATTATAAAAAACTGCTTCTCCAGCTTTTAACTTTACACCAACTTTAACTGATAATTTAGGGATAATACTGTGGAAATCTTCAGGCTTTAATGTAAAAACATTACTCGACATTGCATTTTCGGTAATTTTTTCAGCGTTACCCTTTAGCTTAATATCTAAACCTTTTTTAATTCGAATGTCTTGTGACATATTTATAGTTTATTTAATAGTCTTTAAAAACGGAGCAAAAATAAGAATTTCTAACTTAGGATTTATGATTTTTATCATGTTTTTATGTAACAATTATTATTACCATCTGTCAATTTTAGATTTATTACTTTTACTGATACCTTTTGGTATAAATTTTGTTAATTCAACAACTATATAAATTTAATTCCCTTGAGAAAATATTTTTTACCTCTTTATTTTGTGCTATTTTTTTTAGCTAGTTATTCTCAAAATAACTATACAGAACCTGATTATATTAAAACAATTGTATTTAAACCAGCCACCTCAAATTTATATACACCTATTATAAAATTAGGAGAAAGAATAAATCTATCTTTTGATGATTTAAATGCCAATGAACAAGATTATACATATAAAATTGAGTATTGCAACATAGATTGGGGAATCTCTAACATTTCTAAATCTGAATTTATTCAAGGTTATGCTGAAGATAGAATTAGAGATTATGAAAACTCGTTTAACACATTGCAACCTTATACAAATTATACATTAACTATTCCAAATGAAAACACTAGAATTAAAATTTCAGGAAATTACATGCTGTCGGTTTTAAATGAAGATGAAGAGGTTATTTTTAAGCGTCATTTTATAGTTTATGAGCCAAAAGTAACTGTTGGGGTTGCTGTTTATAAAAGTAGAAACATCTCAACAATAAACACAAAACAATCGGTCGAATTTATAATTAATCATCCTAATTATAGAATTAATAATGCTAGTGAAGAAATTAAACCTATTTTACTTCAAAACAATAACTGGCAAACTGCAATTACAAGTTTAAAACCACAATTTTACAGAGGCGAACAACTTTTGTATAAATACAATAAAGAAACTAGTTTTTGGGCTGGAAATGAGTTTTTATACTTCGATTCGAAAGATATTAGAAGTTCAACATTAAATATAGCTACTGTTGAATTAGGTAGAGAATTGTACCACACCTATTTATACACCAATGAAGAACGAGCAAATTTACCTTATACACTATTTCCAGATGTTAATGGGAATTTTATAGTGAGAACTTTAAATGGAAATAACAGTAATACAGATGCAGATTATAGTTGGGTTCATTTTTCATTAAAAAGTCATCAAATTTTAAAAAATGAAAATATTTATATTCACGGTAATTTCAACAATTGGCAATTAAACGAAACAAATAAACTTCATTATAATAATGAAACTGGACTATATGAAGCAACATTATTATTAAAACAAGGGTTTTACAATTACCAATATGTAACACTCACAGAAAGCGGCTTAATTAATAACAAAACTATAAATGGCTCTTTTTATCAAACCGAAAATGATTACACAGTAATAGTTTATCACAAACCCTTTGGCAGTAGATACACTAAAGTTATTGGTGTTGGTTTTGGAAATTCTGAAAAAATTAACAATTAACTTTTAAATTCAAAAAATTACTACCTTTGGATAGAAAATCAAGCAATAAATTGCTATGGTACAACAAGTAACAAATGGTATAAAAATTTCAGTAACGTCTAATTTCGAAGGTATAAATTATCGAAATTATAGGCTTTATTATGCTTTTAGTTACCAAGTTAGTATTGAAAACCAAAGTAATGAAACTGTACAACTTTTGGCAAGACATTGGAAAATTTTTGATTCATTAAATGGTACCGAAATAGTTGAAGGATCTGGAGTTATTGGCAAAAAGCCAATTTTAAAACCATCGCAAATTCATACTTATAAATCTAACTGTTTTTTAACATCGCCAATTGGTGCTATGAGTGGTTTTTATACTATGGTGAATTTTGCTACTACAAAAACGTTTAAAGTAAATATCCCTACATTTCAGCTAATGGTTTCAAATATTCATAATTAAATACGAAATTTAGCTTTCGTTGGTTTTATAATTGTTTCTATACTAACTTTTGTTATTGGTTAAAGCTAGTTTTAGTTATTTTATTGTGCACCACATCTTCATACAGCATTTCAATAATTTTGTTCTCTTTTTTTACTGAAGTAATACTTACTGTTTCAACATAAGAACGTTTCATTAAAATAGATTGTTCTTTATCTCCAATTTCTGAATGATGAAATTTTAAAATAGTTGAAGAACTAAATTTATTATTAGCAATCCAATCTTTAAACCAGTACTTACGTGTTTCTTTCATTTCATTTTCATACAATGTAGACGATGACCATATTTTAGGTTTATTTTCTAGCTTTGTAACGTGTTTTTTAGTTTCATCCCAAATTAATTCATACAAATTCAATTTCTCATCATTCCAATCAATAATTACCATTGTAAATGGTTCAATTCCTTCTAAATTTAGATTTTTAATGTACTTTTTAACTATGGAAGTTTGTAATATTTCTTTAGCAATAACACCTCTACTTCTTTTATATTTTTTCTTTTTTATATGATTTTTAAATGCACCATTTAGCAAGCAAATCAATCTATTTTTAGAACTTGTACCAACCCAAGTTCCTCCAGCAATTTTATCCTTAGGAAATAACATTTCAATGCCATTTTCTTTATATTTTTTTGGCGTAAATGTTTTCCTCAATGACTGCTCATCCCTACTGGAAGTTAAAATAAAATTATTGTTTTCTAAGGGGAGGAAAGTAACGGTACACATGCTATTAAAATTTGAATATTGAGTATTAGTTTGTTGCGAAAAAAGTAAATCCTATTTTGTAACTTTGCAACACAAATTTAAACAGAAAACATTTAAAAAATAACATAATGGCTTCAGGATTTTACAAAGTACCAAAAGCAGTTAACGAGCCTGTTAATTCATTCGCTCCGGGAACTCCAGAACGTAAAGCTTTATTAGATACGTACAAAAAAATGTACAATGAGCAAATTGATATTCCATTTTATATTGGCGGAAAAGAATATAGAACTGGAAATACTGTAGATATTAATCCTCCACACGATCATAAACACGTTGTTGGAAAGTACCATACTGCAGACAAAGAACATATTGTATTAGCCGTTGAAAAAGCTGCTGAAGCTCGTGTAAAATGGGCAGCAACAAGTTGGGAACATAGAGCAGCAATTTTTTTAAAAGCAGCAGATTTATTAGCGGGTCCTTTCCGAAATAAAATGAATGCAGCAACTATGATTGCACAATCTAAAAATGTAATGCAAGCTGAAATTGATGCTTCTTGTGAATTAATCGACTTTTTTCGTTTTAACGTAGAATTTATGACTGAGATTTACAACAATCAACCACAATCTTCTCCAGGAATTTGGAACCGTATGGAATACCGTCCATTGGAAGGTTTTGTTTACGCAATTACACCATTTAACTTCACTTCAATTGCAGGTAATTTACCTGCCGCTCCTGCAATGATGGGAAATGTTGTTATCTGGAAACCTGCAAGATCTCAAGTATATTCTGCACAAGTAATTATGGAATTATTTAAAGCAGCTGGTTTACCTGATGGCGTTATTAATATGGTAACTGGAAATTCCGGAATGATAACCGATGTATTATTAGGAAGCCCTGATTTTACAGGAGTTCACTTTACGGGTTCTACACCTGTATTTAAAAGTTTTTGGAAAACCATTGGAAATAATATGGACACCTATAAATCATATCCTAGAATTGTAGGAGAAACTGGGGGAAAAGATTTTATTTGGGCACATCCTTCAGCAAACGCTCAAGAAGTTGGAACTGCAATCTCTAGAGGTGCATTTGAATTCCAAGGTCAAAAATGTTCTGCTGCTTCAAGAGCTTATTTACCAAAAAGCTTATGGAAAGACATTAAAGCAACCATAATTAAAGATGTAAAATCGTTTAAAATGGGAACTCCTGAAGATACTTCAAACTTTATTAATGCTGTAATTGACAATAGAGCCTTTAAAAAATTATCTGGTTACATTGAAGAAGCAAAACAAGATACTGATGCTGAAATTATAGTTGGAGGTGGTTATAATGATTCTGTTGGGTATTTTATAGAACCAACAATTATTGTTACTACAAACCCACAGTACAAAACAATGGTAAACGAATTATTTGGACCAATTATGACCATCTTTGTTTATGAAGATGAACAATGGGAAGAAATGTTAGATGTTGTTAATAATACAAGTGAATTTGCGTTAACTGGAGCAATTTTTAGCGGTGACCGTTATGTGATTGATATTGCAACCAATAAATTAGAAAATGCTGCTGGAAACTTTTACATTAACGACAAACCAACTGGAGCTGTTGTAGGTCAACAACCATTTGGTGGTGCTAGAGGTTCAGGAACAAATGATAAAGCTGGCTCTGTTTGGAATTTATTACGTTGGGTAAGCAATCGCACTATTAAAGAAACTTTTGTAACTCCTACAAATTATAGGTATCCTTTTTTAGAAGAATAAATAGTTATTATTACAATAAAAAACTCGCCAAAAGGCGAGTTTTTTTACTAATGTTTAAATATTCTATTATCCTTTTTCTAGTTTATCAGCATCTGGAAGCAACCCTACTAATTCCTGAGGGTTGTGAATTAATACAGGTATATGTTGCGGACAGATATAAAATTCACTTTCTTGATAATAAAATTTCGTTACAGGTGTTTCATTTGATGATTTTTTACAAACTAAACACTCTTTATTTTTACTCATAATTTACGCATTTTATAGAAGACAAAATTACCTTAAAATATTTTATTGATTTGTGACATTTGTCATATCATCTTTTTTTCAAAGGAATATGAACCACTTTTTTAGTTTCGAAAAAATCTTCTTTAAAATAATCTGTTAAATTAAATTGAGTAGCATTAGGGAAATTTATTAACTCCTCTGCTAAATCACCTCCTTTTAAGTATAAAATTCCATTTTTTAACGTGTGGTGTTGTTTTTTAGCAATTTTTTTTCTGACCCATTTTACAAAATCATCCATATTTGTTACTGCTCTACTTACAATAAAATCAAATTCGCCTTTTACAGCTTCAGCTCTCAAATGTTCAGCTTTCACATTTTTTAATCCTAATGCTTTGGCAACTTCATTTACAACTTTAATTTTTTTACCAATAGAATCTACCAAATAAAAATTAGTTTCAGGAAATAGGATTGCTAAAGGAATTCCTGGAAAACCTCCACCAGTACCAACATCTAAAACAGAAGTTTTTGGTTTAAATGGTTGCACTTTTGCAATACCTAATGAATGTAATATATGACGAATGTATAATTCATCAATATCTTTTCTGGAAATCACATTAATTTGAGCATTCCATTCCTTGTATAATTCTTCAAGTTTAGAAAATTGATTAATTTGTGTTTCAGACAAATCAGAAAAATAGTATGAAATTATTTCCATATAGTAATATTATGCTTGCAAAATTACTTC